>NZ_JBFUPK010000001.1:1710407-2052489 GCF_041355105.1 Terriglobus sp. RCC_193 | reverse complement strand
CTGCCACGCTACGTCGCGGCAGTCAGCAAGGCGTTAGAACGCGGCCAGCTTACAGCACAGGACGCCAGAGCCATGCTTTACGGAGCACAGATGCTGCTGGCCGCGTGGAATGCGTTGGGTGATGCACTGCCAGACGACGATCCAAAAACCCGCATCGGCTTCATACAGGCTGCTGCGGAAGCGGTCATGCGGGTGTCCATCCGATGACGAAGCGCCGCAAGCCACACGTCCACCGCAACCCGGAACCTCCACCAGCAGCGCGCAGCGAAGCAGAACAGCAGTGGACGGCACAGGCCCGGAACGTCTGCCGCAATCTCGAATCCAGCGGCCTTGCCGATGAGTGGACACGCGAGAGCATCCGCCTGCTGATGGATTGCTGGCACGTGATGCGACGCGCCGAACTACAACCCTAAAGTCATGACCGGAACCACGCGTACGGCTCCGCAACCTCACCGCTCCGTGGCTCGCACCGCCAGCCTGTGCCGTGCCGTTCCGGCGACGGCACCGGACTGCCGCTGCGTTCCCCTCCACTGCATCCCTGTTGCCCGTGGAAATGTGCATGGCGACGCCACGTCACATTCCCACCGACAACGACGACGGCGGCGGCGGCAGCGCCGAAGAGCACAGCCCTCCATCCCGGCGTGTCTTGGTCGTGCGAAGCAACGCCCTGCGCCACACCTGCTCTTTCCCATCTTGCGCCGCCTGTAGTCCGTCGGCATGGTTGGTTCGACTGCGGCGCGCTGCCGCTCGCTTCGCGTCGCGGACATGCAAAAGCACTCTGAGTGTGCTCCATCCGTTGCGCGTGCTTCTGCCCGCTCCACTCCTTCCGCACAGGCTGCGGGGCGTCGCATCTCCGGGCTACGGGCCTTGCCCTTCGCACCGCGCATGTTGCCGCGCGGTCTGCGCTCTGCTTGCCTGCGTGCGCTCCTGCGCGTTGCTCCGTCGTGCCAGTTGGCACCGCCCCGGCCCTCGCCCTTCGGGTGCTGCGAGGTGACTCGCACCCTTCAGGCCCTTGCCGCTGAGGCGTCCCGGGCAGCCACGCTGGTTGCGCTCCGGGCGTCCGATGCGCTCCTCGCCGTGCTTCCGCACGGCTCCGGTGCTCCTCCCGTCCGGTGCTCATACGCGTGTCTGGCTCCCGCTTTCGCGGGTGCTTCGCTCCCTCCCGCTGCGGCGCTCTGCTTGCCTTGCTCCCCTCGCTCGGTGCTGGCGCACGCTTTCCGCGCCTGCGGCGCTCCTGTGCCACCCGCGTTCTTTCTCTCTCACGTGTGTGCTGCTGCGGTTGGTTCGGCCTTGCCTTCGGCCCTGTCCCACAAACCTCATCACATTCCGCGCGGGCCTGCATCCTTACCCTCGTAGCACCCGCGGCCGCGCGGGAAAACAACAGGTGTCAGAGAGAGGTGTCGGAGAGGTGTCAAGAAATCTTTTGACACCTCTGCTGACACCTGTAAAAATGCGGGTGCGGACGAAGATTCAGACGTTGAACTTGAAGAAGAGAATATCGCCGTCTTTAACGATGTATTCCTTGCCTTCACTGCGCAGCAGTCCCTTTTCCTTCACAGCCTGTTCGCTGCCAAGTTTGAAAAGGTCTTCGCAGTTATAAGCGTCGGCGCGGATAAAACCACGTTCAAAATCAGAGTGAATAACGCCAGCTGCTCCGGGTGCTTTCGTACCCTTACGGATGGTCCATGCGCGTACTTCCTGCACACCTGCGGTGAAGTATGTGATCAGGCCGAGCAGGCGATAGGCAGCGTGAATGAGGCGGTCCAGTCCGGGTTCTTCCATCCCCATGCTGGCAAGAAATTCGTTGCGTTCTTCGGGGTCGAGCTGCGAGATTTCCGCTTCCATCGAGCCACAGATGCGGACAACGTCGCTGCCTTCACTGGCTGCGCGTGCTTCCACGGCCCGTGTATGTTCGTTGCCCACTGCGAGAGATGCTTCGTCCACGTTGGCTACGTAGAGTGTCGGCTTCATCGTGATGAGGAAGAGATCACGAACCAGTGGCTTTTCTTCGTCGGTCAATTCCACGGCACGCGCGGGCGTGCCTGCGTTCATAGCCTCGCGTAGTTTGCCCAGTGCGCTGAACTCGTTTTTGATCTTGCTGTCCTGCGAGGTGCGTGCCAGCTTTTGCGCCTTCTCGTAACGGCGTTCCACGGTGTCCAGGTCGGCAAGGAGCAGTTCCGTATTGATGACGTCGATGTCGGCCAGCGGATCAACCTTGCCTGCGACGTGAATCACTTCGGGATCTTCAAAGCAGCGCACGATGTGCAGGGTGGCATCGGTGGAGCGAATGTTCGCCAGAAACTGGTTACCCAGGCCTTCGCCTTTGCTGGCGCCTGCTACCAGGCCGGCAATGTCCACGAACTCAATGGTTGTGGGCACGATGCTCTTCGGCTTCACCAGTTCCACGATGCGGTTCTGCCGTGTATCCGGGACCGTGACGATGCCTACGTTGGGGTCGATGGTGCAGAAGGGATAATTCGCAGCGACGGCCTCAATTGCTGTGAGTGCGCTGAAGATGGTGCTCTTGCCCACGTTGGGAAGACCGACGATGCCTACGTTCAATGCCATGACTGCTTCTATTGTCTCGCGATGCGGGGAATATGCGCTACTCTGACCGGAGATTCCGGACAAAATGAGGATTTCCACCTATGAAAACGGTGCATGTCGGTTATAAGTGAGGAAGTACGCCTCATTCATCCGCAGACATTTCATGGTTGTGCGTCCGCACGGCTTTTTGCATGGTTTTCTTTCAACCACGAGGGGGAGAGAGATTTCGATGGACCGTCGTTCATTTCTTCATGGATCGGCAGCGCTTACAGGATTGAGCCTGTTGCAAGGCTGCGCGAAACATGTCGCAGCGCCTGCTATGGCAACCGCTCCCGCACTTCCTTTTTATGATGTGCCAGGAAACATCCTTCCCATTCGTGCGGATGTGGATCGCATCTTCCGCATCACGGTATGTCTGCGGCCGTTTCGCGCGGTAGGGCCGCGCATGGACGTGCTGAAGGTAGGCGATAAGACCGTGGTGACCAATTACGGTCATGGTGGCAGCGGATGGTCGCTCTCATGGGGTTCGGCCGATGTGGTCGTGCGCAAGGCGATGGAAGCTGCACCCGGCGTGAAGGAATGCGCTGTGATCGGTGCGGGCGCGCTCGGTCTGACGACTGCGTTGACAGCACAACGCATGGGCTACAAGGTAACCATCTATGCGAAGCAGACCGCGCCCTACATCCGTAGCGTGCGCGCCACCGGCTCGTGGACACCGGATTCCCGAGTGGCGCTCAGCACGGATGCGCCAGCGGATTTCGCAGCGTTGTGGGAACGCATGGCGCGCACTTCGTGGATCATGTACAACAGCTATCTTGGTGCGTCCGGTTCGCCCATCGAATGGACCGATCGCTATCAGCTTTCTGATGCGCCGCCGCGCGATCGAAACCGTCCCGTCGATCCGAATACGGCAGGGGATCCTGCCGCAAAGAGTCAAGAAGTGCATCACTTCGCACGCTATAGCCAAAGCATTGCGGACATTACACCAACGTCTAAAGATATGCCGCCTGGCTCAACACCATTCCCCACGAAATATGTGCGCCGTAACTCGTCCTTGACGTTTAACGTTGCGGGTTACGCGAAGCTGCTAATGCAGGAGTTTTATCTTGCTGGCGGACGCATTGAAATGCGCGAGTTTCATACACCGAATGAGTTTGCATCACTAAAGGAAAACGTTGTGTTCTGCTGCACGGGCTATGACTCGAAGGCATTGTGGAGCGATCAAAGCATCGTTCCGGTGCGCGGACAGATTGCGTGGCTCATTCCGCAAGAGGGTGTGAACTATGGCATCGGATATAAGGGCCTGAACCTGCTTGCGCGGCGTGATGGCATTGTGATCCAGCCGAATGTAGGTGGCGAAGAAGAGGGCTGGAATGACTCCAATGAAACGCCGGATCATGCCGCGGCCGAAGCAGGCGTGAAGATATTGCAGGAGCTGTACAGCCGCATGGAACCCATCATTGCAAAACGTGGCACGCGGGTGACGGCGTAAGGTAACGGGTTTCCATTTAACGACGCCAGCGCGTCTAATGCTGTTGAGTGAGGACAAGGATGCGCTGGAGTCGATTACTTATCGCTATGCTGTTTGCTTCTGCTATGTCGCCTTTGTGTGCGCAGAAGGCGCCACAACCTGGATGCACGCAACAGAAGACGGACTACTACCAGTGCAATGGTGATGCGTTTCAACACCTGCTTGCCGTGTCAAAGAATGTTCGCGTGGATACGGGCCGCATGGATTCTTTCGGACGCAGGCAGATGGTGAAGCTGGTGGGGGATCTCGGCAAGAAACTTGTGACGCCGGAACAGCGGCCTGACCTTGTCTTTGAACTGACGTGGATTGATCGCAGCGGGCGCATCGATTTTGGGCCGGGAGATGTAGCCGTGGCTCGCTTGAATATCTACGATCCGTCGCGTGGTCGAGGCGAACAGAGCCTTGTGTGGGTGGAGACGCTTACTGGCCAACAAGATATTCCATGGCCGTCCATGGTTACGCAGCTTCGTCAGCAATTCCAGCATCATGTTGCCGGAGCGTAAACGTTTTTGTTTTGCGGATGTATCGGTGGCCATTAAGCTTGGCGCATGACTCTTCGTGTTCTCTATTCCGCGCTGGTGATAGCCGCGCTGCAACTACCTGCAGTAGCTCAGAACAAAGCAGATTGGATTGCGCCCACTGCGCCGTTTCGTATCTCGGGCAATCTGTATTATGTCGGATCGCGCGATCTTGCGGCTTACCTGATCACAACGCCGAAAGGCAACATCCTGATCAACGCGAACCTGGCTATGTCGCCTCCGCAGATACACGCCAGTATTGAAAAGCTGGGCTTCAAGTGGAGTGATACCAGGATTCTTCTCAGCAGCCAGTCACACTATGATCATGCCGCGGGTTCCGCCGAGGTGGTGAAGGAGACAGGCGCAAAGCTGATGGTGATGGATGGCGATGTGAAGGTCATGGAAGACGGTGGCGCATCTGACTATGATCACTCGCTGGATCATTTTCCGCCGGTTCACGTGGATCGTGTTCTGCATGACATGGACAAGGTGCAGTTGGGCGGCACGACCATCGTTGCGCATAAGACGGCGGGCCATACGCAGGGATGCACCACGTGGACCATGGAGACACACGAGAGTGGACGCACGCTGCGAGTGGTGATTGTGGGCGGCATGTCGTGGAACCCGGCAGTGCGGCTGGTTTCCACGCCGGGCAGACCTGCTTCGTATCCGGGAATTGAGCAGGATTTTCAAAAGACATTTGCCACCTTGAACGCGCTTCCCGTGGATATCTTTCTTGGCGCGCATGGTGTGTATTTTGACCTTCTGGGGAAGATGGCACGCTGGCCACAGCAAGGTGATGCAGTATGGATTGATCCTGCTGGATACCACCAGGCTGTGAATGAGAAGAAGACTGCCTTTGAGGCAGAGGTGGCAAAGGAAAAGTCTGAAAAATAGCGCGACGGTTGCTGTCTTCCCATGCTTCGTTTCGTATAACGTGAGAGGCGCGAAAAGGAGTTTGTTTATGAAGATCAAGAAGCTGGTAGTAGCCGCTGCACTGCTGTGTTGTGGCTTGAGTCTTTCGGCGATGGCGCAGGGTGGAATGGAGATGGCTCCGCACAAGCCGGGTGCTCCTCTGGCCAGTCCGCGGAAGCAGGCAGAGGCCAGCATCAATGGCCACACGGTAAAGGTGGACTATGGCGCACCCAGCATGCGCGGGCGAAAGATTATGGGCGATCTGGTGCCGTACACCACCTGGTGGCGCACCGGCGCAAATGAAGCCACGCTCTTTGAGACCAATACCGATCTGATGGTGGGTTCGCTGCATGTTCCCGCAGGCAAGTACACGTTGGTCACGCTGCCTTCTGCGGGTGAATGGCAGTTGGTGTTCTGCAAGCATCTTGGACAGTGGGGAACGGAGCGCTTTGAGGCTGATGATCTTGGCAAGGCACCGATGAAGAAGGCATCGTTGACCGCACCGCAGGAGATGATGTCCATCGAGTTCCGCAATACCACCGCGAAGGGCACAGAGATGCACGTGAAGTGGGAGACCACGGATGTGTGGGTTCCCGTTACCTTTATGAAGTAATCCGTACGAGCGAGCGCAGCACCCGGCGTGGGTGCTGCGTTTTTGTTTTTACGCGTAGCATAAAAATGCGAGGTGGATGATGGACGTTCCGAAGGTGCAGGAGGCTCTTAAGCAGGCGGGAGTGGATGGATGGTTGTTCTATGACCACCACGTGCGCGATCCGCTGGCGTATCGCATCCTGGGGCTTGATCCGTCCATGCACGTTACACGTCGGTGGTTTTACTTCATCCCCGCGAAAGGGGAGCCTCGTAAGCTGAACCACCGCATTGAGGCGGGTAAGCTGGATACGTTGCCGGGCGAGCGTGTGCTGTATTCCACGTGGCAGGAGATGGAATCGGCGCTGGAACAGATGCTCCAGGGCTCGACGCGCATCGCCATGCAGTATTCGCCGCGGAACGCTGTGATGTATGTGGCGATGGTGGATGCCGGCACCATTGAAGTGCTGAACGGTATGGGCAAGGAGATTGTTTCTTCCGCGAACCTGGTCAGCCGGTTTGAGGCAGTGCTGACAGAGCACCAGGTGGAGACACACTACATCGCACAGAGGAAGATCGATCGCATCCTGGAAGATGCGTGGCGCGAGATGGGGTCGCGTGTGCGCGGTGTAGGCACGGATGAGTTCGCCATGGTGGAGTATCTGCAGGCCGAGTTGGCGAAGGAGGGTCTGGTCTGGGAGCATGGGCCAAACGTCAGTGTGGGGCCAAATGCGGCCGACTCGCACTACGAGCCGGTGGCAGGGAAGTCGTCACGCATTGAACGTGGCTCATTCGTCCTGATCGACATATGGGGCAAGCTGAAGGACGATCCTTCGGCGGTCTGGTATGACATTACGTGGACCGGGGTTGTGGACCGCGATCCTACGGAGCATGAGGGGCGCGTCTTCCGCACGGTTGTGGAGGCTCGCGATGCGGGCATTCGCCTGGTAGAGCAGCGGTTTGCCAAGGGAAAGCCGATTGCGGGGTGGGAGCCGGATGCTGCAGCTCGCGAGGTGATTGTCAACGCTGGTTTTGGCCAGTGGTTTACGCATCGCACAGGCCACAACATCGGCACGGAGTTGCATGGCGCGGGTGCGCACCTGGACAACTTCGAGACGCATGACGAGCGCTTGATCCTGCCGATGACCTGCTTTTCCGTGGAGCCGGGTATCTATCTCCCACCCGGGCCGGAGTGTTTCGGGGTGCGGAGCGAGATTGACATGATGACCAAGCCGGGAAGCGCGGTTGTTACTGGGAAGATTCAGCGCGAACTGGTGCGAATCTAGCTGATATGATCGACAACGGAATGGCAGTGATACAAACAACGAAGGTTCCGGTAAGACAGAGTGCAATGTCTCCTACGCTGGTGCTGGTGGCCGGCTGGCTGGTGCCGGGGCTTGGGCACGTGTTGGTGAAGAAGCCTATTCGCGCAGCGTTGCTGTTTGTGTCCATCGTCAGCATGTTTTTCCTGGGCATGATGATGCACGGCAAAGTTTATTCCGCCACGAATGGCGACGTGCTGGATCTGCTGGGTTTTGTGGGACAGATGGGTTCGCCGCTGCTGTATGTGATTGCCCATGCGGCCAGCCTTGGTGGCCAGGTTCTGACGGATACGGTTTCCGATTACGGAAGCAAGTTTGCCGTGGTTGCTGGGCTGCTGAATGTAATGGCCGCGGTGGATGCGCAGTCGTTGGCCAATGGCCGCAAGGAGGGTCTGTAATGTCTCACTTCGCAGCCCTTGTGGTGTATGCCTTCTTTGCTTCGATTGTGTTCGGAATCACCCAGCGTACGGAACCCAAAAACATGATCCGGTTCGGAGCGTTTTGCTTCGGTGGATTTGTGCTGGCTGCAATCGTAGTGAGCTGGGGCATGTTTCTTCTGAAGCACTAATGTCCGCTTGAAACCATAGCTGACTGCAGTGGTGATCTCGGACGCTCCAGGCATTCTGTCGAGCATGTCAGACTGACAGACAAGTCAATGTATTCCGGCTGTTGCGCATGATGTGATGCGTGAATATGGTGGAACTCGCAGTGAGCGTCTCTGCACACAAATTGGAAGGCCCATTGTGCCGTTCCACCGCGAATCATCAGGTGCAATCCCTGGATATTCTGAATGGTCTTTTGCCCTGATCTGGTAGTAAGGTCTGAGGGCCTTACATTGTGCGCCACGGAATCCATCGGCGCTGCTATAGCCAGCAAGCAAGCTCCCTGACTTAGAAGTATCGCAAACAGCATCTTGTGTGTCATCGGTGTGCTCCTTCCAGATGGTTCTTAGGTTTAGTTATCCAGCTTGAAAATTTTGATCTGAATCAGTTTCTTTAGCGTGAGGTCTGTCAGGCCGCGAGCACGCATGCGTTCCACGAAGGGCCGATCAATTTTGAAGATGGCCATCTGAATCAGGTCTTGTTCTGAAGGTTGAAAGCCGAGTGACTTCGCTTCCTGAACCTTTTCCGGAGTGACGCCGACTGCCTTCATTTCTGTCAGCTTGCCCGCACGTAATTCGGGATAACCTGCCGCAGCCATCGCATGAACGTAGTCTGCATCGACATGCAGGGCGCGCAACCCTTGCAGCCGGTTTGTGGTGAGTTCTGTAATGCCGAGCGATTGCATCTGTTTTGCCCAGGCTGGAGTGATGTCCAACATGAGCATGCCCAACTGCTTGCGCGGCTGGATGCCGTCAAAGCCGAGCGCGGCCATGTTCGTGACGAATGTTGGATTGGCATCAAATTGAAAGCGTCCGGAAAGAACGCCATCATGCACGATGCCATTGCATACGAGCGAACCTGCATCGCCGACGAGCTTCGCATCTGTCGCAGAACTATCGTGGTGCAATACCTCTGGGGAAATGCCGCTCCATTGCCGCCATTCCGTGGATGTATTCGACATCTCCATGCAGTTGCGGCCATTGGTCGCGCAGTCGTTTTCCGACAGCATGACTCGGGCTACCGGCGTTCCATCTTTATGTTGACCTTCTGAGATCATGCAGACTCCCGAGATGGTTTGCGCAACGCACGGCGCTGCGGCAACGATCAGCACGAGTGCAATCCATGTACGTTTCATTAGGTTGTCTCCTTCGTTTTCAGCGCGTGTTCTGTCATGCACGCCGACAAGGGCGTGGCTCTGTCGTTGCGGCGGATGCGCCGCAACGACACTGTTTGCAATGTGTAAGGAGTTTGTTCGGTGCTGCTGAACTTTTTAGTTCAACAAGCCCGACATCTTCAGCTTGGTCAGCTTATCCAGATCGGTTCCGTTGAAGCCGTGCGCCTTGGCGTCGGCAATGAACTTGTCGTCAATGTGGAAGTTAATTGCCTGTCGCATCGCATGCATATCCGCATTGGGGAAGTTTGCCTTCAACCACTTCGCATACTCCGGCGTCATGCCTTGTGCCTTCATGCTGACCAGGTCATGTGCAGAGTTTGCGGAGAAGCCTGCAGCGGCCATAGCACGGGCGTATTCCGGTGTAACACCCACAGCGCGCATGCTTACCAGTTCGTGCAGGTCCTTTGGTGTGAAGCCCGCGCTCTTCAATTCGGTCGCGTATTCCGGCGTAACGCCAACAGCCTTCATGCTGGTGAGATCATGCATGGTGGGCTTGCCGAGTCCTAACGACTCAATCTGCTGCGCATATTCCGGCGTGACACCCAACGTTTTAAACGAGATCACATCGTGAAAGTTTGTTGGCGCGGAAGAGGAAGACTTCAGTGACTTCACATACTCCGGCGTTACACCTACGGCCTTCAGTGTACCCAGTTCTTTCAGCGTGGGTTTGCCCATGCCAGCTTGTGTCATGGCATTTGCATACTCCGGCGTTACACCCACAGATCGCAGCCGGATGATTTCGTTGAGATCGTTGTTGAGATCCAGCGGATAGCCTGCAACCTTCATGGCATCCAGATACTGCATGCCATCTTGCTTCACTTCCTGCGAAGCACCGTCATGGATAACACGTGGAGCGGGTGCGGGATTTGGCATGGGGGCCGTATCCGCGATGTTCACATCCGCTTGCTGGACAGTTGCGATGTCGATCTTTGGTTTTACCGCGACAGAAACTGCCGGTGTTGTTTGCGCAGCCACGCGCGGAGCGACTTCTGCTATCGGGGCAACTGCAGCTTTTGGTTTTGTTTCCATCTTCATGCTGTGCGCTACGTGCGGAACCGCATACAGTCCAACCAGCGCCAGCCCTGCCGTCATCATTCGAATTCCGCTCATCTGTTTCTGCTCCATTGCTTTCTCTCCCATGACTCGCCGTACTCGTTGCAAAAGCGTTCCACCATTACCGTTCAGCGCCATCGCCAGTTGTGGCTGTCGAAAACGTTGTTCCTCCATCTGCAGCAGGGCGGCCGCATAGATCGCTGGATCCGCGCAGGTTTGCGCTGCGGTTTCGTCACAACATATTTCACGAAAATCTCTGACACGATGGCTGATCCACCATACTGCCGGATGGAAGAAGAACAGACATTCAGTTACCGTCTGCATCAGGTTGACCAGGTAATCCCACCGGCGCACGTGAGCCAGTTCATGCGCGAGTACTGCCTCCATCTGCTCGGGCGTTAACTGTGCGACGGCGCTCAGAGGCACCAATACGACCGTGCGCCACACGCCAAACACCATAGGCGATATCACTTCGTCCGACATGCGCAGCATAACGCCGCGACTTAACTCATACCTGCGTCTCAGCCGCTCAAACGCAACACGGACTTCCGGGGGCACAGCGGCGCTCGCTCGCAACTTCAACCCGCGCAACTGCCACCATCCGCCAGCGGCACGTACCGCCAGCAACAGCACACCGAAGAGCCATACAGCATCCATACATGGCAACAACAATCCGGCGTGTTCAGCGATCCAAAGTTCGCCTCCGCTGACTGCGGGTGCGGCAGCGGGTAGCTCCTCCAGAATTGCGGTGTGCATGCTGCCCAGGCGAGACGCGATCAGTAATGGCTGCTGTTCGTCTTGCAGGTTCGGCATTGCGGTACTTTGCATTGGAACGACGAGCCGCTCCTGCTCCACAAAGGTTGCGATGGCGGAAAGCGGCATCAGCGCCAGCGTAACTATCGCAATGCCGTATCGGATTGATGCAGACGCGCCGCGCGTGCAGCGATCCACCAACACATACAGCATCGCTATTATCGCGCTCTGCCAACAGAAGTGCAGAAGCGTCCAACCCAGTGCAACTACTTCGCCCGTATGTACCCCAAGGTAAGCGCTCATCCCCTGCTCCTTTCAGGACAGCTTCTTTGCAATGAGTGTGCGGATCTCTCGAAGATCCTCTTCGCTGGCAGGTTCCATCTCCAACGCACGCAGCGCCAACTGCGCCGCTGAACCTGCGAAGAAGCGGTCGCTCAATTCACGCATGAAGCGGCGCTCCGTATCTTCCTTTGCAACGGCGGCGCGATAGACGTGTGCGCGTTCCGTGGCATCGCGTTCCACCAGACCTTTGTCCAGCATGATCTGCATGAGTTTTTGCACACCTGTGTAGACCACCGCGCGTCTTTCATTCACGGCTTCAAACACGTCGCGAACGGTAGCTTCGCCGCGCTCCCATAGGATTGTCAGCAGTTCGAGCTCACCTTCTGTCGGCTTTGGAATTTGCCTGGTCATCTTCATAAGCAGGACAATATCCGAAGGTCTTCGTAGATGTCAACGAAAATCTTCGTACGATGTTCGTCGGAACCATAAGTGTCTGATTTTATAGGGGAAAATGGCGAGAGGTTCTGCGGGCTGTCGGTGAGATTGTGCGGTAAGAAGAGATTCAATACTAAGATTCAGACAACACAGCAACGTCGAAATCCAAGTGCGCACGGAGATGCTTTATGTTTCCCCCGGCGCCTTTGTTTTTGCAGACAATGATGCGGGGAACGTTCGCGTTAAGCTATGTCGCGGACGCAGCGGAAGCCGATGTTTGTTGTCGCACTATCCGGTGTGTTGGAACTGCGAGCTGCGACACGATAGCGGTTGCAATACGAGCGATGGCAGAGATAGGAACCGCCCTTCAACATGCGTGCTGTCCCCTGCGGTGGTCCAATCGGATTGTGGCGAGTTGCAAGCTGGTGGTAGGTGGGGTGAAACCAGTCTGCGATCCATTCCCATGTATTGCCTGTGATGCCGAATAGGCCGTATCCATTGGGAGGGAATGTGTCTACGGGGCAGGTCGAAGCGTAACCGTCTTCTGCTGTGTTTGAGACAGGGAAGACTCCCTGCCAGATGTTGCAGAGATGTTTTCCGTCCGGTGTAAGTTCGTTACCCCAGGGATAAGCCTGTTGTTCCAGGCCGCCGCGCGCAGCGAACTCCCATTCGGCTTCGGTCGGCAGGCGTTTGCCTGCCCAGGCGGCATATGCTGCGGCATCGTTCCATGAGACCTGGACGACCGGATGATCTGTACGGCTGGCCAGGTTCGATCCCGGGCCATCGGGATGCAGCCAGGTGGCTCCTTCGATGACGCGCCACCATTCCGTGCCGTGGACCGCTTTCGTATCAGCAGAAGATGACTCTTCCGGTAAATCACCTGCGAAGACAAACGACCATCCGATGCGTTCTGCCTCGGTCACGTACTGCGTCTCCTGCACAAACTTCATGAAGTCGCGATTGCGGACGGCGTACTGATCCATCCAGAAAGAATCCACCGTGACCTGTCGCACCGGCCCTTCTCCATCATCTGGAAACGAATCTGCGGATTCAGAGCCCATCAGGAATGCGCCGCCAGGGAGGAGAATCATTTCCTCAGTGCTACCACTGATGGCGCGGACACGCGTGGATGAATTCTGCTGCGATGCTTGCCATACATCAGCGTGTTGTTTGCTGGGAACGCAGCAGGGAGACGGGTTCTTCTTCATTGCACTTTCTCACCGGCAGCAACGCTGCGTTCGGGGTCCGGCAGCATTGCAATTTCTGCGCGGCGCATCAAGTCTTCCGTGATCTGGTTTAGCAGTACCTGTTTGCGTTCTTCGAAAATGTGTCGGGCGAGATCGGCTCTGACTTCGTCCAACGGCTGCAGGCCGGCGGGTTTCCAATCATGCAGTATCGCCAGATGCAGACCGAATGTTGTTTCAAAGATGTCGCTGAGTTTGCGTCGTTCCAGTGTGAAGACTTTCGCTTCAAATTCGGGAACCATCGTGCCGCGGTTGATCCAGCCGAGCGAACCTCCATTGCCTTTGCAATCGGAGTAGCGGTCAGCAACCGCAGCGAATGACTTGCTGCGCTTGAGTTCGCTCTGCGCTTGTTTCAAAACATTGATAGCCTTCGCGTGCTCTGCTTCTGTCTCGGCAATCTGAACGATATGGGATACCAGCCAGCGCTCTTGAATCGTGAACGCAGCAGAGTTATTGCGATAGATGGCTTCCACTTCACGTCGATCCGGGCGTTGCACATGCCGCGTCAGATGTTGCTGCACTTTCTTCACCATCAGGCGCGAAATCATATCGCTGGTAATCCCAATGCCACAGGATTGATTTGCAGCGCTGCCCCATGTGGAGCGGCGTTCTTCCTCAGCTTCTTCCGCTGTAGCAGTGATGCCTTCTGCAACTGCAACCTGATGGAGCAGGACGGAGCGTAGTGTGTTGCGTTCCGCTGTCTGCAGCAGCCGGTGGTACTCCATGGGAGCTTGTTCCTGCACCTGTTGCGGTGTGCGGCCACCAGAGAGCTCAACGAATTCGCGATGAAATCGTTCGTCGTGGATGACCTCTCCATTTACGCGAACTGCCATGCGACCAGTGTACTTTCTAGCGTTGTGCTTCGTTGTAAGTCGTGTGGAAAGGAAAGGGCACAGCACGAGGCTGTGCCCTTTCGAGGTAAATGGATTTAGAAGGTGAGGCGTGCCGCCACCTGAACCTGCCGCATGGTCTGCGCAGAACTGATGGTGCCGAAGGCTGTGTTGCCCACCGTTACGTTCGGGTTGCCATACTGTACATGATTCAGTACGTTGAAACCTTCAATGCGGAAGTTCAGGTTGGCAGCTTCCCAACGCGGGACTCCGAAGTTACGTTGCAGACTCAGATCGAGACGGTTCTGTCCCGGTCCACGAATGGAACCCTTGGAGGCGTTGCCATAGGTGTACTGCGTCTGCGCTGCGAAGCAGGATGTATTGAACCAACGGGAGATGGTGTGCGGAGCACCCTGGCCTGAGGGGCAAAGCTGGTTAGGACGATTGGTGGCTCCGGAGTTTGCCAGATCCGTGCTTGTTGCTGGCGTGAGTGGCTGACCCATCTGCCAGACATAGACCGGCGAAACTGCCCATCCACCCAGCACCGCAGATGCGATGCGATTGTTGAAGACCGCGTGGCTTCCCGTGGGCGCGGAGAAGATGCCGTTGAGCACGTAGCGGAAGGGGATGTCGAAGTCGGCCGGCCCCCAGTTCGCGGCATGGTCATACGGGTTCTGCAACGTATCGCCGTTGGTGGCGCTATCGCTTACGTCCAGTGCCTGGCTCAGCAGGCTGAAGGTACGACCGTACGTGATGGAGTTGCGAAACTGGATGCCCTTGGAGAACCGCTTCTCTACGCGTGCAGAGAGACCCTGATATTGCGATGCGTTCCAGTCTCCAATCTGGTTGACCGCACCCTGCGTGACGCTGAACAGAGGACGGCGTGATTGAACTGTTGTGCCGTTCAACACTTTGGGCTGGTTCACGTTTGAGCGGCCCAGGAGGTGCACGCCGTGGTTGCCCACGTAGTTCAGTTCCGTCAGGATGCCCCAGGGCATCTGCTTCTGGGCAGACAGGCTCCACTGCTCCACGTACCCATACTGCATGTGTTCCACCCAGCTGGTGACGCCGCCCGTGTAGGTGGGTGCCAGCGTGAATGTTGCGGGGTCCACCGGAGCTGGCCGCGGGACGGACTGGTTCGCGCTCAACTGGAATGATGTGCTGGTGTTGATCTGATCGCTGGACTGCGAAATGGCGCCGTAATTGTTGTACGGCGGGTTGGTGGAGAGACGACTGGTGATGCCAAGGCCCTGGTCCTGCGAGTAGAACATGCCGAACGAACCGCGGATCGTCATGTCTTTCACGTTGGGGACACGATAGGCAAAGCCGACGCGTGGTGCGATGTTGTTTTTGTCTGTGTACACAAGAGCGCGAGGCAGTCGCGTGTCGATACCGGCCTTGATGTACTGCAGATAGAGCGGGCTGTCGGGATCGGTGATGAAGTTGGCTTCCCGATTGTCCACATCGTAGAAGGGTGTGAAGATTTCGTAGCGAGCACCATAATTGATGGTCAGGTTCGGTGTGATATTCCATTGGTCGTTCGCGTATCCGCCGTAGTACCAGCCGCGTTCTTCGCTGCTCAGAATGGTGCCCGTGGTGACGGAGTTTGCATAGCCCAGCAGAAGGTCTCCCACAGCGTTGCCACTGTTGGAGCGCGAGGACGGGAGCTGCGTGAAGGCACCGGTAAAGCCAAGACTGCCGCGCCCGTTGGACGCCGACTGCGTGTTCGGGCGGATCCACATCATTTCACCGCCGAACTTGCTGAGGTGTTTGCCATGCGACCAGGAAACGTTGTCCGCCCAGTCCCATACGCCGGAGGTCTTGTGCAGCGGCGTGTTCCCGACTGCTTCCGATCCGAGGGTTCCGAAGCTTGTAACGGCGAAGGTTGGCCATCCTTCGCTCAGGTTTGGATCCAGCAGTCCGGGGATGTACTCGTTGCGGGCGAACGTACCCAGGCCATCGTCGGCAATGGATGTCCAGGAGAAGCGCAGTTCGTTCAACAGCGATTGCGTGATGATGCGCGTATACCCAGCGCCAATGCCCTTGGAATCGACGCGGCTGTTACCGGGATCCTGTGCCCCGGGCAGACCCACGCCAGTGTATGCGTTGCTTAATGTTTCGCCATAACGGGCAAAGATACTGTCTTTGCTGCTGATGGTGTAATCCACGCGCCCAATGCCATTCTTCACATCTGTTTTGCTGGGGATGAACGAGGTGTAGTAGTGCGTGTACGGGTCTGTGGGGCTAACCGCGTTGGGCAGTGGGTAAAGGTTGGCAAGCTGCTGGCCCAGCGTGTTGATGCGACCGCTTGGAATCTTATTTCCTGAGAACGCAGTGCGTGTGGCGGTGCTGCCGCTGCCGGCGGTGGTGGCAGGATCATAGACCGTGTACTTCGATTGCGAGAAGTCACCCGAACGTTCCAGCGCGGTTGGTACAGCACCCTGGTTGAACGAGGATGATTTGGTGTGACGGCCTTCGTAGGCTCCGAAGAAGAACAGCTTGTCTTTAAGGATGTGGCCGCCGAGGCTGCCGCCATACTGGTTCTGCACCAGTTGTTGCTTCGCCGCAGTCGAACTGGAGAAGTATGGCTTTGCATCCAGCACCTTGTTGCGGATGAAGTCATACGCGGAACCGTGCCACTTGTTCGTGCCGCTTCGGGTGATAGCGTTCAGAATGGCACCCGCGCCCGCACCAAACTCCGCAGAATAATTCGACGTCTGGACAGTGAACTCCTGCAGCGCATCCAGCGGTGGCCGCACCATGTCGCGCTGGCCGTTGTCCAGGCCGCGCAGGTAATTCACGTTGCGCGCGCCATCCAACAAGAAACTGTTCTGTAGACCGTCGTTGCCGTATGCAACGAATGAGTTATCGCGGCCTGCGTTCTGCGGCACCACACCGGGGATGAAATTCGCGGCCTGGATGTAATTGCGGCCGTTCAGCGGGATGTCTGTGAGCTCTTTGTTTTCGATGACCTGCTGGATGGTTTGTGACTTGTCTTCAATCAGCGGAGCCTGGCTGGTGACTGTGACGGCATCGCTGGCCGAACCAAGTTCCAGTGCAGGACGCAGGGTGACAGTGGCGCCCACCTGCACGTTAATTGATTGCTGCTGATACGTCCTGAAGCCAGATGCAGTGATGCTGACGTTGTAGTTGCCGGGCGGCACCAGCGGCACTTCTGCAATGCCGTGGTCGTTGGTGGTGAGTGAACGTAGCTGCACGCCCGTGTCCGTCCCGATAACGACAACCTGTGCGTTCGGTACAGCAGCGCCGCCCGCGTCGAAGACGGTGATGCTGATAGCGCCGGTCGAGTTCTGCGCGTGCAGCATCGTGGCAGAGAGGAAGAGGGCTGGGAGTGGCGCATAGGCAAGTAGGTGTCTCAATCGGTGTGTCATTTTTTATTCACGGTGAGGGCCGTGCCTCCTGAAATGGTGTTGCTGTCGTTCGTTCCTATTCAGTACGAGTTGCCGGCTTTCACGGCTGGTGGTGCATCAATGTCCAGGGGATCGCCCAGGCGTTGCTGTTCAGCCTTGAGCTTTGCGATCATGTCCGACTTCACCGACGCGTACTGCGGGTTATCGATGAGGTCGTGCATCTCCCAGGGATCGTTCTCAAGGTCGAAGAGTTGATAGCGCTTAATGGGCACATAGAAAATCAACTTGTGCTTCTTCGTGCGGATGGAGCGCTGGATGACGTTCAGCCACCCGAACATCGCATCGTGGAGCGGCGCGGTGGATTGGCCCAGCACCATCGGCTTCAGGCTGGGGAACTCCACATGCTTCGGAACTGGGACGCCCGCCAGTTCGCAAGTGGTGGCGTACATGCTGTGCTGGTAGACCATCTCGTCTACGTGGGTTCCGGCCTTGATGCCGGGGCCGCGCATGATCAAGGGCATACGCATGGAGCACTCGTACTGATTCTGCTTGCCCATCAGTCCGTGCTCGCCCACGGCGAGACCGTGATCCGCAGTGAGGATGACATAGGTGTTCTTCGCCTGTCCGCTCCTGTCCAGTGCATCCAGCACGCGGCCAATCTGCGCATCCATGTGCGTGATGATGGCGTAGTACTCCTTGCGATGCGTCTTCACGTCGAGTTCGGTCCGCGGGAAGGGAGCAAGCTGCTCGTCGCGTGTGTGGAAGTCGCCCTGATCGAAAGGGTGCTCTGGCAGATAGTTCGGCGGAAGCGCGATCTTATCCACCGGATACATCGCCTGATATTCCTCGGGTGCCTGCCGGGGATCATGCGGCGCGTTGAAGCCCACGTACATAAAGAACGGCTTGTCCTGCTTTCCACGCTGACCATTGAGGAAGCCGATGGCAGAGTCGGCGTACACCTCGGACGAATGTTTGGTCTGCCCTTCGGGCCCGTCCAGCCAAAGGTGCTCGTCCAGCCAGTGACCCTTCAGGGTGCGATCGGTCGGGCTCCAGACATTGCCGGGCGCCGGACGCAGATACATGTTGTGCGCCGGGTCTTTCGGATCATGCGTGGAATCCAGATAACCGGGACCGGTTGTCTTCAGGTCAGAGAACGACCGCTGCAGCGACACCGCATCCAGGTGCCACTTGCCGGTCTGAAAGGTACGATAGCCCGCATTGCGCAGTGTCTGTCCCCACACAGGCACCATGCCGGACTGGTTATCCACCAGGGCCTTCTGCGCTTTGAAAGGGGACAGTCCGGTGTTCAACATGGTCCGGCTGGCAATACAGACCGCGCCCGTCCACGAACCGGAGTGGAAGCAGTGGGTGAAGTGGACGCCATCGCGAACCAGGCGGTCAATGTTCGGGGTTTTGACCTCAGGGTTATTGATGGAGTTGATGGTGCGGAACATGAGGTCGTCCGCAATGAAGAAGAGGAAGTTGGGCCGGTTGTCGGCAGGTTGCGGAACGGATGCCTTTGCGGCCTGCACCTGTGTGGCGGCAAGAGCGGCAGAGGAGAGACCAACAAATTCACGTCTGTTCATAGTCATTCTCGAAAAGGGAAGGCCTTCGCCATGAATGGGAAGGCAGTTAAAGGGACATGGAGGTATAGAACAGGTGCAACCCTGAAGGGCAGCACGTAGCGCTGGCAAGGGTTAGCAGGAGATTCACGGTGTCTCACGTGTGAAACCACACGTTAAAACCGCGTTATTCCTTGTTTTTTAGAGGATTATCGACAACAACAACAGGGCGGAATGCGCTTCGAAATTGCGCTCACGGCCCTACAAGGCGGGGGCTGCACTTGTGAATGGAAAGAGGAAGGTGATAGAAGCATGACGTGTCTATAACGCCTGAGACTGTGGCAAATACCGAAAGTTCGGCAGAACATCTGGAACTGGAACGTGTCCTCACCAGTCATTCTTTCGCCAAGTCTCCGCGCCTCTGTTCCCTCCTTGGGTTCATAGTAACGCACTCACTCCGGGGCTCTCATGTGGACCTGACGGAGCAGCAGATCGGTATCCAGGTTTTCGGACGCACTCCCGGTTACAACTCGTCAGAGGACACCATCGTCCGCGTGACGGTGCGGCAACTGCGTCAGCGACTGGATATTTACTACTCGTCGGAGGGGGCAGGGAATAAGTTTCGGATCGATATTCCGAAGGGCGGCTACATTGCCACGGTGGAAAGGCGGATTGGGCCCAACGCTTCCGCGGCGTCGGCAGCAGCGATGCCTCCCATAGCATCTCCGGATTCGTTTTCTGTTCCGCTTGTGCCTCCAGTCGTGCCCCGGGAACGCTTGCGCTATCGTGTTGCGACGGTCCTTTTGAGCATTGTCGTTCTGGTGCTCGCCGTAGTGTGCATCCAGCAGCGCCGCGCGTCGGTGGTGCCGCCTGTGCAGAAAGGACCGCTTCCGCTCTGGAAAGCGCTGTTTACTCCTGATCGAAAAACGCTGATTGTTCCAGGCGACGCAGCGCTGGACATGTTTACAGTCTGGGAGCAAAGGTCGCTCAGCCTGGAACAATATGCCACGCATAACTATGACCGCGACTCTAAAGCGAGCGTCCCGCCGACACATACGGATGTACCGCTTTCCATCCGTTCGGTGACCCCAATGGCTGACCTGGTTCTGGTCGCCAATCTGGTGAAGGTGCCAGAGCATATGGGAATGCCCGAACTAGACCGGAATATCGAAGTCCGATACGCCAGGGATGTTGCCGTGGCAGACACGCACGACAATAACCTTATTTTGATTGGCTCGGAGACATTCAACCCGTGGGTGATGCTGTACCAGCCTGAGATGGATTTTGTTGCGCATTACGACTATGTTGCCGATGTCTACTCCGTGCAAAACAAATCGCCGAAACAGGGCGAAGAGGTCAGCTATATCTATCGGCGCACCAGGCCTGTTCTGAAGGCCATCACGCATATCGCCCTACTGAATAACTCGCAGGGGCAGGGACGCGTGTTGATTGTGGAAGGCACTTCCATGGGAACGACCTATGGTGCACTGAACTTCCTCACCAGTGACTGGCTTTATGGTCCTGTTCTTCGTCAGGCAACGGATAGTTCCGGTCGTCTTCATGACTTTGAGGTGCTGTTAAGCGGCGACTTCATCCACGGAGGCGTGGGTAACACCAAGGTGATTGCTCTCCACGTGCACTGATCTTTGCGGAGCACATTCGGCTATTTTCAAGGCGATGTGATTTTCGAATTGCGTTCAGTGTTGCTTAATGTTGACCCCATAAGCTGAAGGCCATGGATTTTCGGTCCCGGCTGTGCCAAACAATCTGTTTCGCCGTTCTGCTTCCTATGGGATGGCAGTCCTTGAGCATGGCTCAACAAGTGCAGCCAGACTCATCGCGTCATCTTACGTTGAACGAGGCCATCCATCAGGCGCAGGCGAATGAGCCAGCCTTCGCTGCGGCTGCAGCAGCGGAAAAATCCGCAAGGATCGATGGGTATTTGGCAAAGACAGCGATGCTGCCGTCTGTCGTTTATCACAATCAGATGCTCTATACGCAACCCAACGGTCAGTCGAACCAGGGGGGGCAGGTAGGGGCGCAGGCCTCGCCAGTCTTCATTGCGAATAATGCCGTGCACGAATACACCAGCCAGGGTGTTGTGAATGAAACGATTGGCCTGAAGCAGTTTGCCGATGCCCAGGTTGCCACAGCGAATGCTGCAAGAGCTACAGCGGAACTCGAAATTGCTCGTCGCGGTCTGGTTGCTACGGTGGTTGCGCTGTATTACACCGTTACGGCAGCAAGAGACAAAGCAAAGGCACAGGCCGATGCATTTGCGGAAGCGAAGGCATTCACTGTTGTGACGCAGCAACGAGAGGCCGCGCGTGAAGTGGCCCATGCCGATGTGGTGAAGGCGCAACTTCAAATGCAGCAGAAGCAGCGCGATCTAACCGATGCGAACGTGGCTGCGGACAAGGTTCGATTAGAGCTTGGCGTTCTGCTGTTTCCTGATCCGCGGACCCCTTACAGTACCGATGCATCGACATCGCAACGCAATCTTCCAACGCGGGAAGAAGTGAATCTACTGGCTACGAAGAATAATCCGGAGATGCGTAGCGCGCTCGCCGCCATGAATGCTGCAAACGCCAGTGTGAAATCAGCAAAGGCCGCATATCTGCCGGATCTTGGCCTGAACTTCACCTACGGTATTGACGCACCGCAATTTGCGAAACGTGGCCCTGACGATGTTCGCAATCTGGGTTATTCCATCAGTGGCACCGTCGATATTCCTGTGTGGGACTGGTTCTCCACGCAAAAGCGGGTTAAACAAAGTGAGATTCAACGTGACGCCGCAAAGGTGGGCCTGACGGCAGCACAGCGGCGTTTGATCGCCACGCTGGAAGAGAGCTATGCAGAAGCCGCTGCCGCGAGAGACCAGCTTGATCTGCTGGATCAAAGCGTACACACCGCTGAAGAAAGCCTGCGTCTCACCAAGCTTCGCTATGCGGCCGGAGAATCTACCGCACTTGAAGTGGTGGATGCGCAGAACTCTTATCTTGCAGCCGTAACCGCACAGTCCGACGGATCGGTTCGCTTTGAATCGGCACTTGCTGCACTTCAAGTACTTACAGGAAACCTCTAAATCCATGACGAAAAAATTGGTTTCACATATGACACCGCTGAAGGCTTCGTTACTTACACTTTCGCTTCTATGCGTTACGACTATAGCTGGCTGCAAAAAAGCAGAAGAGGGTACAGCGCAATCGCTTGTGACGGTGGAAGCAGAACATGTCGAACGCGGCGATGTCTCTGAACGCATCATGGCGGACGCAACACTTTCTCCGTTGGCTCAGGCTGCAATCTCACCGAAGATCACCGCCCCTGTCCGCACCTTCTATGTGCAACGTGGATCGCAGGTGAAAGCGGGCCAACTGTTGGCGGTGTTGGAAAATCGCGACCTCTCGGCGCAAGCGCTGGACAACAAAGGTCAGTACACAGCTGCTCAGGCGTCGTACAACATGCAAACGAAGGCACAGGTTCCGGAGGACTATGCGAAGGCAGAATTGGATGTGGCGCAGGCTCAGGCGCAACT
Organism: Terriglobus sp. RCC_193; assembly: GCF_041355105.1. NCBI lineage: Bacteria > Pseudomonadati > Acidobacteriota > Terriglobia > Terriglobales > Acidobacteriaceae > Terriglobus > Terriglobus sp. RCC_193. The sequence goes on along the minus strand of NZ_JBFUPK010000001.1, from coordinate 2,030,227 downwards.
TCATCTGCAAGGCGAAATCGTTGCTGCGCGGAAGAAGTTATTAGAGCAAGGTGCCATTGCAGGCCGTGATTACGATACGGCGGTAGCGGCTCTGGCCCAGGCGCAGGCTGCATACGATGTGGCGCGCAACCATCTCACATCTCTCAGGAACGTCAGTAAAGAAGCATCGCTGCAGCAGGCCCAGGGGCAGTTATCTTCAGCAAAAGGCAAGCTCGAGACTTCTGAAGCCCAGGTGTCGTATTCGCAAATTCATAGTCCGATCTCCGGCGTGGTGACAGATCGTCCACTCTTTCAGGGTGAAACAGCGAATGTTGGAACAACGCTGATTACTGTCATGGATACATCATCGCTGTTAGCGAAGGTCCATCTGTCGCAGATCGTTGCGCAGCGGTTGAGTCTCGGTGATGAAGCTTCAGTCACCATTCCCGGCGTGGATGAAGCGATTAAAGGAAAGGTAACGCTGATCAGTCCTGCGCTTGATCCTGGCAGTACAACGGTTGAAGTCTGGCTGAAGATTCGGAACGACGCAAACAAGTTCAAAGCGGGCACACCGGTTCGCGTATCCATCATGGGAAGAACAGCGCCAAACGCCGTTAAAGTCCCGTTAGAAGCGGTAATCACTGCGGAAGATGCCGGAAAGTCTGTCTTTACGGTGGGCTCCGATGGAACCGCTCATAAGGTGGCCGTTCAGCTTGGCATCAACGATGGTGAAGATGTGCAGGTTACACAAGGACTAAGCGGCTCAGAGACAGTTATTACGAAAGGTGCTTACGGGCTCAGTGATGGAGCGAAAGTAAAGGTTGGTAAGCCGGGAACAGAGGGAGACGATAAGTAATGGAGCAGCCTCTTATGCCGCGCCAGGATCGTTATTGGCTCGTTCGCTTTCGCGGACCTATATTTTTCTTTCTGACTGTTCTTTCTCTTGCTGGTATTTATGCCGCGCAGAAAGTTCCCATCTCGGTCTTCCCGGAAACGAACTTTCCCCGTGTGGTGATTGGCATTGATAACGGGGTGATGCCTGTAGATCAAATGCAGGTCACTGTTACAAAACCCATTGAAGACGCGGTGAATTCGGTTCCTGGATTGACCACGGTTCGTTCCACTACCAGCCGTGGCTCCGCAGAAGTTAGTCTGTTTTTCGATTGGAACATCAATATGTTCCAAACGCTGCAGCTCGTGGATGCGGCACTTAGTAAAGCGCGTCAAAACCTTCCACAAACAGCCACCATTACCACGAATCGGCTGACTTTTGCGACATTCCCGATTCTTGGCTATAGCCTTACCTCAGACAAGCTTTCGCAGACACAACTATGGGAACTGGCGACCTATCAACTGAAGCCGCCGATCAATCGCGTGGAGGGTGTAAGCACCGTAACCGTGCAAGGCGGTAAGGTTCCGGAGTTTCATATCGTTCCCAACATGGCGCGCATGCAGACGGCGGGCGCAACCATCATGGACCTTGTCAATGCTGTGCAGGCATCGAACATCATCGATTCGCCCGGTCTTTACGAGGCGAATCATCAGTTGGTGCTTGGTCTTGTGGGTGCTCAGGCACACGATGCGTCTGAGCTTGGACGTCTTGTTGTTAAGACAACAGCCGGTGGTGCTGCCATCCGTGTCTCCGATGTAGCAACCGTTCAGAATGGAGTGCTTCCTGTTTACACGGCGGTAACGGCTGAAGGAAAACCTGCGGTTCTCCTGAATATCACACGACAGCCGGCTAGCAATACAGTAGCTGTTGCGGATGCAGTCGCTGCGAAGGTTGAGCAACTACGGAAAACTCTGCCAGCGGGTGTCGAGTTAAAGCCTTACTACGATCAGTCAGAGTTGGTGCGGGAAAGCATACGCAGTGTGCGTGACGCCATTCTTATTGGTTTGTTGCTTGCGTGTGTCATCCTCTTCCTCTTCCTCGGCGACTGGAGCTCGTCTCTGGTAGCGGCACTTGTCATCCCTGTCACAGTGGCACTTACTGTACTTGTACTTTGGGCCCTGGGTGAGAGCTTTAACCTGATGACGCTTGGAGGTCTGGCGGCTGCGGTTGGACTTGTAATTGACGATGCCATCGTTGTTGTGGAGAACATTGTTCTGCATCGTGATCATGGTGAATCACGCGCAGAAGCCGCACGGCTCGCACTGAAAGAAATCGCGGTCCCTCTGGTGGGCTCCACGATTACGCCTGTGGTGGTCTTCCTTCCTCTTGTTATGGTGACGGGCGTTACGGGCAGCTTCTTTCGCGCGCTTGCCATTACGATGACGGTCGCGTTGTTAACGTCACTGCTTCTCGCGGTTACCTGGACACCTGCGCTCAGCCTGGTCCTATTGAAAGAAACACGAAGCACGCCAAACGAACACGAGAAGCACGGGCGTGTCATGCAAAAGATTCTGTCCTGGCATGAACATGGGCTTACCTGGGCACTTTCTCGCCCTTTCCTGTTGCTCGGACTCTGCGGCCTTCTAGTGGTGGGAACATTCTTTGGATATCGTTCGCTTGGTTCTGATCTTTTACCGGGGATGGATGAAGGCGGCTTCATCCTTGACTACATCATGCCCGCAGGAAGTTCACTCACGGAGACGAACCGCGTCATGGAACATCTTGACCGCATTCTTCATGCGATTCCTGAAGTGGAAAGTACCTCGCGCAGAACGGGGCTTCAGATGGGCCTTGCCGCAGTTACCGAGGCGAACTATGGTGACTTCACCATCAAGTTAAAGAACAAGCGCAGTCGTGGCATTGATGAGGTTATTGCAGACGCACGAGCGGAGATTAAGAAGACAGAGCCGCAACTCGATGTGGAGTTCACGCAGGTTCTGCAGGACATGATCAACGATCTTTCGAATGCGCCAGAGCCGATCCAGATCAAGCTCTTCGCCAGCGATCCGGCACTCCTGTCCGTTGTAGCACCGCGTGTAGCTGACGCCATTGAAAAGATCCCGGGCGTTGTGAGTGTGGAGAATGGAATCGAAAACACACTCAGCAGCCCTGCAACAAATTTTCAGATTGATCCCACTGTTGCAGGGAAGATGGGATTCACGCCACAGGAGATTGCTGAGGATGCCACCTCGATTCTTGATGGCGTTACGACGACCGATCCTTTGATTGCGAACGGTCGTCCTTACACCGTCCGTGTCCGACTGGGAGAAGAGACAAGGCAGTCTCTCGATACCATCGAAAATACCGTATTCAATAGTGCAAGCGGCAAACTGGCGACGCTTGGATCGCTTGCACAGATCACACAGCTCCCACCGCAGAATGAGATCCGGCGAGAAAATCTGCAGCGCCTTGTTGTTGTCACGGCGCAGTTACAGGGATCCGATCTTGGCACTGCTATCGCAAAAGTGCAGGGGACAGTTCATGCGCTGCACCTGCCACCGACAGTCTCAGTTGTTTACGGTGGAACCTATCAGGAACAGCAGAAATCCTTCGGCGAACTCTTGAAGGTGCTGATGATTTCCCTGGCGTTGGTCTTTGGAGTGTTGTTGGTGGAGTTCCGCAATTTCTCCGCACCCATTGCGATTCTTACTTCTTCGGTGTTGTCTGTCGCGGGTGTTGTGCTCGCATTGTTTCTGACGGGAACCACTTTTAATGTGGCTTCATTCATGGGAATCATCATGGTGATCGGCATCGTGGCTAAGAACGGCATTCTGTTGCTGGATGCGGACGAACGCTATCGTGGTGATGGGACATCAGCCAAAGACGCGATGTTGCATGCAGCGCAACGACGTCTTCGTCCTATTCTGATGACGGCGACGGCTGCCATCTGCGGCATGTTACCGCTGGCGTTTGCCCTTGGAGCTGGGTCACAAATGCTACAACCACTTGCTATCGCTGTCATTGGTGGTTTGGTGATCTCTATGCTCCTTAGTCTCATCGTTACGCCCGTTGTGTATTACCTGCTAACAGTTCGAAGACATGATCCATTGCCAGAAGCTGCTGTCTGATGTGCAAATAGAGATGGCCCGCTAAGCGGGCCATTTCTATTTATCTCCACCTCGTTAGCGTGAGACGACAATAATCTCAAAGCTATCCTGAAGTACAGTTGGGCGTGGACGTGGCGTTGCAGCAGTGGGGGTAGGAGTTGGCCCATACTGAGCCGCTGAAAGAAATACCTTGCCCGTATTCGCATCGTAGGCCATAGTACGTGCGCCCTTTACCGTGGTTACTGTTTGTACAGTCGGAAAGCCTGGCTTGCTTGTATCCACAACGGAAAGTGTGCCTTCTCCATTAGAGGAGAAGGCGAGGCGTGTTTTAGGATCATAGCCGGCCGCATCGGGAGAATCTCCGATCGACGCTAATCCAACCAGCTTGCCTGCGGCGAAGTCTGAGACGGCCATCTTCTTCCCATCACATACAGAGAAAAGACGATGTCCTGCGTGGTCGATTGCCATGCCCGACGGAGAATCGCAGCCGGTCAGTGTCCAGCTTGTTACAGCCTTATTGGTTTTGGCATCGAGTTTTACGATGACATTTTTGTCTTCAATGTTGACGAAGACATTGCCCTTTCCATCGGCCTGAGGGAATTCCGGTTTACCTGGCAAGGGAATGGTTGCCACGATGCGATGGCTCGCTGCATCCATCACGGACACATCCTTGCTCCGTCCATTGAAAGCCCATACTGTTCGAGTAACTGGTTCGTAGGTGATGCCGTCAGGGTTTGTTCCAGCGGGTACGGTGGCCGTTATGGCAAGAGTTGCACGATCGAAAACGATGATCGCATTCCCGGCACCGTCGCTGATGTATCCCGTCTTCCCATCGGGGTCTAGCGCCACGCCATGCGTACTCTTCATGCCCGTGACTGCGCCAATAGGTTTCCCGGTTGTTGTATCCACCACTTCCACGCGGGGTCCGTGCGTGATGTAGAGGCGATGCGCGGCATCATCACTCAGGAGATAGTCCCAGCCGCCTGCGCCTCCAATCTTCCAGTGGTCGGAAACATGGTAGGTTTGCGCCTGTGATACCACCGCAAACGAGAGAAAGAGCAATTTCACGCCCTGATTGAATGAACGCACGACCACACTCCAGCGTTGAATTCGGCGCAGAAAATGCACCGTTGACGATGAGTGTCATCCCGCTGCCTTAAGTAGGGCTTAATTTATCTCTGACTTTGTAACAAGAATCGGTAAAAGAATTACGACTTCTGCTCCACCCGAGGGGTGATTGGCAATGGAGATGTTTCCACCTGCCCGACTGCAGATCGCTTTGCAGATGGAAAGTCCCAGGCCCGTGCCGCCCGTGTTGCGGCTCCGAGACGCATCGCCCCGGTAAAATGCGTCGAACAGATGCGGCTGATTTTTATCTGCAATGCCATTGCCATGATCTCGAATTTTCAACTCGGTCCATCCGTTACGCATGGTCAGCGATATTGCAATCGGCGCCTGTTCCGGAGAATGCTGAATTGCATTGACCAGGACATTCGAGCAAAGAAGAAGAGCGTCTTCCGCGTTGAGCTTGACCTTTGTGCTCGGTGGGAAATCCAGAAGATCGAAGGTGAGTCCATGAAGATTGGCATACGATTGGCATTGCGTAATCGCATCTTGTAATGCTTGCGCGAAATCGCTTTCGTGTGAGGGATCTTTCGGGCTTTGTTCCAGACGGGCCAGTGCCAGCATCTTCTGTACTGTGGCTTCCAGGCGGCCGATATCTTCCATTCCCACGTCCAGTCCGCGTTCGTATTCTTCGACGGTTCTGCGTTTCATCGCGAGTAGTTGCAGGGACGATTTCGCAATGGCAAGATCGGTTTTCAGTTCATGTGCGGCATCGCTTGTGAATTGGCGCTGTTGTTCAAATGACCGCTGCAGACGTGCGAGCGTTTTCTCAATCGCAGCTGCAAGAGGGCGCAGTTCGCGGAACTGTTCGCTGCTTGCAGGGGCTTGAAAGGCCCATCGTTCGGCATCTACTTTTTCTGCTTCCTGTGCCAGTTCGCGTATGGGATGAAGAGAGCGGCGAATGAGCCACGACAAAATGGCTGCGGTTATGCCAAGAAGAATGACTGTTGCATATGCGAAGAAGCGCGTCGCTTCGAAAATCGAATGCCATGTGCGCCCTTCCGGAAGGCCGTAGACTACGGTGACCTTGTGATCCACCGCGTGTGGACTGTTGGGATCAATGATGCGATCACCCTTCAAGACGTAGAAGCGGAAACGGTGATTCTGCACGCGAGTTTGGGATACTGTGCCGGAATCAAGCGGCAGGGAAGGCACTTGTCCATGTTCCGCCAGCACCTGTCCGTTATCGGCAGTTACATGATAGACCGCACGCGGAGGCAGACTCACGCCTTGTGCATCTAACGCAATACTTCCATCCTTGCTGTCCGCTTCCTGTACTGCGCCAAGAAGTGCGTTGGAAGTGGCACGAAGATTCGCATCGAAGGCTTCGAATTGCACGCGTCGCTCGTGAATCGTAACGGTTGCAATCAGTACAAGTGCTGCCAGAAACTCCAGCAGCAGCACAGCAAGTGTGAGCCTGCGCGTAATGGATATACCCGATTTCACGTTAGGTCACCCGACCGTAGCCGGTAGCCGCGATGACGCAATGTCTCGATAATCGGTTCGCCGTCTGGAAGAGAAATCTTCCGTCTTAGATTTGAGATATGCGCTTCAATTACGTTCGAATGATGTTCCCAGTTGTAATCGTAAAGATGTTCCAGAAGCTCTTTCTTTGAAACGACAGCACGGGGGCGGTAAGCCAGATACTCCAGAATGCGGTACTCAGTGGGCGACACATCGATGGTTTCGCTTCCACGATTGACTGTTTGCAACACCGTATCAATCTGAAGGTCCGCCACCTGCAATTTGGGTGATGCCGCTCCATTGGAGCGACGAATCAATGCCTTGATCCGCGCAATAAGTTCTCCCAGATCAAATGGCTTCGCCAGGTAGTCATCGGCGCCACTGTTCAGCATGTCGATGATAGTGGTCTTGCCCTCCTGCGCGGTCAGGATCAAAACCGGTGTCAGGTTCTTTCTCTTACGGAGAATGCGCAGAACTTCCTGCCCGGAGAGGGCCGGCAACATGAGATCCAGAACAATCAGGTCAAAGAGATTTTGCTCCGCATAGTCGAGACCTTCCTTGCCATCCGCAGCATGGTCCACAGCGAAACCCGCTTCTCGCATACCGTTGACAATGTTTGTGGCCAACCGGATTTCGTCTTCCACCAGGAGGATTCTCATGGCCCTCTATTATCTGCTAACCAAACTTAAGTTTCACTGAATACGGAGCGATGGCGGGAACCGAAACAAGTACGAGAAACACAGCCTCTGCTATGGCTGCGACAGGGCAGCCTGAACAGAAGGAGAAAGAGGCTTGTCTGCTGATGCGAGCAGCAGGCTTACCTGCCACATCTGCGTCGGCGAAAGTATTTTCTGATATGAGGGCATACCAGTAAGCCGGATACCGTTCTTGATGCGCCAGTAAGTTTCTCCTGCCGGATCATCGCTTACACCGACGACGCCATTTTTGTGCTTCTGCCATAGCTGAGGCACGCTGGGATACATGTTCTGACCCACTTCAGCCGGTTGGCTCGGTATCCCGTGGCAAAACGAACACTCTCTCTTATAAATCTGCGCGCCTGCCAGGAGATTGTTCTCATCCGGCTGAATGGGAGCCTGTTCGATTTCACTCTCCATCCGGCGATGTAAAGGAACGCGAACGATCTGCTTTTCGAATGGAAAGGCGGAATCGGTAACCGCAACGGGTGGTCTGCCATAGCTAAGATAGCTCCACGCAAATAGCGGAACAATCAGCACTCCAACAACGAAACAAATTACTCCTGCGATTCCTGTTTTCATGCTCTCCCATCCTTATTCCAAAATGAACCTGAAGGACTTATATAGAAAACAGAGAAATTATCCAATGATGAAATTCAGATCACTGTGATTCAAGAACGATTCATTGCTGAGTTACAAGGGCTCATCTTCTCCATGGATGGGAGTCTCTGATTAAGTGCACGCCATGCAGAGAACAGCGTACGGCTCAGTTGAATACGCCGGTGAACGCTTCGATTGCGGAATTGTTCATGATTGTGCAAGAGAAACAGCCCTCTTCTGGAGAGGGCTGTTTCTAGTATTGCTAGGCTTGTCGTTCCGGGATGGCTACCAGCAGGTCTGCAAGACGTTTCTCCAGATTATTTTGGATGGTCGCATATTTCGGATTGCCGTACAGGTTGTGTGCTTCGTTGGGATCGAGCTGAAGATCGTATAACTCGAACTCCTCTGGCGATTGCGTGTACCAATGGATGAACTTGTGTGTGTCAGTACGTACACCGCGGTGCGGCGCTACGTTTTCAGCGCCGGGGAATTCGTAGTAGTCATACAGCCATTCCTTGCGCCATGCCGTCCCTTTGTTATCGACAAGCTCCAGCATGGAGCGACCCTGGAACTGCTTGGGAATGGGCAGGCCTACTAAATCCATCACGGTGGGGGCAATGTCTACGTCCAGCACCATTTCTTTCTTTACTCCACCGGCTTTCACGCGGTTGGGGTAACGGATGGCCATGGGAACACGGATGGATGGCTCGTGCATCAGGCGCTTGTCGAAGAGGCGCCATTCGCCCAGGAGATATCCATGATCAGAGCTGTGGATGATGGCAGTGTCATCCATGGTCTTGGTGTCATCGAGGTGTTTGAAGATGCGGCCCACGTTTTCGTCGATTGCGACAAGCCCTGAGTAGTAGTCCTTGCAGAGCTCTTCAATGGAACGGACGGCATCGCCAGTGTCGGTGGTGCCTATCTTGTTGTCCGCAGTCTTGAACGGTGTCGGCTTGCCGGGGTATCCCTTGAGGTCGTCGTCGAAGGACGCAGGCTTGGGGATCTTCACACCGTTGTACAGATCAAGATGGCGCCGAGGGCGGAAATAAGGCGCGTGCGGTGTCATGTACCAGAGCAACAGGGCAAAGGGTTTCTCACGCGGCTGCTTGAGCCAATCCAATACGCGGTCGGTGACGAAGTCGTCACAGTAGCCTTCGTCCCATGTTTGAACTTCACCGATCTTGCCGTTCTTTCCTTCGGCCATCTTCGGCTTGTAGTAGTTGGTGGCCGGCGCATTGACGCCAAGGTAATAATCCCAGTGCTTTTCCTTCAGACCGTTACGCACATGCACTTTGCCAACGATGCAGGTTTCATAGCCTTCCTGCAACAGGTAGTCCGTGAAGACAGGGATGTCGGAGGGAAACGGTGTGTGCACCGTCTTGTTGTCCAGCGCGCCGGTGGAACGGGACCACATGCCGGTCATGGCGGATGCGCGTGCAGGAGCGCAAAGTGCATTCGTGCAGAAGGCATTTTCAAACTTCACACCTTCGTGCGCAATACGATCCATATTCGGCGTCTTCAGCAGGGGATGACCCGCACTACTGAGGCAGTCCCAGCGCTGCCCTTCGGTGTAAAGGAAGATCAGGTTTGGCTTCTTGCCTGCGGCGGCGGCATTCTCCTCCGCAGGGACAGGCAGCGCGTGTGCCATGTTTGAGTTCACCGCAGCGCCCAATGCTGTTGCCGCACCTGCCTGTAGAAATTGCCGCCGGTCGAGCTGTTTCCCAAATGATTCCATGTGTGTTCCTTCCAAAGCCAATGTTTCGCCAGAATAGTTTCGCGGCGAATTCCATGTGTGTTGCTGCAGAGATAGCGTTATCGCATATGGCTCTAAATCAATGCAATGGACATCGTAAGGAGTGGGGAATCATAAGTCCTTTGGAATAATTATTTCGCACGGTGCTGTCACCGTATTGTGGCGCATGTCACGATGAAAACCAAACTGTATCGGTACTTTTATCTTTGCGCGAAGAGAAGAACAGCGACCTTTGCATCCGGCCTTACTTTGGATCGACTAAACCGACGCCTAATGCACGTGGTATGCGATGACGTGTGTGTTGCTGACTTCGTCTTTCACGAAATCGCTTTTTAATACGACCTCAAAATTGTGTGTGGGCTTCTCGCTGTTCAAAGAATTTCACCCTCAAGAACGATCTAAAACTGCAGATTCGTGGCGAGGCATTCAATGCCCTGAACCAGGTGGGTTTTCGGGTCACCCGTGACGAACTTCTCCAACGCCCAGTTTGGCCAGATCAGTTCGCTGAACAATACTCCACGGCAGTTGCAGTTTGCAGCCAAGCTGCTGACCGAAGCTGGTGTCCTGGCGGAGCCGTCCCGGTTCCTTGAAAAGATTGTCCACAAAATTTTGGATGATCAGGAAATTCTGAAATAGCTCTTTCAAGCATCCAAGCGCAGCAGAAGGAGTTCCTCCCATGCCTGTAGGTGCGGAACAAAGCGCAGCCCCATTTGTACCCGATGATCGAACACTGCCTGTTTTGCAGGAGGCCGTTCAGCATTGTCAGGGTTGCGACCTCTATAAAAATGCAACGCAGGCTGTGTTTGGAGAGCTGGAGACGGGAGCCAAGGCAAAGAAGCCGAAGGTGTCGATCATGATGATCGGCGAACAACCAGGCGACCAGGAAGATAAGCAGGGGAGGCCATTCGTTGGTCCCGCGGGGAAGTTCCTCGATAAGTGTCTCGAAGCAGCTGATATCAATCGACGAAAAGTCTATGTCACCAACACGGTGAAGCACTTCGGTTGGCAGCCGCGTGGCAAACTCCGCATCCACAAGAAACCGAGTATGAAAGAGATTCATGCCTGTAGGCCGTGGCTGGAAGCGGAACTTGAGGCCGTTCATCCAGAGATAATTGTTTGCCTCGGAGCCACGGCAGCGCAATCCTTGCTCGGCTCAGGCTTCAAGATCACCCAGTCGCATGGGAAAATCCATGAGGTTGAAGGTTTCCCCCCAATCATTGCCACCCTGCATCCGTCCGCTATTCTCCGGGCCAGGACAGACGAAGACCGCCAGCGGGACACCAAAATTTTCATGGATGACTTGCGGAGGGTCACAGAATTTCTGAAGAAATAACCTCTTCCGCGGGACGCGCAGAACTACAGCGCAAACGGCCCATAAAGGAAAGCATCTGTAAGCAAGATGGATGGATCATGAAAGGGATGCTGTCGCTGGAAGCATAGAGCACTTAGTCACCACTGAGTCACCGGGCTTCAGGATCAGTGTGAGGTTCGCTCTAAGTTATTGATTGGAAATGGCGTCCCCGACGGGATTCGAACCCGTGTTACCGCCGTGAAAGGGCGGTGTCCTGGGCCACTGGACGACGGGGACGCACCTGCACTCAAGCGTGGGATCACGCTGTGCCATTTCCAAGATTAGTCGTATCTGCACTCGATGTCAAAATTTGAAAAACGTTCTTCTGGAGAACGGTGCTAGTCTCCAGTGGAACGCAAAATGACCAACACGCATCGTCAGCCCGCTCGCCGTTTATTGGATGTATTGCAGGTGGCATTCGTCGTCATTCTGCTGGTGTCGAATCTGTTAGCGCAGAAGATATGCCGGATCGGCGGCTTGCCGGTTTCCGGTGCGATCTTGCTTTTCCCCATCACATATATTTTTGGAGACGTCTTCACGGAAGTGTATGGATACGCTGCGTCGCGGCGTGCCATCTGGCTTGGCTTCTTTGCTACGGCGTTGCTTTATGTTGCAGCAGCGCTGACGATCAAACTACCAGCCGATCCCAGTTGGCATAATCAGGAAGCCTTCTCAACGGTCTTCGGATTCATCCCACGCATTCTTGCCGCAAGCCTTGCGGCGTTCTGGTTCGGGGAGTTCGCTAACAGCTATGTCATGGCCAGACTGAAGCTGCTTACAAATGGGCGTTGGCTGTGGACGCGCACCGTTGGGTCCACCATCGTTGGTCAGGCGATTGATACAAGCCTGGTGGTCGTGCTGACGTTTGGTGGCATCGTTCCCGCAAGAACAATGTTCTTCATGATTCTTAGCAGCTATGTGTTGAAGGTCAGCTATGAAGTGTTGGCAACACCGCTGACCTATGCCGTCATCTATGCTTTGAAGCGAATCGAAGGCGGAGAAAGTTTCGATCACCATACTTCCTTCAATCCGTTTCGATTTTCAGAAAGAAAGGCTGCTTCCTCCACAGAATGTTAACGACATACTATGATCGCGCTGGTCAGTTGGAAATTGGTGCAGAAGGTGATCTGAAGGATGCAGCATGGATTGATCTCTATGCGCCGTCCGCGGAAGAAGAGCAGCGTGTAGAAGCGGAATTAAAGATCACCATTCCGACGCGGGAAGAGATGCGTGAGGTAGAGAGCAGCAGCGCGCTCTATCATGAGGGAGACGCTACTTATATCACCGTACGCGCGGTGGAACGGGGAAGTAGGGGAGAACCAGGGCTGACAAGCTTCACGCTCGTCCTGGTGCGGCAGCAATTCATCACGCTGCGTTATGCAGAGCCAAGGTCGTTTGCCCAGTTCCTCGCGCGGACACGTAAACCGGAACAGGCATTTCCATCATCGCTGTCCTTACTGCTCTGTCTATTGGAGACCATCGTAGACCGTGACGCTGACATCCTGGAAGAGATTGGTGATGCACTGGATCCCATCTCACTTGAGATCTTCTCGCGCGATACGTCGAGTTCCATGGAAAGCATTGCGGCAAAGGACCTGAGCCAGCTCTTGAAACGCATTGGCAATGCAGGAGAGCTTGCAGCACGCGTGCGTCAGAGCCTGCATAGTATTGGTCGCGCACTTCCTTTTCTGAAGCTTCAGATAGAGAACGACTCGGGGCTGGACGTTAGGTTGAAGACGCTCACGCTGGATGTGCAGTCGCTGTTGGAGCACGACAACTTTTTGCAGACGCAGATTCAATTCCTGCTTGATTCGAATATTGGCCTCATCTCCATTCAGCAGAATGCAATTATGAAGACGCTCAGCGTGGCAGCCGTAATCTTCTTACCTCCCACGCTGATCGGCTCCATCTATGGAATGAATTTTGAGCATATGCCGGAATTGCAGTGGGCGCACGGCTACCCTTATGCCTTGGGTTTAATGCTCTTGTCCGTTGTTCTACCACTCGCATTTTTTCGGACGCGCCGCTGGTTTTAGCAGAAGCAGCGGTACGGCTTTCACGAATACATCGTGATACGATATATGTGTGAAGCCGACTTCCGGAGATAAGCAACTGACGGTAGCACTGGCAGCCTTTCGGGCGGATCTCCGCCGTTTTCTGCATTACAGTGAACTGGCCGCTGAAAAAGCAGGGCTTCTTCCGCAACAGCATCAGCTTTTGCTGCAGATTGCCGGAGCGCCACCCGATACGCTTGTTACCGTTGCCTATATCGCTGATCGACTGCAGTTACACCACAACAGTGCAGTGGAACTCTGTAAGCGATGCGAAGTTGCCGGCTTTCTTGTGCGCGACAAGCTGAAAGTGAATCGGCGCTATGTGATCCTGCAGCTGACGCCCGCCGGTAAAAAAATGTTGGCTCGACTCTCCAGAGATCATGCTCGCGAACTGCGCCTCTGGGCGCCTGAACTGATCGCCTCGCTGAACAAGATTGTCTTGCTCGATGGCGAAGCTGAAGGAGCTACCGAGTGACTATCGAGAAACCCAGAAGAGGCTGGTTGAGTCGTTCTCTTCCGTTAGTGCGTGAAGATCTTTCCAGCACTTACGAACGGAATCTCCATCGTTGGTTAATCGTAGCTCCCATCGTTGGCATTACTGCAGGCCTGGGAATTACTGTGGTCGCAACCGTCTTGTTGCGCTACATCTGGCCTGGCGTGCTTGCTCTATATCTTGCGCATCATTGGATCATCATCCCGGGACTGACTATCGGCGGTATCGTTACTGGACTTCTGATGCAGTTTGGTACGCCCGATCCCAATCTGCATTCCACAGAAGAAGTGATCGAGATGTATCACGAGAATGACGGGAAGATCGATCTGCGTTCGACACCTGTGAAGTTGATCGCTGCAATTACTACCGTCGGTTCTGGTGGAAGCGCCGCACTCGAAGGCCCTGCAATTTATGGCGGAGCGGCCATCGGAACATGGGTTTGGTCGCGACTCTCCAAAATTTCGGCGTTGGGACTTACCCCGCGCCATCGCCGCATCCTGTTGCTTTGTGGCGCAGCAGCGGGCATGTCCGCTGTTTTTCGCGCACCTCTTACGGGTATCGTGTTTGCGCTGGAGATGCCATACAAAGACGACATGGCACACGAAGCACTTGTGCCCTCTCTGATCGCCTCTGTTGTTTCTTACATGACACTCGGCGTTTTTTTCGGTAGCGAACCCCTGTTCGCATTCGCGGCTTCATCTTCGTATACGCCGAAAGATCTTGTCTGGTGCGCGCTGTTGGGCATGGTGATTGGCCTTATCGCTATGACCTTTGTCATCACATTCCGTAGACTTCGTCGTTCCATCATTCAATGCCCGGTCCCACATTGGATCAAGATGGGAATCGGTGGACTGGGTACAGCACTATGCGGCCTGGCATTCCTGCATTTCTATCCTGGACTTCTTATCCCGCTTGGCCCAAATTACGAAGCGGTACGACTGATTATTGGCCAGAATCACTCGACGCCGGAACTGTTGTTCTTCACTTTAATGAAGCTCGCAGCAACTGCCTGCACACTGGGCGTGGGCGGTGTCAGCGCAATGTTTGTTCCGTTGTTTCTGAGTGGTGGAAGCCTCGGTGCCGCATTTGGCCAAAGCGTTGTTCATACGCAGGCTTTAGGGCTGTATGAGGCTGTGGGGATGACATCCTTCATCTCTGCCGCGTACAAGGCTCCGCTGGCAGCTGTCGTGTTCATGGCCGAGACTACGGGAGGTCACGGATTCCTGATTCCGGCCCTTGTAGGTGCAGCGATTGCATATGTAATCTCTGGCGATGCATCTGTATCACCAGCACAACATGTGCACTCCCGCGTCGAATAGCGATCTACCAGATGTCACTCCCTGGTTCGCGCCCCAAAGGCCTCTGATCGGCTCCCGTTTCCTCGGCATGGCGACCTCCAAAACAATGTAGCAAAGTATCACCAGAAGTTTCCCCGGCACTTTTGAGCACGAAAAAGCCTCTCGGGAGTGAGAGACTCTGGTCTTTGCAACCTATTCATTTTGTATATCTTATCTTGGTGCCGGGAGGGGGGGTCGAACCCCCACGAGGTTGCCCTCGGCGGATTTTGAGTCCCATTGGCGCTCTTACGCACAGTATCGCACGGGCACGCACATTTGCGTAACACGCCTTTGTTTATAGGGTTTTCGTTGCGATAGGTCTAGCGCAACGTTGCGCATAGCTACGCACAGAACTCGACAAGCAACAGCCACCAAAACAGCCACCAAAACAGCCACCAAACTACTCGCTTTCTGAAGCCGTTTTCGCCTCTTCGGAGATGGCGTGATACACCCTCCCCGCTTCGTCGATTGTGATCGCCGGGATGTTGGACTGGGGGATGTTGAGCACGTATCGGGTGTGCTTCAGTTCGCCCGAGCGAACGAGGGCTCCCGCCTCAACCAGACCGGCGAGGTCGCGGGTCGTAGTCGCTGGAGGCGTCTCCGCGATCGTGCTGTACTTCTTTGCGCTCATCCCTCCTTCGAAACCTTCTGGGCCTTCGCGGAACATCCTCAAGAGGACTTTCTCCTGTCGAGCGTTGATCCGACCTTTCAGACTGTCCAGCATCTTCGTCTTGTGAATGACGAAGTCAATTTGAGCGAAGGTTCGGTATTGAGCTTCGAGCGCGATGGCCGAGAACCAGCGAAGCCATCGGGTCACATCATTGGTCTTGTTCGCCTCTTCGAGGGAACGATAGTAGTCGCCGTGATGAGCCAAAATCGAACGCGCTAGCGCAACGATGACCGGTTGCCCGAAACCCTGGACTAGTGCCTTTTCTGCTATCGCTCTGCCTATGCGTCCATTGCCGTCTTCAAATGGATGAATGGATTCGAAATAGAGATGCGCGACACCAGCCCGTGTCAGAGCCGGTAGTGCCGAATCCGTACCAGGAGCGGTCCGGTTGAACCATTCGACGAATCCAGCCATCTCCTTACGAACACGATTCGAAGGCGGAGCTTCGAAGTGGACCTTCGGTGCGTAGCTTGCGCCGGAGACAACCTGCATCGGCTCGTCGCTTGTTCGATAACGTCCAACATCCCTCAAGTCGCCTCGACCGGCAACGATCATCCGATGCCATGAAAATAGATGGTCTTCCGTCAAGACCTCGTCAACGCCTCGATAGAGTGTGACCATCAGTTCCGAAATGCCCTGCTCCGCAGGCTGGACCTTTCTGCGGTCAGAGAGTAAGCCCAACTGTCGCTGAATCGAAGATTGGACGCTGGCTCGATTGAGCATCTCCCCTTCAATCTCTGAAGTAGTCAAGGCTTCTACGCTCATAGCGTCAACGAGGAGTTGTTGTCGGGTGTCATCATCAAGATGCTTCGCCGATCCGACCAAGACACCGACACCTCGCAGGAAAGCCGCCTCGGCCTTCGCCAAAGTTCTGTCGTTCCACCGGAATTCCGGCCAATCAGGTTGTTGCCAATTCCAACGCATGATCTATAGGAGCGCTCCCTATCACTCATAATATAGTCTTATATTGATTGATAGGAGTTGACCTGCTCCCCCCGGTAAGATTGTCGAAAGCCTGAAATCTTCGTCGAACGTAGGGACGGGCCTCTATGGGCCGGATTGGCGTTCCGCACTTTCATAGAGAGCTGCGGGCAAGACTTGATATCGCATTTGAAGCCGGACCGTAGAGATGAACTCATGGAAATCTTCTGGGGAAACCCGCTCACAATCGAGATCAAAGGCTTAGACATTCTTGGCGTGCGAGGGATCGACCAGGCCATTGAAGAAAAGTTAGTCAATGGGATCACCACCATATCCCTGCGCGCCCGGTATTACTCGATTTTGACTTGGGCAATCGGTTCGTTTTTACAAGCAGGTATCACACCAACTGGTACCGGAACATTCACCGATTCTGCGTTTCGCGCGTTTCTTCGAAGAGTCGAGTTCCTCTGTTTAGCCTGCACCGCGCTTGATGATTTGAATTCGGGCCGCCTCAATGGAGTGCTGGGTCGCGATCTCTTTGACGCAGAACTGAAGGAACTCTGGGCGAATGAAGTTGTCGAGTTTCCGGACAATGCTCGAACCGCAATGTTTCTCACCTATTACGGCCCATGTCGTGCGGTAGGCCTACTGAAAGATGCGCCAGGATCTGTTGTACCAGGCCAACTGACTCCATTAGGGCGTGAACTCATGGAATTGAGGGAACGTGCAATGCCCGCCGGGATTCTGGTACTCCTATCGGGTAAAGCATCCCTTGATCTCAAATCTGTGAAAGATGCCAAGGCTTCGTTCTCGCTCCACTCTTCTTCCATTCCTTCAGATGAGCGAGAGCTCTTACTCAAAGCATTAGGGACGCCCCGCTCCGGGCGGACGGCGGACGATCATAGAAGGTTTGTCTCATCGGTCGAATGGATCATCGCTGAACTAAAACGAGAACCGACGAGTGCCGAGTGGCTTCTGTCGAGGAACTACGCGGCCAGAGTGAGCCAAGGGGCAACTGACGATGTCGCCGACTCTTGGGCAGAATATGAATGGCAACGCCGCTGTCATTTTGCCTTCGAATGGCTGTTGGCAAGCTTCTGCGATGCGTTGAATCGTCAAGGCGATCTCAGCTTGGCGGAAGCCGTCGAATGGCTCATCCGAAGCGCAAGCGACTCACTTGACCAAATGGCGGAGATTGTCGGGCTGAGCGAGCTCGCTCCAGCAACTCCTTCAACGACGCTGCTTCGGGCCATTCCCGATGACTACCAGCTAGCCGCCCCCTTACCGACACGAAGCATGTCCTCGCAGCGAGGCGGAGTTGGCGCCCTCGGAGCCGTGTGTCTGCTTGCTGCGCTTTACCGTCAGAGCAAGGAATTGCGGAGACGCAAGATTTTCAAGTCACCCGATCCTGTCGCTCATCGAGCGATGGCAGCGTTCGAACGGTGCGCTGATCTTTCTTCAGCGCAACTCCTCGAAGCCTTGGTTCTGCAATGCGCGATCGTGCCTCATCTGACGACTACCTTAAGAAAGATGGGAGGGGGTCAACAATGTTCGCTAAGATTTTTTCCGGATGGTGAACTCTTTCGTTCTACAGCGGTCCAGGTCGCTGCAGGACGGAGCGGCACTCGATTGGCAAATGTCTTAGGGGTTCTTTCCGATCTTTCAGTGTTGGAATTAACCGAAGACGCATACCTCCCCGGCAAGGTGACCTTCCATGAGGCATAACATCCTCGCTTGGTTGGAATCGACTGGTCCGTCGGCAGACCAGGTAATCGTGTTGACCCACAACATCGACTTCCTTTTTTTAGAAGCCGTCCTTCTCCCGAAGCTTCGAGCTATCGGTGACCCCTCCCTGACAATCTTTGCCGACTCCGCAAGCGCCGCCGCGACATTCAAGACGCAAGCCCCGCTGATCTGGGAACTCGGAAAACGCTATCGTGTGATCCCCGTCGATCTCGGCCCTTGGCGTCGATTCCATCCGAAAGCAATTCTTGTGAGTTCAAGAGATGGAGCGCAACTCGCGATTGGAAGTGGCAATCTCACGGCCGGAGGATGGAGCGGTAACTTTGAGGCTTGGGCAACCTACTCTTCCGACGCTGAGGGCTTACCTGTCCTCGCAAGTTTCGCGGATGTATTGAATGGGCTCCCTCAACTCGTCGCAATGCCAGAGAGGACAGACGCGAGCCTAACGTCTGTCACATCCTCGTCTTGGTTTTCGGGCCTACCCGCACCTGATGGCTTGCTGTATTCCCTTCGTCGTCCCTTACTCGATCAAATTGCCGAAGTTCTACCTGAACCTGCATCAGAGGTTTGGGTAATCAGCCCGTATTTTGACCCAACGCTTACTGCACTTAGAGAGTTCGCCGATAGGGTCGGCGCTGCAATCAAAGTCTTAGCGCAACCTCTACGCGCAGGCATAACGAGCGACATGGCAGACTCTCTGCCCAGCACCATACGAGTCGTATCCGCTACGCCCCGCGCCGAGCAAGATCGTACTCGTTTCATGCACGCGAAGGTGTACTTGATCCGCACGGCCAACCATCGTGTGATTTTTATCGGTAGCGCGAACTGTTCCCAAGCGGCTCTTACGAAAGGTGTCACGAGCGCGAATGCCGAATTGTTGGCTTTCAAGTCAATCAGTGAGAAAGATTGGAACGACTTCATCGAAGAGCTGGAGATTCTCGAAGAGCAACCCCTTCTACCCGAGGCTGTCTCTATTGACGACGATCCAAGAGATGCCCCCTCGCTCCGAATCAATGGGGCACGATTGGAAGACGGCTTACTTCAAATTACATTCTCGTGCTCACTCCCTTTGGCCGACTGGCGACTCAGCAATGGCGAGCGACCGCGTAACAATCCTGGCTCAGTCATTGGAGATGGCTCTCTCAGCTTCGCCCAAACGGGCGAAGTCCGTTTCGTCGCATTGATCGGATCGTCTGCTGACGGCTACGAGGTGCGTTCTCCTGAGATGTGGGTGGACGATGAAGGCTTGTTGAGCCTCCCAACTCCGGCTCGACGAATGCAAAGAAAATTACGCGACGCTGCGAGCAAGGCGGTGTGGAGCGCCACCGAGTATTCCGAGATATTCGAAATTTTCAGCGACAACCTTACTGATACAACTCCGTATTCCGGTTCGTCGGGCCGAGAGCAAACAACTGACGAACAGTCCACCGAGTACACACTTGATGACATCTTCGCCGAAGGTTTTGCCTCGTCGGTTTCTCAAAGCGCTGCCAACCAACAGAGCGGATTCGGCGATGATGACTTCCTGAAAACCTTGTTTTCGTTGTTTGGCTGGGACATTGGCAGCGATGGAGAGGACGGTTCGACAAGCGATGTGACTGACCGAGAAGAGGCATCCGATGCCGACCTCAGGGACGAAGAGTTGCCGACAAATCCTTCCCCGGTCCTTGAACAAACAACCGCCAAAGCGATGGAACGCCATCGCAAACGTTTACTGAAGGTCGTCACTTCGATCACAAGTGTTCTGGATGATGACGGGTTCATCGCGCAGCGACCAGTAAAGCGTCTGTCGTGCGATATCGGCGCTCTAGGTTTGCTCCTGCGGAAAGCTCACCTCGATCACGCATTGACCGACGAAGACCTTGCAAACACGACGGCCAACATCTGGCGTGCCCTCTTTGCGGGTAACGGTGGTGCAGATGGGTCACTCCTTCGCTATTGGAGCAGTCTGAATGGAGAACAGAAAGAGCGTTTCCAGACGGACATGCAAGACCCCCGCCTTGTAGCAGCGTTAACCGTTTGGTTCTATCCAGACTGGACGCGCGGAGAAGAACGTCGATGGTTCAACCTCTCTATTGCACTGATTGCCGCCAAACTACCGTGGCTGCTCCGAGGCATGGCGCTCGCTGACACCGTGCGAGAGCTTACGAGGCTGTCTCGCAGGCTGCTCCCGACGGTGAAGATTGAGAAGCCGATAGATATCTGGATTCAATGGTTACGCGATGGTGCTGCCTTGATGCACATCGCTGACCTGTTCAAGGACGTAAGCCAGCGCGAGTTGGCACAAAATCGAGCAGGCGGTCGGGTGAGTCCCGGAGATCTTCTTTGGCAAGGTGGCCTGTGTGTGGCCCTGAACATTGCTGAGTTGCAGAAAGGAAATTATGGCCGCGTTCGGTTCCTTGCCAGCGGTGAAGAAAAGACGATAAGTGGCGACTACCTGTATCCAGTGATGGACTTATTGGCTGACGAGAATAGAGCCCTCGCAAATCAAATCAAGACCCTGACTTCGATCTGAAGCTGGGAGACTCTCTCGAATACGAAGGGGCAGGTGCAGGAGGAGGAACTAGACTCCTGCCGCGCAGCCGGCGAGCGGAGGCCGGAGCCAAAGCGGGATGAGGGTGCAGGGAGAAACCGAAGCGGGTTCTCCCTGCCGCTTTTTGGAGATGTAAGAGAAAAGCCCCGGACGAGCCGGGGCTGAATGACGCAATCGAACTAAGCGGCTTTTTTGATCGTTGCCGTTTTCTTCGTCGTAGCTTTTGCGGCTGTGTGTTTGGCTTTCCTGTCATCCTTCGGCTTCACGACTTTGGGTTTCTTCGGGGCGAAGACGTTTTCTGCTTCGGCCAGCAAGTCGGGTTGATTGTCTTGCGGGATGCCGATGTGATCAGCGAGGACGAGGCGCAGGGCGAAGCCGGTTAGCTTTTCATCTGCGGTGTTGCTGAGACCGGCCAACACAACCTCATCATCGGAACGCTGTTCGTTCTCGTCGGTGCTGAAGTATGCGGCTGGTTCCTCAAGGAAGTCGTAGGCGTTGATGTTGACGAGCAAGCGAAGGAAGACACGCATCTGTTCTGGATTGAAGGACGCCGGAGCCTGTTCGATGACGCGCTCGAAGGTGGAGACACGCGCCTTGCGCTGTTTCTCGCGTCGGGTTTGCTCTGCCTCGTACTCTTTCTGCTGCCGCTCAAACTCGGCCTTGCGTTCATCGTCTTTCCGCTGCTGTTCGGCCTGGTACTCGGCCAACCGCTGCTCGTGCTCGGCCTCACGTTGTGCGGCTTGCTCCTCTGTCTCTTCGTCTGCGGGTTCGGGCATTACGGGCGGCGGTTCGACTGCCTCCTCTGCCTCATGTTGGGCGTGGTTGGTATGGACGGAACACTTTGGTTCCAAGCAGACCGTGACAGTTCGGCCAACGTGCTTACCGAAGACGATGATTGCAGCCTTCGCAC
Source organism: Terriglobus sp. RCC_193 (assembly GCF_041355105.1). Lineage (NCBI taxonomy): Bacteria > Pseudomonadati > Acidobacteriota > Terriglobia > Terriglobales > Acidobacteriaceae > Terriglobus > Terriglobus sp. RCC_193. The sequence goes on along the minus strand of NZ_JBFUPK010000001.1, from coordinate 2,008,660 downwards.
TTGGGCAAGGCGGCTCGGCATCGGGATTGTCCGGCTCCGCAAGTTCACGGTACTGGTTCCTGTTGAGAACGCCGGGACGCTCTTCGGTGGCGGGGCGCCACGCTGTTTGGATTTGTACGAGCTCTGGCCGCGCGGCAAGTTCGCGGTCAATGTGCGCTTCGATCTTGGCTTGGTAGCAAGCCGAGTCTAGGCATTGGTCGCCTTGCACGTCGTCAAACAAGCTCGTGTTGTAGCCGCTGCGACGCGGACAGTTGGTGCAAGCTCCCGCCTCGGGTTTGAGGGCGGTGTCCTCCCGATCGAACGGCGCTTCGGCAAGATTCAGGTAGAGATTGGCCTGAATCCACGCGCTTAGGTGCTTAGCCGGAAGCAGGTGCGCTTCCTTGTCCTGCCAATCCTTCCGCCAGCAATTCTCAAACGCATCGGCTTGGTGCTGTTGCGGTAGGCGGGCGATGAGGTTGGCATGGCTGGCCGTAATGCGCTCCTGCACGAACGCCTCGGCCACGGTCGGGATGAGTTGTAAGGCTGAGTCGAGCGTAGATGTGGCTGGTGCTCTTGCCTGACTTCTCGACCAATGCCGCCACGTCGTAGCCGGGAACGTCGAGTAAGCGTTGGAAACCCTGCGCCTCCTCATATGGATGAACGTCCACACGCTGCGAGTTCTCAACAAGCTGCCATTCGATGGCCTCGGCATCGTTCAGTTCCTTGATGTGCGCAGGAATGGAAAACTCCTCTGCCAGTTGCGAGGCGCGGAACCGACGCGCTCCGGCGACGATCTCGAAACCGTTATCCTTTGGCCTCACAACGACAGGCTGAATCAGGCCATGATGCCGGATGGAGTTCGCAAGCTCGTCTAGCTTGGCTTGGTCGAAGGTCTGACGGGGGTTGGTCTTGGACTCAAAAAGCTGGTCGATAGCGATGTATTGAAATGGGCTGCTGTCTTGCATGATGCCCTCCTTTGGGCTGTTGAGAGTGGCGGTTACAGAGCGGCACACGTCGAGCATTGTTCCGCTCCAACGGAGCGGACTAGCCGAGAATGCACTTGTCCGTGAAGGCCTCTTCGTACTGCTGCAAGCGCAGGTTGTTATCCCACGTCTCGGCGAACTTCTCGTGCTGCTTCTGCAAGGCTGTTAGCGCGACGTAGTGGTCGCGGATGATGGCACGTGAAACCTGCTCGACGGCAACGTAATCGTTCCGCCAGTAGTACGGAATCAGGTGTGCGCCCCCAGCGTAGCCAAGCTCGAAACACATCTCTGGGTCGCGCATGGCATCGCCGTTCTGTTCCCCGTAGTGGCAAACAGAGATGGCAGGAAGTCCCAACGGCCCGGATTCATCCGTCGCTTCGATCACAAGCGAAAGATAGGGCGGATTCTCGATCTTGACATAGAGGCTTGGCCTCCATCCCCCGGCCTTTTTGAGAATGGCAAGTATGGTTTTCATGCCGCCACCCCCGCAAGCTCTGGTTCGGCGTCTGCTTCCTCGGAAGCCTCTTGCGCGGGCGGCTCCAAGGCCGCAAGGATGACACTTGCGGTTTGCTGAATGACTTCCAAACTCTCGGCCAAGAGCGAAGCGTTGCCGTGGTACAGGTGGATGTAGTCCGCCGATGCCGTACCCGTCACTAAGCCAACCGCTTTGCCGACAACAAAGGCGACGGCTTCGGCTTCGGTTTCTCGAACGGTCTTGGTGGTTGCGGTGCGACGTTCTGCCTTGTGGAGGAGTTCGTGCGCCGTCTCATGAACGAGGGTTGAGAACTCTTCCGCTTTGGACTGTCCGGGGAGGATGGCAATGCGTCCGCCATAGCTCATCCCAAGGGCTGGCGCGATGTTCTGGTTATAGACAAGCTGGATTCCCTTGTTCTTCACGAATGAAGCCAACCGCTCTACGTTCTCGCCTGGGTCACCGCTCACCTGATGGAGTTCGGGGAGTTCCACGCCGTCCGTCTGCGTGATGTCGAAGACGTAGGCATTACGAAAGCCGAGAAGCATTCGTTCGTTCTGCTTGGTGATGTCTTTTTGTGCTTCCGGTTCCTTCTTGCGGCGAACGCCGACGATGGGGGCAAGAATGCGGATGCCTTTCTGTCCGGCTTTCACACTTCGCCCCAAGTTTTTCCACGTCCAGAATCCGGCGACACGCGTTGCGGTGGGCATCTGTCGCGCGATCTCCAGCACGTTCCCAAAGGAATAGTTGTGAAAACGGCTCATGGCGGTGAGGTAGTCGGTAAGGGCTTCGGAATGTCCGGCCTCCAACTGCTCAATCAAGAGCTTCACGTTGGCGGCGATTAGCTCCTGCTTTGTGGTGGGTTTCTTGCTGTCGATGGCGGTTACGTTGGTGGCTTGGCTGCTCATGGTGTTGGCTCCTTGGTCGGCTTTTGCTTTTGCACTTCCGCGTTGAAACGCGGCATGTACATGCCGAACGCCACCTGGCGAAGGCGGGGGTAGCAAGGTGCAGGGGGAGGGGTCTCCCCACCCTTGGAGAGGAGCCGAAGGCGGAACGGAAAGGGCGTAGCAAAGCGTAGGTCTGCACAAGCCCGCAGGGCGCGGAAGATTGGGGAAACCCCTTGCGCCGCGCGATCGGGGCAGAGCCCCTTAGCGAGGTTTGGCTTCCTTATTTGTGCGCGTCAGCGCACATGATTCTTGAGGGTGGGCGTTGCGGGCAGGAAAGGCCTGCTGAGGTGGGTAGCGGAAGACGCGGAGCGGCTGCAGCAAGGGAGGAGCTTTGCGCCTCCCTTCTCGACAAGCTCCTAAATGAACAGAGGAATGAAGACAGCGTCCTGAGGGTTCGTAGGAGCGAATGTCACAGTGCCACGTTCTATTTCACCGTTCGCTCCCGGACGCAGGAAGGTGCAAATCTTTTTGAGCGCTATGCCATCTCGCGTGAGCCACAGAAGAATGTCACCAACTGCATCTTTGACGAGAATGTCTTCCGGTTTGAGAATGTCTCGTTTTGTTAGATAGTCCCCAAGTACCCCGGCTACGAGATCTGGCAGACTCAGGCGATCATTCATTTCGACACTTCGTTCAGTGAACGGAATTGCCCCACCCATAACGCCGAACTTCGTCTCGGGCTTCAGGTAAAACGGCAATACGCGCCCGAAGCACAACTCCATCAGCAGTTGATGTTGCTCCAGTGAAGGCCCAATTTCGTCATGATCGGTCATCCAAAATACGTTCTGTCCGCCATGCCCGAGCAGAGCAATGAAGTACGCGACGAGGTGCGCTACGCGCATCATCTTTTCCGCAGTTTTTGGCGGTCGTGTCCCCAGCCCTATCGACTCAAGAATGCCGGCGATCTTGCGGGTTGTGTCAGGCTCTCGCCCGAAGACGCTCTTGATTCCTTTCTCGACTGCAACTGTATACAGCAACCCCGGAAGATGGTCCGCAGCCTCTAAAAAACCGGGCATCGAACGTCTGATCTGGCCCATGTTCAGATCTTTGTACGCTATCTCCTTATCGCCCAAGTGGAAGTCTGTTCTGACTTTGGCAACTCGGTCGTGGAAACCCGAGGCCATGTTCATTCCACAAATCAAAATCGAATAGACGTTGTATCGGCCTGAGCCTTCGCCAGAGTAATCGGTGAATACCCCTATCGATTTGTTATTGAAGGCCGAAAGCTCGGGCAAGACAAGTGTCTCTTGCCGAAAACTTTCGGTCAACAGATGATCGATCGAGTCAATGAGAACGGAAAACTTATCGTCGGGTTTCGGCGGCCTGAGAGACGGCAATACGACATCCTTCTTGACCACTTGGTTCGCAAACCAAGTTAACTTCCGCTTGTACTCTTCTTCCATAAACCGACCGACTCACGAAAGTGCGAAGATTGCTTCCGGAAACTGTGAATTAACTACGACTCAGCGTTGGAGCATCGCCGAAAAGAGCCTCGCTTGATATTGAGCATCGTGTAACGGATTGTGATCTCCCGCCTCCGAGATGTTCAGCGTTGAGGCGATTTTGCTAGATTTCGTTTCAGACCATGTGGACCCAAATTTACCCATGTAGAAGGACTTGATATCGAGGCCTGCAAAGCCAAAGGGATTGTCATGCGAAAAACGATGGAAGTAGTAGTTGACGAATGACCAATCGAACGGCGCGTTGAACCCCACGAATATAGGAGTTTCATCCTGCTCGATAGTCTCTTCAATCCAATTCCGAAATGCGTTCATAGCTTCATGAGGATCAAGACCACGCCTAGCGAGATCATCCAACGTATTGCCTGTAACTTTCATGGCGTCGGGATCAGCGTTTTGGTTTATGGGCTTGAACTCAAGAAGCAAACCGCTCTCGACGTCTTGAAGAGAGCACGCACCAAGTGACAGCATGCTGAACTCGCCGGGGATCGGGCCAGCAGCTTCAATGTCAACCGAAATGAAATGTTCTTTCTTCATCACCACACCAACGGGTCCGCGGAAACCAGAGGAGGCCGGTCTTTGATTGCCTTCCAATGAACGCGGAATGCGTCCTTTCGTTCTTCAACAGTACCTGTTGTCTTCCAGTGCAAACCAGCTAGTGAGACGATGTCGAACGGATGAGTTGCCCCCTCCTTGACCGTCAGCATAGTCGGCAGGCAACGGCCGAGCGCATAACCAAGTTCGATGAAGCAGTTGGGACGAGCTCCGGTGATGTCTGCGAGAATCATGGAACTGCGATGGAGCTTGTCGAAAATCTCCTGATCCATCCGCGCACGATCGAACGGTTGAGCTCCATCAACCACTAACAATTTGTATCCAAACTCCCCTTCCATCACCGGTTGCGCAACTTCGGTGAAGAAGCTCTCCACATCGGAAAAATCCGGATGACTCGGATTTAGCAAGCGCACGGCGAAAGCGTGCGGAGGTTCGAGCGCTCGAAGCAGGTCCAGCATCGTAGATGCACGCTGGCTCGCCGTTTTCGATTTGGACCAGTTGATGCGATTGATCCAGGTGTGAGGGCTAGAATCGGTCACGCCGAAAAAGCGCCCGGACTGAGGACTTGCAAGGGCCATGTTAAAGAGGCGCAGCGATCCTTCTTTCGGTTCCGAAAGCTCGAAGTTCAGGGGAATAACCGGTTTTCCCGCTTCGTGATACAGATTTGCTAGGAAGAGAACACCCTCGGACCCACCCAGAGTTATCAAGATGTCGCCATGACGGGCCTGAACTTCCATTCTCTTACTGTTCATATTCCAGTGTGAGACGTTCTCTATCGCGATGGCATCGGAATCTCTCATCTCGTCCCAGAGACTTGCGAATTCGGCAGGTATTTGCTGTTCTGTCTTGTGATGAAGGATCGCGATTGCGAGCGGACTCGCAGCCCCACTGGGACGCTTCGGGAGGTTATCGCTCAAGGTTTGCCATACCAGCCAGTCAAAGCAGATCGGCTTGCCATCACAGGGACGTAGCTTTTCAGCGTCAACGGGGACAACGAACGTTGCGCCCAAGGCAATCAGTTGCGGCACAAGTGCGGCGACGAAGTCTCTTGCAAGCTCAACTTCGGTAGTTGAAGCCACTTGAGAGTTCGTGGCGATACTGCCGGCAATTTGAATGCGGCGCCCTGCCAAGTTAGAGATGGACATCATTTGTCCTCCAGTACTGGAGAGGCTGGCACATCTTGTGCTGCTTTTTGAAGATCTGCAAACTGCAGCTCACGATCGGGAAATGCCCGGGAGAGTGCTTCCGGATATAAACGAGTGCGAATGTCTGAATAAGTAAAGCCGGGATGTTTCCCATGAGCTCCCGTCAACTGAACCAATTCCTCAAGTTGACTATCGGTCATCTTGAGGCCCTTCAAATCCATCTTGAGGAGGGCCTTCCTCTTATGGGCGTCAGGCCTCGTAAACTCTTCCACCAGCGCTGCACGCCTATAAAGCGCCGGGTCTAACGTGCTTAACCGATTTGTGCAAAGGATCGTGACAATACGCCCTCCGTGTCTACGCAACCCGTCGATGCTTTGGATTAGTGTGTTGACCGCGACTTTGTCTTCGTGATGGCTGTGTTCTTGAGAGCGAGCCGCACCAAGGGAGTCGCCTTCATCAATGATCAATACAGCTCTGCGCGTTTTTCCTGCCGACGCAGTGATCTTCTGAAAGGCTTCAGCAATCAGGGAGCTCATCTCGCCGACTTTGCCGGTTCCGCGTACGCTGTTGCTCAACTTGAAAAGCACTGAATCTTCAGTCTTAGCCTCAGTAACGATCCGATTTGCGATGCATTCCGCAGTCTCGGTTTTCCCCGTGCCAACGTCGCCGTAGAAAATGACCAACGGGTATTGCTCTTTGATCAGGTTAGCGAGCTGGAGATCTCCCGCATGAAACTTCTTATTCCAAGACGCGATCTCCGACTCACTAAGCAGCAAGCGAATACGGTCTCGCACTTTGGTGTATCGCTCTTCGAACCCCAGGAGGGTCTTCTCCTTGATAGCCAGTGCGGAATTAGGCAGAGCCAGTTGAAGCTCGAAAATGTTGTGATCGCTCATGCTCCGAAGTCCTTTCTCTGCATACCCCAGCCGTTGCTCGCGTAGTCTCGGCCACCCGATTGCGGAAGGCCAACATGGCTTGTGCTAACGGAAGTCGGTTGCCAGGCGACATTCAAACGGGAGCTCATAGTGTTACGCGCAGCCGAGTCATAGGACGATGTGTACGTCAGAATGATCCGCAGGTAAGGATTCGCGACGCGGGGCCACAAGACGCCTCCAGGGCGGCTGGATGTCAAATCCCCCGCGGCGGTGTTTACGATGTACTTGGTCGCTTTGACTTCTGTACCATTTTCACCGCCGGTGAGCAACGTCAGGTCAACTGATTCGAGGTAGCCATTCTTGGCAAGCAACTCGATGTCCTCTCCGTATGTTTGCGCCAAGGTTTCGGTAATCGCGCTTGTGCTCTGCGCGATCATCTTGAGATCGGTGGTCACCTTCCGGACGACCTTCTCGATATCGACGGTGCTGTAGGTAAGGCTGCCAGTGGTCGATGCGGTTCCCATTATTCTTCCTCCGTCTTAAAGCCAGGCCCGAAGACTTCCTTCCAGATGTCTTCATCGTCTTCGGTCGAAGCGAAGTGTGCAGCCTCCCATGCGCTTTGAGCGCCAGCAACGATAGTCTTCCGTTCCTCCTCGGTGATTCGAGCTGCGACATTGTTGAGGCTGTAAACGGGATCAATGATCACGACCGGATCGCTAAATGTGCCCAGCGGCGTTTGGTTTTCGGGAAAACTAATAACTTCTTTGAGTTGAGACTGAGCGATGTACACGAGAAAGCGCCGAAACTTTTGTTCAATCGACCCTTCGGAACCGTTCTTATCGAGGACATACGCCATGATCAGTTCAATCGTGAACGATTTGAGAGGCTTCAGCTCGGCGTAGTTCCGCCAGCGCTTTGCGAGGCGAACAAGAGTCCGAAAATCCTTATCTTTTGCTTTTCGTGCGCGGACAAATTGAATCTGACAAGGGGCGCAAGTTTCGAGATGAGTACCGGGGCTCTCGAGATCAAACTGCCAGCCATAGCCCGGGCGAGATGGATCTTCAATGACGGGCACCACGTCTACGTTCAGCCCACTAGCAACGAACTCGACAGTGAGAGCCTTTCGCTGAATCTCAAAGTCTCCAACTGCCTTGTTCGGATAAACCTTGAGCAGCAGATCGTAGATGGTGTCGTTAAGACCCTTGAGTGTTTCGTGATCGATGTTCCGCCCAGAGATGTAGAAGACGACATCTACATCCACTGGATTCAGGTTTGTCTTTCGGAGAATCGTAAACTTCGCAAACGAGCCAGCCTTCACAACTTTCGTGATCTTGATCTCGGCCTTATCCTTCAGGCTCTTCGAGAGTTCGGCGATCAGCCGGTCAACTTGAGCGTGGTACTCGGTTCGTTTGTCCGCAGGCAGCCGCAAGACGTTCGAATCGTAGTAGCAGAGTTTGGTGTTCGATAGCGGCATAAAGCCTCCTGTGAGATTCAGCTTGGATCGTACGGTAAAGAAACCTTATGAGTCAAGTTTCTTTACGAGTTGCTAAACTTTACGTGTTATCTTGGTCATACGGAAGGTTTTCGACCAATGGACATCGGTCAGCGCAAAATCCGCTGGGGCGTCGAGCAAAGGCTCGAATTCATAGAATTTCGGCTCTTCTGGGTTGGCTCTATCAATCGCTCGGATTTAACCGAGCAGTTCGGAGTCTCCACTCCCCAGGCGTCAGCCGATCTGGGTAGGTATGAAGAAAAATTTCCCGGAAGTCTGATCTACGACAAGAGCGCCAAACGCTACGTCCCGTCGGCCTCATTTGCTCCACAGCTCACCAAACCAGATGGGGACGATTATCTGAATCGCCTCAAAGCCGTTACGGACCATTCCGTCGAGGCAGCCGATCTTTGGCTCTCGGGAATGCCGCCCGCAGAGTCTATGCCTCTTCCGCAAAGACGGGTCGATGTGATTGTCTTACGAAAAGTCTTGGACGCTGTACGCTCCCAGCGAGCAGTTCGCGTTCTCTATCAGTCGATGAACATAGAACGTACCGAGCCGGTTTGGAGATGGATCAGTCCTCATGCATTTGCTAACGACGGCCTCAGATGGCATGTCAGGGCCTTCTGCCACTTGGACAAAAGGTTCAAGGATTTTCTTCTTTCTCGATGTCTGGGTATCGACGGGGACGACGTTCAGCTTAAACCGGGTTCTCTCGATTTGAGCTGGCACCAGTATTTCGATGTGGTTCTGGTCCCCAATCCCCTATTGAGTGAAAGTCAGAGAGACGTCGTCGCTCAGGACTACTGCATGAGCGATCAGAAGATCGTCATTCCTATTCGAAAGTCATTCCTCTACTACTTTCGCAAACGGCTTCGTCTCGACGTAGCGCATGTTCTCGACAACGTCCGTGAAACTCCGGTCATTGTGCAAAACAAAGAGGCGTTCGAAAAAGTGCTTCTCGAAGTCGACAAATAGCTAATTTGTCGATACTTAGCGTTTTGCTACGGATACGCGTCTATGGATTGATTCATAGTCTGATGTGGCAAAATTGGTGCATCTGAAATATGCGATTGTGAAGGATTTCCGTGGCCGCTGAGCACCCTTTTTTCGAGCATCCGATTCTCAACAGTCCCTATCAGGAGCCTCGGAAGCATTGGGAGCTCGACAAGGACGGTCAGCCGACCCAACTGATTGCCGACTCCCGCCGTCGCGCTGAATTCATCTCGCCTATACCCAAACCACGAATGCGGAAGGGCCAAGCGACTCAGACATCCCTTCAGTTGCAATCCGATGACGGCCTCTCCACAAAACAGCAGCAATACGCCTCCGCGATCATCAACGATCTCCGCGCGGAAGTGGACGCTTGGCGAAAACTACCCAGTTCCTCAGACTGGAATGTTTCACCAGAGACCGCACGCCTCTTGGAACATTGGCGCAACTATGAGTTCACTGGTGTTCGTCCGTTTTTCTGTCAGGTAGAGGCGGTAGAGACTGCGATCTGGCTGACTGAGGTCGCTCCGAAACGTGACACCTGGAAGCGGAAATACCTGCAGCATCTAGTTGACGCGAACAAAGAAGCCAATCCTGAACTCCTTCGGCTGGCGCTCAAACTTGCGACGGGAGCCGGCAAGACGACTGTCATGGCGATGTTGATCGCTTGGCAGACGGTCAATGCAGTTCGCCGACCAAACAGTCATTTCACCAAAGGGTTTCTTGTTGTGGCTCCGGGCTTAACGATCCGAGACCGCCTCAATGTCATCAAGCCTAACGACCCCTACAACTATTACTCGACTCGGGAACTTGTGCCTCAAGACATGCTTCAAGATATTCAGCGTGCTGTTGTGGTCGTTGAAAACTACCACAAGTTCAAGCCACGCGAACGCATGGAGTTGTCCAAAGGCACACGAGGGTTATTGCAAGGTCGTGGTGAAGAATTGAACACGCTTGAGACAGAGGGACAGATGTTACAACGCGTCATGCCCGAGCTTCTTGGCATGAAGAACATCCTGGTCATCAATGATGAAGCGCATCACTGCTATCGCCACAAGGACGGCGAATCGGACGAAACAGACATTGCGTCTGACGAAAAGCAGGAAGCGAAGGAAAACGAAGAAGCGGCGCGAATGTGGATCACGGGTTTAGAGGCGGTGAAGCGGAAGATAGGTGTTTCCCGCGTCATTGATCTCTCGGCAACACCATTTTTCCTCCGCGGTTCGGGCTATGCCGAGGGGACTCTCTTCCCCTGGACTATGAGCGACTTTTCGCTGATGGATGCGATCGAGTGCGGCATCGTCAAACTACCGCGCGTTCCAGTAGCGGACAACATACCCGGCGCCGATATGCCAAAGTTCCGCAACTTGTGGGAGAACATCCGGCAGAAGATGCCCAAGAAGGGCAAAGGCAAGGGAGATAAACTCGACCCCCTTTCGCTACCCGTTGAGCTTCAGACGGCACTTGAGGCCCTGTACGGCCATTATGAGAAGACTTACGAAAGTTGGAAGGACGCTGGAATTTCCATCCCCCCTTGCTTCATCGTGGTCTGCAACAACACCTCCACATCGAAGCTGGTCTATGACTACATCTCTGGGTTCGTCCGCGACACTCCCGAAGGCGAACAGACGATCCCCGGTCGGCTAAAGCTATTCAGCAATTTCGATGAAAGCGGAAACACTACCTCTCGCCCTCGGACGCTCTTGATCGACAGCGCCCAGCTTGAATCTGGCGGGGATTTAGACGACAGCTTTCGCAAAGCCGCAGGGCCTGAGATCGAGCAATTCCGGCGCGAACTTGTCGCTCGAAGCGGGCAGCAGCAAAGCGCCGAAGAGATCGACGATGTTCAGATTCTTCGTGAGGTGATGAACACCGTAGGCAAGAAGGATCGTCTTGGAGAGTCGATTCGCTGTGTCGTTTCGGTGTCTATGCTCACCGAAGGTTGGGACGCCAATACGGTCACGCACGTTCTGGGCGTTCGTGCCTTTGGAACGCAACTTCTTTGCGAGCAAGTCATCGGTCGCGCATTGCGTCGCCAGTCCTACGAACTGCTCACTGAAGGAGAGGACGCAGGCCTGTTCCCCGTTGAGTATGCGGATATCCTCGGCATACCATTCGACTTCACGGCCAAACCAGTGATTGCTCCGCCACAAGCTCCGCGCGAGGTTATTCACGTAAAGGCACTTTCGGAACGCGAGCGTTTGGAGATTCGTTTCCCACGGGTCCAAGGCTATCGGGTGGAGCTTCCTGCTGAGCGATTGGAGGCCGAGTTCAATGACGATTCGACCCTCGTGCTGAATCCAGATGTTGTAGGCCCTTCCGTAACGCACAATCAAGGCATCATCGGCGAAGGCGTCGACTTAAATCTCCGACATCTCGGAGACCTCCGACACTCGACGCTTGTGATGAACCTCACCAAAAGGTTGCTTTATACCAAGTGGCGTGACGAGGGAGAGGAGCCAAAACTTTACTTGTTCCCGCAACTGAGCCGCATCGTCAAGCAATGGCTCGATAAGCACCTGATCTGCGTTGGAGGGACATTCCCAGCACAGCTCATGTACCAAGAACTTCAAGACATCGCATGTGACCGCATCACGACAGCAATTACTCGGAAGATGGAAAAAGAGACGCCCATTAGGGCAATTCTCGATCCGTACACACCCGAAGGTTCAAGCCGCAATATCAACTTCACGACCACTAAGACTGAGCGATATCAAACAGCCCCTGACAAGTCGCACGTGAACTGGGTGATCCTCGATAGCGACTGGGAAGGCGAGTTCTGTCGTGTGGCTGAAGCGCATCCCCGTGTTCGGAGCTACGTCAAGAATCATTCGATGGGCTTCGAGGTTCCTTACCGAGTAGGTGCCGTAAACAGAATCTACCGTCCAGACTTTATCGTTCGGATTGACGACGGAAGCGGTGAGGAAGATCTTCTGAACCTCATTGTCGAGATCAAGGGCTACCGTGGAGAAGACGCGAAAGACAAGAAATCAACGATGAACACGTACTGGGTCCCGGCAATTAATCACAGCGGAACACACGGTCGCTGGGCCTTTGCGGAGTTCACCTCGGTCTACGCGATCGAGACTGAGTTCGCGAAAGAAGTCGAAGCGAAATTCAATCAGATGATCGCCGAGATTCCGGCAGCATACGAGACAAAGGGTTAACTGTCATGGCGAAAAAAGCACAGACCACCGCGACCAAGAAGATCGAAACCCTCGTCCATGACGAAGCCTCGCGTAAGAACATACCGACTGCTGAATTTCAATCAGTGATGCGCGAGGAGGACCAGAGGCCCGTTCGAGTGGCATATCAACGACGGAATCCCGACCTTGATCCACAGTTGATTTGGCGTGGGAAATACCCGGAGACAGGCGAAGCAGTCGATGAGCTACTCAAGGTACCTGCCCCTCCTCTCTACATTCAGGAGAAAGTTCACCCGAAGGTTCTAATCGACGACCTCAAGCATGAAACAGAAAAGGCTCGTGCAGGCAGTGTCACAGATAAAACTCAAATAGATCTGTTCGCAGACTTCAACGGTTTGCCCAACGACGACGCTAGGACTGAATTTTACCAACACGAGCAGCATTGGTCGAATCGCATGATTCTTGGTGACAGCCTGCAAGTGATGGCTTCGCTTGCAGAGAGAGAAGGTCTTCGAGGTAAGGTGCAATGCGTCTACTTCGATCCTCCATACGGAATTAAGTTCAACTCCAATTTTCAGTGGTCCACGACCGATAGAAACGACAAGAACGACAAGGCTCAGTTCATCACACGCGAACCTGAACAGGTAAAGGCCTTTCGGGATACGTGGCGTGATGGCGTTCATTCGTACCTGAACTATGTCCGAGACAGGCTGATACTGGCACGAGATTTGCTCTCTCCTTCGGGTGCAGTCTTTGTGCAGATTGGCGATGAAAACGTCCACCGAGTGCGATGTGTTCTTGATGAAGTCTTCGGTGATGAAAACTTCATCACCGAAATCGTCGTGAAAAAGAAAGGCAGTCAAATTAGCGGGACGATGGACCCCGTGAATGACTTCATTCTTTGCTACGGACGTTCGCCTAAAGAGTCCGGCGCTTTGAAATTTCGCCCGCTCTACGAGACCAGAAGTGATGCCGAAGTCGTCGAAGATTTTAGCTCAGTCGAACTCTCTACCGGTGAACGGCTCACAATGGCTGCACTCGAACAGCGAGACGACGTCCCCTACAGAGAAGATCTTCCCGCCTTTCGGAGCAGATACAGAGACGCCCGCTCATTCGCACCTAACCCTCTCAAGAGTGGTGGCTTCCGAAAGAATCAGTCACGCGATTTTGAGTTTCAGGGGCGAACGTTTCCGATAGGCGAGGGCCAGTGCTGGAAGCACACCGTGATCGAAGAAGATGGGACGACTCCAGGTATGGAACGGCTCGCTCGAGCTGACCGACTTCTGCCGCTCAATCGAGATGTCCGTTTTATCAAATATGCTTCTCAGCCATCTGCTAAGCAGATTTCGAACTGGTGGGACGGGCTAGGAGGCGCGTCATCTCCCATCTACGTTGTCCAAACCAACGCCGAGATTGTAAAGCGGTGCATTCTGATGGTTACCGATCCCGGCGACCTAGTGATCGATCCGACTTGTGGCTCGGGTACAACCGCGTATGTGGCTGAGCAATGGGGGCGACGCTGGATCACAATCGACACGTCACGGGTGGCACTCGCCCTCGCCCGAGCACGCATCATGGGGGCACGATACCCTTTCTACCTTCTCTCTGATTCCCGTGAAGGCCAAGTCAAAGAAGCGGAGTTGCAAGGGCGCGTGCCGGCCGACGCACCAATCAGAGCGGACGTTCGTCATGGTTTTGTGTATCGCAAGATAAAAGACAGTACTTCCGGCTCCATTGCTAACAACGCTGAAATCGACATCATTTGGGAGAACTACAAGAGATCTCTTGAACCGCTCCTTCAGCAGCTGAATTCTTCGGTCAAAACGAACTTCCAAGAGTGGGAAGTTCCTCGCGAACCAACTGCTTCTTGGAGCGGGATTGCGAAGAATCTTCATACTGAATGGTGGAACCAGCGGAACGCCAGACAGAGCGCGATTGATGCTTCTATCTCAGGCAAAGCTGAATTCGTTAACCTCTACGACAGGCCCTATGAGGACAGTGCTAAGGTCCGCGTCGCCGGGCCTTTTACGGTAGAAAGCCTCTCGCCTCATCGCGTACTGGAGATGATGGATGACGAATTAGCGCCATCTGCTCGAACCAATTATGACGATCCTCGCGATGCTGGCAATTTCGTGCAAGTAATCCTGAACACCTTGAAGGAAAGCGGAGTTCAACAGGCTGATAAACACGCGAAGATCACTTTTAGTTCGGTGACCGCGTGGCCCGGCGAAATGGTCTGCGCAGAAGGTCGATACCAGGAGCTTGATGGCAAGGAACGTCGCGCAGCCATAATGGTCGGACCAGAATTTGGAACAGTTTCTAGACCTGACTTGGTTTCAGCGGCGCGCGAAGCAGGAGACGCCGCTTTTGACGTATTGATCGCGTGCGCATTCAACTTCGACGCCCAGTCTTCTGAGTTTTCAAAACTGGGCCGGATCCCTGTTCTGAAGGCGCGAATGAATGCTGACCTTCACATGGCGCAAGACTTTAAAGACACAGGCAAGGGCAATCTCTTTGTGATCTTCGGTGAACCCGAGATCGACATCATCCCAGTCGATGAGACAGGTGTCCAAGTAAAGTTGAAAGGTATAGACATCTTCCATCCGGGAACAGGAGAGGTGACGAGCTCAGAGCCGGATGAGATCGCTTGCTGGTTTGTCGATACGGACTACAACGCCGAAAGTTTCTTTGTCCGCCAAGCTTACTTCTTAGGCGCCAATGATCCGTATAAAGCTCTCAAGACCACGTTGAAAGCCGATATCGACGAAGACGCGTGGAAATCTCTACACAGTGACACTTCGCGAACATTCCCGAAACCCAGTACGGGACGGATTGCAGTTAAGGTCATCAATCATCTTGGTGACGAGGTGATGAAGGTGTTTTCAGTTAGCTAAGGAACGCGAGATGGTCTTAGAAGTGCGAGGAATGGCATCAGCTAGCCAGACGTTCGTTCAACTCTGGGGCGTCTACGTGTCTGGATTCAAGCCAGACAAGCATTGCATCTACTGCCTGAAGGGCAAGAAGGAACTCCAGCTCCATCGGGAGATGCAAGACGGAAACTACACGCTTAAGACGGACTCGCCGTATTTCTACCTGTTCGCAATGGGACGGGTGCCCAAGCATGAGACAAATGTCCACCTCGCGGTTCGTCCCCAGGCAGGCTCGGTTGCCAGTATCGGTTCCGTCTACGGAGTGACGTTTACCATCCGCGATGCTTTCGCTCTCCGTGTCGATCGGCTTCCCGACGGATGGATGGGGCTTGGGACGGATTACACACGTTGCCGCAATTTTCAGTTCGGAGTTCAGCAGTTTGGTTATCGCCCTATGGGAAGCCCTCAACATCCTGGCGACCACTCCCTCATCCCGGAGAAGCTCGGCTAATGCAATTCGTGATCGCCAACACGTTTCAAGAGAGCCTTACGAAACTTCAAGGTTCAGAGCAGAATGCTGCGAAGTTGGCGGCGATGGAACTGCAGATGAACCCCTCCCACCCGAGTCTGAAGATGCACAGACTAGAGAAGGTCAAGGACAAGAATTTCTGGTCTGCACGAGCGAATGACGATGTACGGCTGATCGTCCATCGGACTGAGAATAGCTGCCTTCTCTGCTATGTCGATCATCACGACGCGGCCTACGCCTGGGCTGAACGTCGCAAGCTCTCTGTCCATCCAGCCACCGGCGCTGCTCAGATGGTGGTTCTCAAAGAGACAATACAAGAGGTGGTCGTCCGCAAATACGTGGAGGACGCGACCCCACAACAACCCAAGCCGCTCCCATTATTGGCGACTGCGAGCGACTCTGATTTGCTCGGGTATGGCGTTCCCCAAGAATGGATTGATGTCGTTCGCAACGCTAACGAAGACAGCATCCTTGATATCGCGGGGAGTCTTCCAGAGGAAGCCCGTGAGGCCGTCCTTACATTAGCAACGGGACTCCGGCCCTCCAAGTCCGAAGAAACAACTCTTGTACCGAATGCTTCGGCTGCGGTTGTTGAGCAAGCTGCTTTCTCACACCCTGACGCACAACGTCGCTTCCGTACGGTTAGCAATCGTGAAGAGCTTGAACGAGCCCTCGATGCTCCGTGGGAGAAATGGGCGGTCTTTCTCCATCCAGCACAACGGGTTTTGGTTGAGCGGGACTTCAATGGCCCCGCCAGAGTCACTGGGCCTGCTGGAACGGGAAAGACAGTGGTTGCGCTGCATCGCGCAGCTTATCTTGCCGAAAACAATCCTTCCTCGCGAGTCTTGCTGACGACGTTCTCCGACGTTCTTGCAAACGCGCTTCAATCCAAACTTCGCTTGCTGCTTGGAAATCGTCCGCGTCTCGCAGAGCAGATTGAAGTTTTACCTATTTCCGCGATGGCACGACGCCTCTATGAAAGCAACCTCGCTGCTACTTATGGCCCAGCAACGATAGCTTCGGAAGAGTCGATACGCGAACTGCTGAAAGAGGCCGCCGACGTTGAGGGACTCTCACAATTCACTTCTGGATTCCTGTTTGCAGAGTGGGACCAGATTGTCGACGCGTGGCAGCTCAAGACTTGGAGTGAGTATAGAGACGTTCCTCGGCTCGGCCGCCGAACCCGTCTCCGCGAGCCCCAACGGGAGGCACTATGGCGACTGTTCGCACGAGTGATTGAACGTCTCTCATCAGCTCAACTCATGACTGAAGCGGAGATGTTCGTGCGGCTTTCACGTCACTATGATGAGGGCGGCGCCCCACCTTTCGATTTCGCAGTTGTTGACGAGGCACAAGACATTAGCCAAGCAGAATTGCGCTGCTTGGCCGCATTGGGAGGAAGTCGTCCCAATGCACTTTTCTTCGCGGGTGATAGCGGTCAACGCATCTTCCAAGCCCCCTTCTCTTGGAAGTCGGTAGGCGTGGATGTCAGAGGGCGTTCCACAAATCTAAAAGTGAACTATCGTACTTCTCACCAGATTCGGGAGCATGCTGATCGGCTTTTGGATCGCGAGGTGACAGATTCAGATGGCAATGTTGAAGACCGCCGCGGAACAGTATCGGTATTCAATGGTCCAAACCCAGATGTCCAAGTGGCCGCAACTCGGGAAGCGGAGGAGCAGCTCGTTGCTCAGTGGCTTAAAAAGCTTTCCAGTGAAGGTTTCCGCCAAGAAGACATCGCGATTTTCGTACGATCTGCCGCTCAACTTAGCCGTGCAGAAAATGCCGCGAAGATGGCTGGTATGCATTGCAAAAGACTTGAGAAGCGAATGGAAATCACTCCAGGAATTTTGCCGATCGCGACGATGCATCTTGCCAAAGGGCTGGAATTCCGCGCAGTGGCAGTGATGGCCTGTGATGAATCGGTATTGCCAGATGCACAACGTCTCGAAACGGCTAGCGACCCATCGGAACTCGAAGATATCTACAATTCCGAGAGGCAAATTCTTTACGTCGCATGCACTAGGGCGCGTGACAGGTTGCTCATTTCGAGCGGCGGAGAAGCGTCAGAGTTCCTAGATGATTTCTATCGTTAGCAGCGATTAGGCCGCAATTTGGTGGACGTAGTAAGGAGTTTCTTTGTCCGAGAGGATGTATTCAAGTCGTTCCTTTGATGTCGCTCCCGGCGTTAGCCACTCCGTTAGATATTGTTCCTGAATCGTAATGATCGTCCGTTGGTGGCCCGTGGCCGCGACTTCCGGTAGAGGCTCATCCGTTATCGCGGCGAATGAGCAGAGTCCTGATTCATTGGGTTTGGTCCAACGATCCCATACGCAGGCGACAAGCATGTCGCTAGATGGCTGAGGATCAAACTCAAGAACGAGGTTTTTAGGTTTCTCGTCTGGCGCTAGCTCACGATGCTCATACAAGTGGAGAGGCACGTTCTCGTAAAAGCCTGAGATGACCAGCACGGCATGATGCTGGCCGTAGACCTTGCTCCAATAGTCATCGAGACTGTCGTGTCGCGCGTTGTAGGTGCCTGGAAAACGCTTGTCGTAATCGGCAGGCTTTCCGGCCAGACGGCAGGCATAGCGCATGGGACGAATGAGGGTCTTATCGTTCTCTCGAATGAGTACCGGCGCGTACATCATTGGGAAGATGCGTGCGTCTTCGTTGTTGGGTTCGGCTCTTCTGAGGTCTGCCAACCGTTCTAGTAGCGTCTGAGACTTGGCTGTTCCGATGCGAACGTCTTCCCGAGCCTTCTTCGTTTCCTTCTTTGCGAGGGATTCTTCAGCAGCCGCGATACGGCGCTTCTGAACGAAGACTTCGCTCTCCCACTCCGTTCGCTTCTCTTTGAGATATTGAGCGATGTAGCCAGCAGTGCGCTTCTGAACCTCCGTCTCCGGGTTCACGAAGTTGCGCTGCAAATCTCGCGACATCTTGATGTCTTCGCCTTCGGCTCGGCGGCGGTACGCATCTTCGAACGCCTCCCAATCAACTTCCGCGTCGTAGCGGCGCGAGAGGTGTTTGAGGTTCTGTCGAACTCGTGCGGAGTAACACATGGGCTTCCATTATAAGATTTTGCGGCCCGATTCACAGCTCGAAGCAACGTAAGCCATTCCCTATGAGTTAGATAGGAAGACATGCACCTGTTCTTATGCAAGTTGGTGACTTGACCTTCCTCCCCACCGATAGGCGAATATAAGGCGAAGGTGTTTCGCCATGGCCACTGCCGCAACAATCCGGGTCCAAGTCGAGTCGGCGCTGGCACGTAAGTACCCTTCTGCACTGACGCCCCCTCCACGAATGGTGCGCCCTGTCGTTTCGTCGGGCATAGGCGCTCTTGATGAACTGATACAGGGAGGCTTGCCTGTCGGGGCACTTACGGAGCTTGTAGGAGAGGAATGCTCTGGGCGCATGTCACTAGCCCTATCGTTCCTGTCGCAGGTTACGGCCATGGGCAAGGTGTGTGCCTGGATCGACGCCTCCAATACCTTTGACCCCTCATCGGCGGCTTCGGTCGGCGTAGACCTCAAGCGGCTCTTGTGGGTGCGTTGCGGTGTCAGCGAGGCAACCGTCGAACGCGAGACTCGGAAGTTTGCTCTTCCCGCCGCGTGCTTCGCTCCCAAGCCTGGATTGAAGGGACTTCATGGGGGCGGACATGGAACGCACCCACGTTCAGAGGTGAAAGGGCTTTCAGCCGCTGTCGACAGGTTCTTGAGCAACGAGACTGTGGCTGCCAGATGCGCGGAACCCATCTCAAAACCTCGGCCTGCTCCACAGCACTTTGAGTCCAGCTTGAAATCATCCACTGCGCCTGTGCGCGCACCTCGACGCGCGAAGGTCTACAGCGCGGTCGAACAAGCATTGAGGACGACCGACCTGTTGATTCAGACCGGCGGCTTCAGCGCGATCGTACTTGACTTCGGAGAGATCGCCAGCGAAGTTGTCTCCAAAATCGAATTGTCCACTTGGCATCGGTATCGGGTCGCGTCTGAACAGACCCAATCAAGCATCGTGCTTCTCTCGCAATACGCCTGTGCCAAGAGCGGCTCCGAATTGCAGTTGCGGCTCTCCGCGCTGGAGAACTTGAGAGAAGAGCGCACGGTATTCACCGGCCTCAAAGCCCGCGCTGAAGTGCTTCGACAGCGTTTCGCGCAAGCGCCCTCGAACGTCGTGCCAATGCGAAAGCCACCTCAACGAGTCTGTGAAGCTCGCTGGGATCATCGTGCGAATTGGGCAGGTCCGCGATGAAGCATATGCCTGAACTGTATGCCTGTATCTATGTGCGCGAACTTCCCGCTCAAGCATTGCTGCGCTTGCGGCCTGAGTTGATTGACAAGCCGTGCATCGTTCTGGAGGGCGAGGCTCCTGGTCAGATCGTGTGTTCCTTGAACACGCGTGCGCGTCTTCTCGGACTCCGGCAAGGCATGACGAAGGTTGAAGTCGAGACCTTCGAAGAAGTGATCGTGTTGCAGCGGAGCGTGAAAACCGAGAGTGCCGTCCGCTCCGTTTTGCTGGAATGCGCGGGAGCCTTCTCACCACGGCTTGAAGATCGAAGTGTCAATGGGATTTTCATCTGCGCCGTGGACGTGGCAGGCACGGAAGGTTTGTTTGGGCCTCCACAACTCCTATCGAAACTCGTTCGCCAACGCATTCGCTCTGTCGGCGTCGTTGCCTCGGTGACTGTGAGTTCAAACCTGAACGCGGCCATATGTCTCGCGCGAGGGCTCAAACATGGAGTGGCGATTCAAGTTGTAACTCGTGGAGACGAGGCGAAAGCGTTAGCCGCGCTACCTGTCTTGGTGCTGGGTATCACTCCGTCGCAGGTGGAGACCTTCAGCGTATGGGGTATTCGTAACGTCGCTGCGCTCGCCGCACTGCCTGAGAAGTCCTTGATTGCTCGCTTGGGGCAAGATGCCAAGCGATTGCTGCAGCTCGCGAATGGTACGCGACCACACCTGTTCCAGCCGATTGATATTCCCTTCGTGTTGGAAGAGCAGATTGAACTCGACTTTCCGTTGGACGATCTTGAATCCCTGCTCTTCGGCGTTTCAACGATGCTGGAACAACTCATCGTTCGCGCCAAGTCCCGTGTGCTCGCCTTGGCTTCGGTGACGATTACGCTACGTTTGGACGGTGGAGGCTTGCACGAACGCAAGGTGAATCCGCGCGTGCCGACGAACGAAAAACAGCTATGGGTCAAGCTGCTGCACCTCGACCTCGAAGGTCATCCTCCACCAGCGTCCATCCTCGGCGTCCATCTCTTCGCGGAGCCAGGAGCAACAAGCAAAGTTCAACTTGGGTTGTTCTCTCCACAACTGCCTGAACCCGGAAAGCTCGATGTGACCTTGGCCCGTATTACGGCCATCGTCGGCGAGAACAACGTCGGACAAGCGGTGCTTGACGACACACTGCGAGCGAGCGATTTCCATGTGGAGCCGTTCTCGATCGCCACTGCGGAGCCCACGCCTATTCAGAAGTCTTCAACATTGTGTTTACGTGTACTCCGTCCTGCTGAACGGACAAGGGTTGATATTCAGCGCGGGCTTCCGCAACAAGTTCACTTTCGTTCGCGTTGCTACTTGATTCAGGAAGCCTACGGGCCTTGGCTGAGCGGCGGCGATTGGTGGAACGAAGCGGTCTGGGGGAACGAGCAATGGGATTTCGTCGGCAAGGCCAGCGATAACGCCATGCTTGTTTGCAGGCTGGCACGAGACTTCATCGCGAACGAGTGGCGAGTGGCGGGTCTATATGACTAACC
The DNA here is from genome assembly GCF_041355105.1 of Terriglobus sp. RCC_193. Taxonomy (NCBI): domain Bacteria; kingdom Pseudomonadati; phylum Acidobacteriota; class Terriglobia; order Terriglobales; family Acidobacteriaceae; genus Terriglobus; species Terriglobus sp. RCC_193. Next base: position 1,987,450 of record NZ_JBFUPK010000001.1, on the reverse strand, counting down.
GCTACGTCGAACTCCACGCAAACAGTGCCTTCTCGTTTTTGGAAGGCGGTTCCCAACCCGAAGCCCTGGCGGAGCGGGCGTTCGCCCTAGAGATGCCGGCGATGGCGCTTATGGATCGCAACGGTTTCTATGGGTCTGCGCGCTTTCACAAGATCGCCGAAGAAAACGGCATCAAGGCACACGTCGGCGCTGAAGTCTCCGTCTCAGGTTTCGGCAACCGGTTAGCGCCTCCCATTTGGACGCCGCATCAACACCTCGCCGAACCCTCACGCCTTGCTCTGTTGTGCGAGACCAGAGAGGGATACCAAAACCTTTGCCAACTCATCACGCGCTTCAAGATGCGTGAGAGCACCAAGCAGGAAGGAGCGGCAAATCTGGCTGACGTAGAGGAGTACTGCAAAGGTGTCATTTGTTTGACCGGAGGCGATGAAGGGCCGCTGGCTGCGGCGCTCATGGCTGGAGGCGAAGCTGCTGGCCGCGAGGTAGTGGAGAAACTGGTTCGTATATTCGGACGAAGCAACGTCTACGTCGAAGTACAGCGGCACCGCGAACGAACGCAGGAATGGAGAAACCAAGCTGCATTGCGGATTGCCGAATCCCTTCGCTTGCCCGTGCTGGCGACGAATGGTGTGCGCTATGCCACCAAGTACGACCGTGAGATAGCGGATCTCTTTACGGCAATACGGCACCATACACCTCTTGACCATGCCGGGCGATTGTTGGCACTCAACAATCAAAGACACCTTCGACCTGCAGAGCGAATGGTCTCGCTCTTCCGAGACATTCCGGGCGCCGTCGAGAACACCGTTGAACTCTCGTCGCGCTTGGACTTTCACCTTTCAAAGCTTGGCTATGAATTCCCGCGCTATCCAGTTCCGGATGGTGAGTCGATGGATAGTTTTCTTGCGAAACGCGTGGCTGAGGGTGTAGCCCGGCGCTACGGTCCAAAGCGCGATGCCGGTCTTCTCGAACGCGCGAAGAAGCAAGTGGCACACGAACTGGCGCTGATCGAAAAGCTTGGTTTCGCCGGTTACTTCCTGATTGTTTGGGACATCGTTGAATACTGCAAGAAACACGGAATCCTGATTCAAGGCAGAGGCAGTGCGGCAAACTCGGCCGTTTGCTATGCGCTGGAGATCACGGCGATTGATCCGGTCGGCATGGAACTGCTCTTTGAGCGTTTCCTATCCGAAAGCCGCGGCGAGTGGCCCGACATCGACCTCGATCTCCCTTCGGAAGAAAGGCGCGAGCAAGCAATCCAGTATGTCTACGAGCGTTACGGTCGGCTCGGTGCGGCTTTGACTGCAAACGTCATCACGTATCGCGGCAAATCGGCTGCACGCGAAGTCGGCAAAGCGCTGGGTTTCGATCCTGAATCACTGCAACGCTTGTCTGGGCTAGTGGCAAATTACGAGTGGAAGGGGCCGAACGACACGATGGCGCGTTCGTTTCAGAACGCGGGCTTCGACGTGGAACATCCACGTATCGCGAAGTACCTCGAACTCTGTATGCGGGTGCAAGACTTTCCACGTCATCTCGGTCAGCACTCCGGCGGTATGGTTATCTGCCAAGGCCAGCTCGATAAGGTTGTCCCGCTCGAAAGAGCTTCCATGCCTGGAAGAACTGTCGTGCAGTGGGACAAGGAAGACTGCGCCAACCTAGGAATCATCAAAGTTGATTTGCTGGGCCTCGGGATGATGGCCGTATTGAAGGATTGCCTGTCGCTTGTGCCCGAGCATCACGGTGAACAACTCGATCTCGCACAACTGCCGGAAGACGAGGGAGTCTATCGAACTCTCCAGCGTGCAGACACGATTGGGATGTTCCAAGTGGAGAGTCGGGCGCAGATGTCGTCGCTGCCTCGCAACCGGCCTGAGAAATTTTACGATCTCGTCGTTCAGGTCGCCATCATCCGCCCCGGCCCTATCGTCGGCAAGATGATGCACCCTTACATGCGGCGTCGGCAGAAGCAAGAGGAAGTGACGTATCCGCACCCTTCCCTCGAATCGACACTCAAACGGACGCTTGGCGTTCCGCTGTTTCAAGAACAGCTCTTGCGCATGGCTATGGTCGTTGCCAATTTCACCGGTTCGGAAGCTGAAGAGCTCCGCCGCGCTGTCGGGATGCGCCGTTCGTGGGAGCGGATGAAGAATCTTGAAGGTCGTCTGCGGGATGGCATGACCGCCAACGGGCTCGATATTGAAACGCAAGAGACCATCATTCAGAACATCAGTTCGTTCGCCCTCTACGGCTTTCCAGAGAGTCATGCTGCCAGTTTCGCGCTCATCGCGTACGCCTCTGCTTACATCAAAGTGAAGTACCTTGCTGCCTTCACCTGCGCGATGATGAACAACCAACCAATGGGCTTTTACAGCCCATCCGTCATCATCGAAGATGCACGACGGCACGGGTTACGAGTAAAGCCCATAGACATCCAAGTTTCGGATTGGCCCTGCACTATTGAGCACGAAGACGACGAATCTTTGTCATTGCGGCTTGGACTTGGTTACGTGCGAGGCCTGAGAAGCCAATGCGCAGAGACGGTTGTTAGAGCACGGTCTATGGGCCGCTTCAAGTCTGTCGATGATCTGGTGATTCGGGCTCCTCAGCTGAACCGAAAAGAACTGTCACTCTTGGCTAACGTGGGAGCTTTGAATAGTCTCGACGGTGTCGAGCATCGGCGGGATGCGCTTTGGCAGATAGAACGCGCTGGAAAGCCGGAAGGCCCGCTGCTGATGCAGCAGAGCGAATTGCTCCGTGAAGAGGCTTCAGAGATACCGCTTCAACCGATGTCAGCCGAAGAGAGACTTGTGGCGGATTACGCGGTGAGCAGCGTCACAACGGGGCCTCATCCTATGTCTTTCCGTCGTGCGGAGCTAAGTCGTCGCGGTTATCTGCGGGCTGTTGACCTTACGCGGCGGCCTCACGGCTTCTACGTCAAAACTGCCGGACTCGCGATAGTCAAGCAACGTCCCGGCACCGCCTCCGGTGTTGTCTTCCTCTCAGTGGCGGATGAAACGGGCGTCTTCAATGTCTTCGTGGCTCCGAATTTCTTCGAAAAGAACAGACGGCTCATCACGACTGCGAAGTTCTTGGCGGTAGAAGGGCCGTTGCAAAAAGAAGGCCCAATCATTCATGTGATGGCGAAGTCATTCAAGGAACTTTCCGTAGAGAGCCAAGCTGGCCGCTTACAGGTGACATCGCATGACTTCCACTAATAAAGGCTCTCAGGTAGGCGGGCATCGCAATGAAGTCGATCAGCAGAAGCTCGGACCAGCGATGGTCATCACGGCAGGCCTCATCCTAGGGATGCGGACGATCAGTTGGGACGCCACCCACAGCGACGGTCTTTCGAGCATCGAATGGGAAAAAGAAGTGGAGCATAGCGTGCGAGTCGCGAAGCGTGTCCTGACCTTCTTGACCACTCGATATCCAGATCTGTTTCAGTCGAAGAAAGTGCCTTGGTATGTCGCAAATGACGATGATTCGCCGCGCTGAAGTGGTCCATATGGAATTTCAGGAAACAAGGCGCGATATGCCAGACTTAACGGCGAAGGAGACACGAATGCAGGGTCGCCTTTCGGACGCGTCTATCGGCTATCTCTTCCCGAAGGGTAAAGGCGCTCCTTGCGCTTATGGCATCGAATTGCTGTTCTCGTTCATGCTTGAACGTCCAACTGATTTCACGTTCTTAGAGCCAAGTGACTTCGCACATCTGGACTCATCGGGCTTTATCGGGATTCCTGAGTGGGATGAGTTCGTTCGACACTACACCACCTGCAGGCTTTGTCATGGATGATCTGACGGACGCAATCCTGGCGATAGGCACTCGCAAGATCGTTCATGTCGATATGGACGCCTTCTATGCGTCCGTCGAGCAACGCGATGACCCATCTCTCAAGGGTCGGCCTGTTGTCGTGGCTTGGAAGGGTAAGCGTTCGGTAGTCTGTGCAGCGTCCTACGAGGCTCGGCGGTTCGGCGTACGCTCCGCTATGCCGGCGATCACGGCAGAGCGCATGTGTCCCGATGCAGTGTTTCTCCCACCTGATTTCGTACGTTACAAAGCCGTATCAAAAGCTGTTCGTGAAATCTTCGAACGGCACACGGACGACATTGAGCCGCTATCGCTTGATGAAGCCTACCTCGATGTCACGGTGAACAAGACTGGCTTGAAGACCGCAACGCTAGTCGCGAAGACCATCCGACTACAGATTTGGGATGAACTGAACCTTACTGCGTCTGCCGGGATCGCACCGAACAAATTCATTGCGAAGATTGCTTCTGACTGGAGGAAACCGAACGGCCAGTTCGTTGTCCAACCGCACGAGGTTCAATCGTTCCTGATGCCGCTACCTGTCGGGAAGATTCCTGGTGTCGGCAAAGTCACCGAAGCGCGGATGTCGGACGTTGGTATAAAAACCGTTAGCGACATCTACGCAATGGATCTCCCGACGCTCGAAGGCCACTTTGGAAGTTGGGGCACACGGTTGTTCCAACTGGCGCGTGGCATTGACAACAATCCAGTGATCTCAAATCGGGTTCGCAAGCAAATTTCCGCTGAAGACACATTCCTTGACGACATCCCACTATCCGAGTGCGAACAACACATTCGGCGGCTAGCAGAGAAAGTCTGGAATGCCTCGCAAGCAAACGCGCGTCGGGGCCGGACGGTAGTGCTCAAACTGAAGACAAAAGAGTTCAATTCGCTCACTCGCAGCTTGACGCCGCCCACTGTCCCGATGACGTGTGAGGATTTCACAAATTTAGGTCTGCATCTCTGTACTCGTGTCGATTTCGACGCGCGGCAACTTTACCGATTGGTTGGGATTGGCTTAAGCAACTTTGAAGTCGAGGGAGGTGTCATACCCGAGGCAGACCTGATTGACCGATCAAGTGCTGCTCCGATCACGTCGGGAACGAGGGTTCTGGACTGAAGAGAAGGGCGCTTATGAGGACAATTCTGGCTCGATGAGTGCATCAGCCTGTTCTCGTCAGTTGAAAACTCCTGAAGGATTGCTCCTGCTCGGCATCCGAACCGAACGCTGCGCAAATGCAGGCAATCTAGTACTCAGCGCAGCCTCAACAGCTTGCGCGCCAAGAACATGCGCTTACGAGCTTCGCTCTTGCCCAAGCAACACACATCTTGAGACGATGACGACATGGCAGAAGCGAAGTGGAAGCGGTTCGAAAAAGTCATCCATGAGATCCATTCCCAGTTGGCGCCGCAGGGCGCTGTCGTTGCCCACAACGAAAAGATCGTAGGCCATGAATCTGGCGTTGAGCGCCAGCTCGACATCACGATACGTATCACTGTCGCAAATTATCCTCTTTTGATCGTTGTCGAATGCAAGGATGAAGCGCGCCCGATTGATGTCAGCGTCATTGGTGAGTTCGCCAGCTCACTCACAGATGTCAAAGCAAATAAGGGCGTACTAATCTCCAGCGCTGGATTCACGCCCGGCGCAATAAACATGGCCCGCAATCGCGGCATAGAGACACGCACATATCTCGACACAGAAAGCATCGATTGGAGTTCCGAGGTCGCCATCCCGGTCTTGGTACGTTCGACCATCCTTGAAGCATGGAACGTAACTTTTGAATCTCTGCCTGGACATCACTGTCCGGGTCTGCCCGGTGAAGACCTCCACTTCCTGGAGGTCTTCGATACCAAAGACGAACATCTCGGATGGGTCATCACCCTTTTCGGTCAGAAATGGATGCATGACATCTCTCTACAGGAATCCGGGATTCATTCTGTCGTGGTCGCGGAACACGCAATTGTGCATTTCAGAGATGCTCAGAGTCATGTTCGCATCACCGCAAGATTGAGAGTTGCTCATCGAGCACACCTCGGTCCGCTGCCGATTAGCGTCAAGGGGTTGCTCAACGACCAGGATGGAAGTTTCACGACCAACCAGTTCAAAACAGCACCGATCGACACCGGAGCAATCTCTCGCGGCAAGGTGGCGGGCTGGCGTGAGGTAACAGACCCAGCGGTCGAGGCAATTATCACGATGGATGTAATGGATGCACTACCCGAGACTGCCGAGGAGTTTCATCGCTATCGGCTTGAACCATTGACTCTGGTGGACGACGCGCTACTCTGAACTAGTTCGTAAACTAACCAGTCAGCAGATCCTGCAGGCGGAGAATGGAAGATGCAATGGAGAGTCCCAACACCCATTTTTCCTTGTATGCCATCGAGCGAATCTCCTCCGGATTGCTTCGAGGTGGCGGAGATGATGAGGATTTCGATCCAGCCATTCTTCCTTTTGAAGTTTTGCCTGGATTGACGATAGAGGATGTTTCACCGCTCATCCGAGATGATGAGTTTGATGTTTTCGAAAATTTCATCGGTCAGCATACATACGAGAGTTTGTCGCGCCTGAAATATGCCATCATCCACCGCTTTCCTGAGTTGGAGTTTGACGAGTCAGGGAAAATCACAGCGTTCAGCACTGACCTTATATTCCGTTCCCGCACGCTCGTTCGGGAAGCGGCTGCATGTCTTCGATTACTACGCCCGACCACGCAACATCTTCATTTTTTCGAGGGTCGCATAGACCATGAGGGCTTCCTCACGCGGATTGCTTTCGATACGCCATTGGACAATGTCATAAATCCGATCAGCCATCGAACTTTGGCATTTCGCTCCGCCGATGCGCATTCGCTGCGGATTTACCTTCCGAGATTTCGGGAAGCGATGGCCGGAGAATTTTGGAAATATCGCATGTGCATTGCCATGCACGAATCAGGTCATTTCCAAAATGACGACTGGCGAGCGAAATTTTTCTTGTGGACAACAGCCGTTGAGTCACTGTTCACAACGCAATCGCGGGATGCGCAACATTCTGGGAGTTTAGTGGCGCGCGAGCGTATTAAGTCATTCTTGGGAGGCGCGACCCCGATTTACCCGCCAGAGGAGCTGTCGTCTGTCTACACGAATCCCAATCTTACTGTGGCGGACATCATTGGCGACCTCTATTGCTTGCGGAATCACATCGCCCATGGAGATCGAATCCCGGCGTACTACTTCGAAACGGGACGCTCCAATATCTACGGCGACGATATAAGCCGGTATGACATGCTTTTGGAAGCGATCAGTTTCATCATCCGGCACAGCCTGCTCAAGATTCTCCGTGACGGATTGCTGAACGATTTTGCAGATGCCCGGTCATCGCAAGCCTACTTCGGTGCATTGGGACTCACTAAGAACCTTCTAAAGAAGAGCGCGGCGCATTATCCCTGCGCGACATAGCCAGGAGGGTGTGAAGTGATTTTTAGAGTGACATCCCTACTCCGGCCTGTTTGCCGATGTCCTGCGCTTGGCCGCGTTCCTGCGCGAGAGTTCCCGCAGCCGTCAATCCAAAGGGAGTCAAGGCCTGGTCGCTCGTGATTGCTTGCGCGCTCCGGTTGAAGAATTGTCCTGCACTATCGATATGGAGCCAGCCTCGGGGCTCTGCGGCCTGCTGATAGCTCTGGATGTCCCCGTGTTCTCTCCTCCACAAGAGTGAATCGGATTGAGCAGCTCCGAGAGCATTGAGTGCAGGTTCCCAGTGGACAACGTCATTCAGCGACGGTTGAAGGAATTCCAAGACCTTTTCGGCCGGCTGCTCAGGAAGATGGCGCACCAAGTCCGTGATGTGAGTTGTATAGCGCTCGGCCAAGGATAGTGCCGATGGCTCCGCCTCTGTTCGGCGGACGTGGTCACTAGTCAGGTTCCTCACTGATTCAGGTCGCGAGAGCCCTTGCTCTAGCTGCCGCTCCGCGAAGCGAATGTCCTCTTTAACGACTTCCGGAGTCAGCGAAGACGCATAGATTTCGATGGGCATTCTTTGGGGTTCTTTGCTCGGCTCCCTCTTGTCAGCGTGCTCATTTTGGAAGTTCATCGTATTCTCCTTTTGGGGTCTTGTTTCAATGGCTGCCGACTTGCTCACATCCCGCGCGAGATCCTTTTCGAGCCGGTTTCCGTCGTCGGTGAAGAGCCGCACATCGTAAGCTGCGCGGGACACCGCAACGTAAGCGAATCGCTGATTGATAAGGTCGCGATGCGCCGAAACCTCTACATTGATGAGGACACGGTCGGCGGTGAGTCCTTGTGAGCTGTGCGACGTGACGGCATAGCCGTGATCGAAGTGACGCATCTGCTCCGGTCGGAGGTTGATCGTTCGTCCTTCCTCACCATCAAGGCGAACACTCATTTCGGACGGTGACGATTTCTCGACTGTGGCGAGCTGGCGATTGGAGATGCCAAGTTCACGGTCGTTCGTGGTGAACTGTAGCCGGTCCCCCTGAGCGAACGGTCGCGTTACTTCTCTGTAGGCCGTAATCCCGCTGAGCCGTTTCGGGTCGTAACTGACTTGCTGGCCGTCCTGTCTCTCTACCGTGAGACGATTGGCTTGCTCGTCAATCGCTCGAACAGTGGCATATCCCAAAGGCCCAATACCTATCTCTTTGCTGCCACGGGTGTACTGCAGCACATCTGCGACCTGGTACTGCGCAGCCCACTTGCGGTCTTCGCTGTTTAGCTCCGAACGGGCAACAAGCACCGTAAATTCCATATCCGGCCCTCTGACGTCACCACGCTCCCGAAGCTCCGCGCGGATGGCTTGGTTCAGCTCCACTCGGCTTGCGTTGTCCGGAGAAATGACCAGTGTTCCGTTTGGCTTCGCTGCGTACTCCTTGGCTATGCTCACGATTCGCTCGGCACGCTCGGGCGCTTCCGACACACGGCCTTGCTCCCGCAAGAGGCGTACTCCGTCTGCCGTCTGACCCTGCGAAAGATGTTCTACGGCACGATGGAGTCCTTCGTCTTTTTGTCGGATAATCTCGTCGAGTTTGGACGTTCTCATACCGGCATCCTGCAACTGCTCGAACGGCTTTCCTGCGTCTACGCCTTGGTGCTGTCGGACATCGCCGATCAGCAAAACTCTGTCATTTGATCCGATCTTCTCGAAGAAGCTTTGCATCTGCTTAGTGCTGGTGAGGCTCGACTCGTCCACCATGTAAAGCCGCCTTGCGGCTGGATCCGACGCAGCTTCGGCAGACCCGCCACGCGCGAGAAATCTCTGAAGAGTTTCAGCGCTCACGCCGGCCTCTTTGAGCTGGTTAGCAGCTCGATTGGTTGGCGCGAACCCCTCCACGGCGTACCCTCGACTCTCGGCTGCCTCGCGGATACTTCTAAGCGTTGTGGTTTTCCCACTGCCTGCGTATCCCTGAAGGCCGTGAACCCGGTCAGTAGTGGATAGCACTTCCTCGGTCGTCCGCCGCTGCGCGGGGTTCAACATCTCTACAGAACCGGCGAACTTCGAAGCGGCCTCCGCCGACATGATTGGTGCGACCGTATTCTTTGCGGCCAGAATGTAGTCAATATTCGAGCGCTCGGCGTGGAGCATGTCTCGGGTGGTGAACCGGCTGGCAGAATGCTGGCCCGGTACTTCGACTTTGAGGAATTCGCCTGCCGCTTCGCGCTTCTGAAAGTTGGCTAGGACCTCGCTATAGGTGACTTCGCCCATCCCTCGACGTAACGCGTCGCGCATGATGGTTCGCTCGTCGATCACAGCATCTCTTTCGAAGTTTCTCGCCTTGGAGAAGCTCACACTCTCCCGCGCCTTCTGGTGCGGGTCGTTCTCTTTCTGGCCGTTGGAGTGATGCCGACCTTGTGCCCGATCCTGGGCCTCTTTGACGACTCGGTCGGCCTGATTCCCAAACTCATCTGCAATCTGCCTGTGCGCGGCCAGCACCTTTTCCGGCGTCATGATCTGCTTGCGATCTCGGGTCGTATGGGCCGCAATCTGAGCGGCTTCGGGACTGGAAAAACCGCTTCGCGCCAAAGCTTCTTCGATCTGCTGGCGGCGCGGGCTGGAAGCGGCCAAGTATTCGGGCGAATAGCCCTTGATCTCTGGCGCACCGCTCCTACCTGGCTGGATCTCGTAGCCGAGCTTCTTCAGCCGGAACATTAACTCGGATTGGTAAACAGCGGTCGCGAACTGCTGGGATGCAAAGAGGCTTTGCGGCTGAAGGGCACGGAAGGAACCATCCTGCCGTTCGGTCATGTTGAAGACGACGGCGTGAGTATGGAGTTGAGGGGCGGCGTAGCCATTCACTGGACGGGCGGTGTCATGTTCAAACTTTCCCGCGATAAATCTGCCCGTCGATTCGGGCGGATGATTGCCGCCAATTCGAGCCTGAGTGTAACGCTCCAACTGTTCCAGAGCGAAAGTGACAGCCTCTCGATGTGCCACTCTTACGCGGTCATCGCCACCTACCAACGCGGTCAGGGAGACTGATTTCGGCGCTGAAAAGGTGGCGTCCCACCCCGCACGATGTTCAACGGGTTTGACCGTTTCGCCTTGGGCGTTTGAATACTCTTGCGCTTTACGATGCTGGACGAGTTGCTTCTCAGTTTGTGGATGCTGGCCGCTGCTGAGACGAGCAAAGTCTTCGGCTGCTACGCCGCCTGAGAGACCAAAGCCTGCCGCCATCCGGCCTTGCCACTCCCCGATGATTTCATTGCCTTGCTTCCAATAATTCTGCTCCGCAGCCGTGAACTCCTTGGCGTGATAGGTCTGAGCCTGACCTGCGCTCAACGGTTTCGAAATCGTCAGCATGACCTAGGCTCCCGCCTCGAATTGACTTTCAAGGTCGTAGGGTTCAGCTTGGGAGGTTGAAGCGTCGGTTGGTTCAACGTCATCCGCCTCAAGATCCTCTGGAGTCGGTGTACCGCTTAGACTCCGAGGGTCATAATCGAGCGCGTCGTCCTCGACCGCACGAGGAATGAAGTCGGTCGCGATGATCGGCATCTCCATGTACTCGAAGGCGAAGCGCGAGACATTGTTTCCGAGCTTGAGGAACGCCCTGCGCTCCTCAAGTCCGCTCACCTCGGAATCCAGTACAAGAGGTTCAACCTGGCGGTCCACGGTGAAGTTCCTGCCAGCCCGACTCCCGTCAAAATGTGTTTCCTTTACTCGTTCCACTTCGACCTTACCGATGGCGTTCGACACCCACTCGGCTGCTTTTGGCTCCGTGGTTTTCAGGAAGATTTTGGTAGCAGGCTGAGAGAGCATCACCTCGGCGATATGCCCGTAGATGTTCTCCAACTGGGCCTTGCCTTGAAAGCCAAGAACGAGAGGATTCTTGCTCTTTCGGTTCTCTGTAATGGCCGTGTGAAGCTGAGGAAGCCGCTGTAAGCTTGCGAGTTCGTCGAGCACAAACCACACAGGTGTCTGGTGCTCCTTGGGCGCACTGAGGAGCCGCAAGACGAGCCAGTCGATCCATAGGCTGTGAAGCGGTTGGAGAGCGTCCCGCTCCGTCGGACGGGAGGTGATGAAGATCCAGCCCCGACGAGTTTCTGCCCATTCTGTCGCGCACCAACGGTGCCCCTTGGCATCCTCCAAGGTTGGAAGCATACGGAGGCTGTCAGCCACTAGACCGAGCGAAGAAAGAACGCCGTTACGCTGCGGCGGAGAGTCCTTGGCGATCATCGTCGCCATCTCTGTGCCGCGAACCTGCTTGTCTATCTCGGCAGGATTCGCCATCCAGTCGGCGAGCTGGCGCGGTGTCGGGCCTGTACGAAGGAGATGAGCAAAGATCTTCTGCGGAGTCTTGGTAAAGAACTCATCGCGCTGCGTATCGGTTGGTTGATACAGGGACTTCGCCAGAGTTTTTGCCTCGGCCTTGCTCCGCAACTCCTCCGCCGGTCCCCAGTATGGGCAGCGGTCATCCAGCGGATTCAGAACAATGTCGCAACGATCCGGGCGGTAAAAGCGCTGGATGAACTCGCAGGCCGGGTCGTAGACGATAGCTGTGTGCCCGCGTTCCTCGATCTGCCGAAGCACCTGCATGATGAGCGTGGTTTTTCCGGCTCCTGTATCGCCCATTAGCTCGATATGCTGCGCCTCCGAGCGAGCCGGAATACGCATCAGATCCTTCGATTCTGTGGTCCTGAAACCGATGCCGTCGCCGCCGATCTCTTGGTTGAACTGAGTCGGCGTCAGCATGACTGGACCTTTCAGCAGCCGTCCGTACTTCATCTGCCGGCGACGTTTGATGTCTTTGCGGATGGAGAACGGGAGCTGGATCGCCAGGGCGAGGAAACCGAATAAGAGCTGTTCGCTGTAGATGGAACTCAAGGCATCGCCGCTAAAGACTGAGCGCTTCAGATAGTCACGCAATGCCGCATCGGAAAAGCTAGTTTCCGGCCCGCGAAAGAGAACATCAAAGCCACTACGAAGAGCTGTCTGGCTCGGTATTAAAGGGATGGGCTTCTCCGCGTGCGCCGTCGTCAAACCGTCCTGAACATCCGCTTCGACGGGCATCTTCGGCGTTACTTCTACGCCGGTCAAGAAGAGGAGCCGATACTTATCTTGCCTCTTCGCTCCAAATTCTGACGCTACACTCGCCCGCAGATAAATCGGCGTGTAGAAACGCTGCAGTGGCGTGTTCCCGAGAGCAAAGCGCATGTAGAGAAATAGCCCGGTCAGAACCAGAGCGATAAAGGCCGCACCGTAAGTGTAGATCGGTGAGTGCGGCGGCCAGATGACTGTCTCTTTGCGTCCCCATTGTGTCGGCATCAGCGACCTCCATTCGGTATCAAGAGTTCGATTGCGGCTTGTACTTTTTCGCGCCTGACGTGTTGCGCGAGCGCGTCAAATGTCTCGGGCGTCATCTTCTGACCGCTGATGAGAGGCTTCAGCACGTTATGCAAAAGCATCCTTAGACCAACGATCTCGGACAGCTCTGGAGTTGGAGTTGCGGAGGCGTGAGCCCGAGCAATCTCAGCTCTGAGAATTTGCCGGATGCAATCCCCGCGCTGAAGGCCGCGCGACCGAGCGAGAGCGTCTAGGTTTTCCGTCTCAGTTTTAGTGAGGCGGGCGGAGACATTGCAGGCTCGAAGCGTTGCTTGTTTCTCCGCTGCTTTCATGACTGCTTCATCGCTCAGAATCGCCATTATTGAGCTCCAGACCTTGAATCCATCTGGATTCAAGGATCGGCTATGTAGTTGATTCTTTGCCTTGGCCTGAGGGAATCCATTTGGATTCACTGCACGACCCTCGGAGGGGTGGAGTGTCAACTTTTACCCGGTGCGCAGCACCGCTCACGTACCGGGCAAGATTCCGATGGAGGTTCATGCCTGCCGAACCGCCGCGGACTCTGTTGGCTTCGCTACGGAAACAGGCTTCTTCGGAGCGGTCGAAGGCTCAGGTACAACCGGAGACTTACGAACACGCAGAAGAGACGGAACTGAGCGAGCAGCATCCGTGCGAAGAAAGTCCTGGAAGTCGCGGTCTTTCGAGAAGACATAGCCAAGGGCTTTGTCAACGACATCATCAGGCGAAGCCTTGATGAAAGCAGCGTATTGATCGACCTGGGTTGCAGTGACTTCTTCCAGCCGGATAGAAGCGCTGATCTGACGGTTGGTGGAAACTTCGATAAGTGGCATTGGTGTTCTCCTTTGATTGGTGATTCAAGCTGCGAAAACGGATTCGATCTGGAAGCGTTTGGCGTCACGGTCATAGCCGGATAGCGCGAGAGCCTCGCGCACAACCCGGCGTCCTGGTTCACGCTCGATGTGGACGACAAAGTCGACCGCATCGGCGATCTCTGCTTCAATGTCGGCAAAGGTCGATTGGGCATGGCTTCGCATGACGAGATTGGCGAAGCGATGCAGAGCTTTCTCGGCAGTGTTCGCGTGGATTGTAGCGAGCGAACCGGAATGCCCAGTGTTCAAAGAATCGAGTAGCGTTCGCGCTTCTACGCCACGCACCTCGCCCAGAATGATCCGGTCTGGACGCCACCGCAGAGCAGACTTCAAAAGGTCGTCAAACGTGACGGCCGATTTGAAGGTGTCGGTCTGACATTCAACAGCCAGAATGTTCGGCTTCTGGATGGCGAGTTCGGCAGTGTCTTCAATCACAACGATCCGCTGGTGCTCTGGGATCGCATCCGCAAGGATGCGGAGCAGGGTTGTCTTCCCGGTTCCTGTTCCGCCGCTGATGAGGAGGGTCTTACCCTCAACGATCCGTGCGGATAGAAAGTCCGCAAGCGGGCGCGATAGCGTTCCGCGAGCGATAAGGTCTTCTACGGTGAAGCGTCGACTCGTGAACTTACGAATGGTGATGGCCGGAGCTGGTCGCGACACCGGAGGGAGAACCGCCGCAAGGCGGCTCCCGTCTGGAAGTTGAACGTGAAGCAGAGGCGAATCGGCATCGAGCCGCTTCTCCATCTTGTTTGCGATCACTTCCAAGCCGACGCGGAGGCTGTTCGCATCCATCTGGATGCTCGCCTCCCGCTGCAATATGCCTGCACGTTCGGACCACCACGAACCATCGGGATTCCCCATGATTTCGCTCACGCTCTCGTCTAGGAGTAGCGGCTCAATGGGGCGAAGGAATGGAAGGATCAATTCGAAACTCATAGCGGGTGCCTCAGTAAAGATGGAAGGCCGGCGTCAGCCGACCTTCCCGGTTGTAAGGAAGCGGCCTAAGCGGCCACTTCCTCGGCGGGGACGTCCTCCGCGACATCCCCGGTCTCGTTGTCTTCTGCGCTGGCCTTGGCTGCCCGATCAAGCTTCAGAATCGAGTCCACCCGAATCTCGGTGACGGACTCTTTCTGGCCGGTCTTGGTGCTGTCATACTCCCGGCTGCGGATCTCGCCCTCTACGAGGATGTGAGCGCCTTTCTTGAGGGCTCCGGCGAACTCTCCGAGCTTCCCGAAGACGACGCATTTGTGCCATTCGGTGTGCTCAATCCACTTGCCATGCTTTTTGTAGGAGGACTTGGTTGCGAGGGACAAACGAGTAAGGCTGCGGTTGTCGTTGGTGCGAACCTCTGCGTCGTTGCCGAGGAAGCCGATGAGCTGAACGTTGTTCTTGTACATGGTGGTGATCTCCGTTTCGTTGATTTCCCGTATCCTGCTCGGGTCACACTAGGCGAAGCCAAGCGAGTGGGCCCGGCTCCCAAGTGCCAAGGAGTGCTTTCTTGGTGGGGCCCGAAAGAAGTTTGAGCAGCGTTCATTGCTGCGGTCTTCAAACTTCTTTTGGGAGGAACCGAGACCCCGCAGGGGCGACGCAGTCGAAGCAGAACGACGCCGAGCCGCAGGGCGCCGGTTTGGCCCCGAAGCGTGATCCCGAGTAGAGGACGGGAAACGGGACGGCAGAGTGCAATATGGACTACGTATAACCATCTCTCCTCGGCTGCAGAGGTCCGCA
Organism: Terriglobus sp. RCC_193; assembly: GCF_041355105.1. NCBI lineage: Bacteria > Pseudomonadati > Acidobacteriota > Terriglobia > Terriglobales > Acidobacteriaceae > Terriglobus > Terriglobus sp. RCC_193. The sequence continues at coordinate 1,972,242 of NZ_JBFUPK010000001.1, read as the reverse complement.
CCTTTCGCAGCCCATTCACCCCGCCTGTTGAGGCACCGATGGGATGGCTTTGAGCAAGGGAATGCGTGCGTCTGGAAGCTCGTTGCCGCCCGGTTTGGCGCGTCTGAAGACGAGTTGGGCTTTGCAGCCGGATTGGCAGCGTGGAAGGACATAAAGTGACCTCAGGTTTGGCTTCGGTTCTTTAGCTGAATGCCTGGTCGGCGCGGAAGCGAACGATGGTCAGTCCGAGAGGATCAACCGCGAGTTCGTTGTTCTTCACCAGATCGCGGAATACATAGGTGACGCTGGCCGTCCATCGCTCCCGCTTGAGCTCGGTGTGATCCGCCGGGTTCGTATACACCTTCTCGAACTCAATCCTTGCCGAATAGGGCGACTGTCGAAGGTCGTCGAGCACGACGTTCTTTACTTCGACATCCACGTACGGGAGTGTGCTGTCCCCCCGGTAGTTCACGATAATGTTGTCTTTGCGTTCCTGCTCAATTACGGCACGCTGTACATCGCTATTCAGGAAGTAGAGTGCGCTAGTTTGGTCGCGCTCGATGGTGTAGCGGTTACGGCTGAAGTAAAGCTCCGCCCAGCGCGTCAAATAATACTTGTTCTCGGCCTCCTGAGGCCGGTAGGCGAAGTTCCGATAGTCCACCGCTTCCGCATGTCCAACGTCGTTGATTCGGACAATCATCGGTTTCGCAGACGCAAGAGCTTTCTGGCTCTTGAAGACGGCGGCGGCCAGCGCCATGCAGACCACCACCAGGCAGAGAATCGTGATCTTCAGGTAGGTGTTGAGGACCAACGGCTCCGCGTTCGATTCGAGATAGCGTTCGGCGGCCCGTGTGAGTTCGGAAGACGGCGACATCGTTGTGCTGGACATGATCCCTCCTTAGCCCATCATTGCGGTGGTTGCGAGACTGGTGAGGATGCCGGTGCCGGCGTCGTGTCCGCCAGTGCTACCGGAGAAGAGAGATGCTGTCATTGCCGGGACTTTGAGCAGGATGAAGCCGCAAACAACCACCAACAGAATCAGCACTGGAAACTGTTTGATCATCGTGCCTGGATCGACGAAGCCACCCATCATTGCGTAGTAGTGGGTAAGCAGCTGAGAAAGGATGCTGAGCGCGGCGGCGGCAACGACCTTGTAGAACGAGAAGCCCAAGAAAGCTCGTAGCCAGCCCCAGAAGAGAAACTCCAGCTTGTCGAACACAAGGAATGGGATGAAGATGGGGCCAAGCAATCCGACTATGGAACTCGCCACTGCGCCGTAGGCGACGATCACGCTCACGAGAGCTGCCAGCACAGAGATAAGAACCTGAATGATGGCGAAGATGATCGCGTTGTAGGGATTCATCGCAGCGGACATCATCCCCGGCCCTGAACTTGCTTCGGCCTGCTGAAGCTGATTCAGAATGTTCGCCGCACTGTCGGTTCCAATCTGGCTTACAAGGTACTGCGCGCCGCCGTTAATGAAGCCCTTGAGGGAGTTTCCAATCCCAGGAATGCTGGAATCGTAGAACTTCACCATCACGTAGGCGAACGTGATGAGCATGAAAAAGTTTAAGAACTTCCCAACACTGAATCCCGGCCCCCCTTGGGCGGAGGCCAATGCTTCTTGGACTCCGAACCATACCAGCATGATGGTTGCGAGAGCGATGCAGATATGCACCCCCATCGAATCGATCGAAGGGCTGATCGTATTCGTCAGCGTAGTGCAGGCTTGCGTAATCCATGCAAAGAGATCCATATACCACCTCGCTCTCAGGTTGAATTAGTAGCGCATAGCCGCTGCGGCTCCGGACGAAGACGGAGCAACGGCGGTGTAGCCGGTTTGAAACTGTGAAGCCTGCTGAAACCCGATCTTCATCACGTCCTGCTGCTGCTTCTGCACGACGATCTGTTGAAGGGTGTAGGCCTGCGCGATTTGGTTAGCTTCCTGCTGTTGTTGCAGTTGGAGAATCAACGCCTGATTGATGCGCTGAAGGGTTGCCAACTCCGTGTGCTGCGCAGGGTCACTCGACTGTGTCTGCGACTGCAAAGCGGTGATTGCCGTCTGCCGTTGCTGCGCGTTTGCCCGGATTGTGCCAAGAGTTTGCAGGTTGCTGGCGCTAACCGAATCGTTTAGATCCACTGTTGCGCCGTGCGCAGCAATTTGCTGCTGTCCTGCAAGGCTCAAGTTCCCGTAACCAGCGACCTGTCCAGTACGGGGCACGGAAGCCTGTTGATAGGCAGCCGAGGCGTTTGAACCCGTGTTTGCGGAGTTCATCCATGACTGTGAGTTCCCATAAGTGTTGGCAGCCTGGTTGAGCTTTGCCCAATACGACCACGGGGAGAGGTATGGCTGATAGAGACTGCTTGGAGCCATCGACATCTGATGGACCACGTTGTACGTTGCGATGGCGTTATCGGCCAGCTTGACGGAGTTTGTAAAGATGTTCTGCCCTTGCTCAATCTGTTGAAGAGCGTGGGCTGCTTGAGTAGGGTCGTAGACGATGCCAGAGCCGAACTGTGCCTTTGCGGCAACAGGTACGGTAACTGACAGTAGAAGGATCGTTATAAGAAAACGAGTTCTCATGCTCTGCCTCCTGAGGCTGAGTTGGTGGACATCGGTTGCGTTGGAGTTACTTCTGCTGCAGCGCCGAGATTTGTTGCTCTAGGGCTGTGACGTTCTTCGACTCCTCAGCGCACTTCTTGTTGTGTGCCGCTTCGGCTTCTGGAGTCGGAGGTTTGGACGGAGCACCACCCATCATGGCAGTCGCTCCCGATCCGTTGATTGCTAAGCAATCATTCGAGTACTGCTTGTAAGCAGGACCGTACTGAGCCTTCAATGCGTCAAGCTTGGCTTGGTTGTTGTTGCAGCCGACGCAGAATGCAACAGACAGCAGCACGGGTATCAAGATAATTCTCTTCATATGCACCTCAGAACGACTGCGGAATCGTGTGATTCTCCACCGCAGGCAAAAGCATGTCCTGGGTGATGTAGAGCTTCACGCGATGCCCCTCGCGGATCGTGATGGTCGGGGGAATCTGCATGAAGCGATCAAGGATCGTCGTGGCAGACTGAGAGACGGAACCAGAGGCTCCACTAGCGAAGACTGCCGGACCGTTTGCTGTCAGTACAGCGCCGCCTTGGCTTATCTCCGAAGCGCCGGCAATTACTCCAAGCGCGATGGACGCACCGAAGATCTGAAGGTAATGGTTATTGACCTTGTCTTTCAGACCCTCTTCTCCAATTTGATCCAGACCGTGGAACTGGTCAAGGTCGACCGAATACCCGTCCGGCATGATGAGCCGGTGAAAGACAACGGCCAGGCGCCGTTGTTGGCCGAATCCGCTTGAACCAATCTTTTTGGCCTCACCAAGCGCGATGGCCCCTTCAGGGATAAGAACGTGCTGGTGGTCGTGCGAGTAGATGGGATTCGACACCAGTACCTTCACTGGCCCAGCCGCGTCCCCATCAAGCCTGTTCATGAGCACGGTGTCTACCGTTGTGCCTTCATAGATCACGTAGGGCTGCCCAGAAGCCGAGTCGATATTCACTTCAGGTGCTCGCTTAGGAGTTGCGCCCTCCGAACCTACAGTCCTCGCGGAAACCGCAGACTCGGGTCCAGCCTGAGGATTTGCTGCCGGAGGGACAGGAACCTGCGACCGCACGGTTTCCTGCGTAGCAGGCTGGACGTAGGCGAGGTTGGAAGAGAATCTCCCATCAAACGCCTTGTCGCTCTCCTTGGCCGCAAGCAGCAATCGTTCTTGCTGTGCTGGCGATGGTTGACCGCCGCCTTGCGAGGCATAGGGACACAGCTGACCGGGCGCGCAAGAGGAGCCTTGGCCGTTTGCGCCATAACCTGCTGCGACTGTCCTTTGGGCGGCAGTGGCGTTAGCTAGCGTGGGGTCGAGCGCGGCTTGCGCTGCGGCCTCTTGCGCTTGCTTCTGTCGCGCGGCGTCTACCTGGTCTTTCAGGTCTTGAACGTTGTTCTCCGTGTTGTCCTGCACTAGGGGCTGCGGCGCAGCATTCTTCGACGCTGCTGAGGTAGTGGTCTTTTTACCGTAGGAGCTGAAGATCGCTGCCATGATGACGAGGGCGGCTGCCCCAAGATAGAGAAGCGGTTTCGTGTTCTTTCGGAAAACGCCCTTCGGATCGAACACCTTGGACTGAAGAGACGGTTGCGACTTAATTGGGTCAGACATGGCTCACTCCTTCCTGCGGGTTGTTGATGAATGGTTAGCTTTTGCGAGTGAAGCTCATCTTCTTCTTGCCGAGTTGCACGTAACCGTTGTCCATCACGATGGGAATCACATACGTCCCGTTGCGAAGGTCATAACTGACCAGATTGGGCTTGCCATCTTTCATGTCGTAGACAGCAAACTTCTCGGAGGCCTTCGTGGTTATGTAGGTGAACTTGTCGTCGTGATAGATCGACTCGATATCAAACGGCGCTTTCATGGCGTTGAACTTGTAATCGAACCGCAGCTTGGTTTGGTAGTCGCTCTTGAACTCATCCACGGCTTGCGTGACGTGCGACTGCAGAGCGGCGTACTGAGCCTTCGACTGCTCAAGCTGCGCAGCCGGGACGAACTCTGCCGGGCCACTCGAAGCGACGAGCGAAGAGTGATCGGCTGGCTCTACCAGAACTTTCAAGTCTGGAAGAACAGAAGAGCCGGAGATGTCCTGGAGTGTGAAGGTGTAGTCGTTGCCTTTGTCCGTCTTCAGATGAAGGTCGGTGCTGATGCCGGCCTTTGCAGGATGGATGAAGCAATCGTTGTTCACCACGTCTACAGCCCAGAATTCTTTGTCGCCCGTAGCTGCGAGGATGATCTTCTCGCTGGAAGGCACCTCGATCAGGGTGCTGTACTTCATCTTGGCCCGGATAGGAATGATGTCCTGGGAGTGGTAGGAGACCCTACGGGCTCCTGTGTTCTCCTGCGCAAACACGGAGACGCTGGCTGTGAGAGCGAGGACGAAAGAGATGAGGACGCGCTTCATAGGACACTCCTTGACTACCGGGTTGAGGTTGAGGTGACGGCCAGCGAACGCGGCCGGAACGGATGGTCTTTGGCAAGTTGACGCAAGCCTTCGGCAATGCCGAAGCGAGCGAAGTAATCGCGCTTCACAAGGTTGTCGCGGGCGTTATTGGTCGCAGTCCAATGGCTGACTGAATCGACATTGAGGTGAACCTTCTTGGAGCTCTGGGCCTTGCGGACGAGCATCTGTCCGGGCGGGACCAGACCGGCGATCAACTCAAGCTCGGTATCGTTCAAGTGGAAGGCTTCTCGATACAGGTCACGATTCATTTCAGGGTTGGCGAGGAATATCTTTGTGGGGCAGCTCTCCGATACGATCTGCAGCATCCCGGACTCCTCCAGTTCCTTGAGTGACTGGGTAGCCAGCACCATAGCGGCGTTGTGTTTCCGCCACGTCTTCTGCGCTTGAACGATGTAATTGCGAATGGTTTCGTTCTTGACGAAAAGCCAAGCCTCATCAAGCAGGAAGATTTTGAAGGTCGCGAGCTTCTCGGGGTTCGCGATCTCGTTCGAAGCCCGATGGAGGATGTAGAAGAGCAGCGGCTCCAGGACTTCCGGCGCATCTCCCCAACCACCAAAGTTGAAGGTCTGGAACTGATTGAAGGTGAGAGTGTCTTCGACGTTGTCGAAGACAAACCCGTATTGGCCCTTGGCTGTCCAGCGGTGCAACCGCTCCTTCAACTCGCCAACTATGTTGGCGAAGTTGGAGAAAGTCCGCTGTTCGGGTTCAAGAACGTAGGTGCGTTCGATTGCGTCCCACAGCTTCCGCTCTTCCTTGAAGTCCAGCCTATAGCGGCCCTCTGAGCCCTCGATCAATACACGAAACAGGCTGAAGAGAAACTGGAGGTTCTCTTTCGTCGGCTTTAGGGAGAAAGGGTTGATCGTGAAGTCCCTCGACTCACGCCCTACGTTCAGATAGCTGCCACCGAAGATCGTCGTCAAGGACTGGAAGCTGCCACCGATGTCGAAGATGTAGGTCTGCGGCTGATACTTCTGCGCGTTCTGCAATAGGAAGTTGGCGAAGTATGATTTCCCGGAACCGGTCATGCCAAGGACGAGGGAGTGCGCGACCTCTCCGTTATGAAGGTTCAAGAAATAGGGCGTGCTGTTGTCGGTTTCCAAGACAGCCAGGTATTCGGCCCCGAGATGGGCATTGTGCTTCTCTCCCGGCAGAATCGAAAACAAGAAAGATAGGTCAGCATAGTTACTGTTGAGCAGGTACATGCGGCGCATGTTCAGCGCGTAGTTGCCCGGAACAATGGCAAAGTAAGCATTGAGCTGGTTGTAGGTCTCGGCGTAGAGATTGCCGTCAGCCGTGGTGAAGATACCGGCGAACTCGCCCGCAAGCCCATCAAGTTCCTGCTGTGTCTTCCCGTAAAGCAGGATGGTCAGGGAGAAGTCACCCAGCGACTGTCCCTCGCCCAGCACGCGAAGGCAATCTCCTAGATTCTCGATGTCAGCCTGCTTCGATTCATCCACCAACACATCACGGGGATTGGTCTGCGTCGCGTCGTTGCCCATTTGAGACACGAATCCAGTTTTGGAGACATTGAAGTGGCGACGCCTCTTCGTCACTTCTTTGCGAGCCTTGTCGGCAGACAAGGGAGCCCATTCGGTGCAGACGATGAAGCTGGTTGGAATCTTGAGCAGAGCGTCGAGCACCAGCGGCTTCGTCTCCGTGATGGCTTCTTTCATCGTAAGGAGGCGTACGAAGTGGTCGGCGACTCGCAGATGATCCCGTTCCGCTTCGATGGAAGAATTGACGACCTGATAGTCGAGAAACTGGCTGCTTTGCGGTGCACCCGCGATGCGCCAGTCATCGAAGTTGAGCAAACGGCGGAAAAAAGTGAATTGGTCCTGCTGTCCGAGGGCAGCGATCTGGACGAAGTCCTGGAGCTGACGAACGAAAACTTGAACACGCTGTTCGAGACGAGCGACGGAAGATGCAACCTGCGAACGCATCAAGGTCTTCATGCTTCCGCTGCTGAACTGACTTCTCAGTTCTGCGACGCCGGCTGCGGGATCGCGGAACAGCATCGCGAGTCCGGCCCCAATGCCACGCTTCGCTCTCTGGCCTTCGAATAGGACGACGTAGAAAATCTCCACTTGAAAGAGCTGGTCGCGCTTGCCGTCGAAGAATGTCCTACGCTGGTCGATCGCTGCATCCACAACAGCATCGTCATAATGGGCGAACGGGATATCCGGGCGGTTGGTCTTGAAGAGGTATTGATAGATGCGGATGCCGGGCCCAAATGCCTTCATCGCCGCTTCCAGACGTTTGACGGCATATTCCTGTTCGGATTGGTCCAGGCTCTCGTAGTCCACACCCTCGACCTTCAGCACCATTCCAACGTCACCGGCCTTGGTGACGAACACGCTTTCGTTCCAAAAGCCGTACAGGCTGATGTGGTCGTTTAGTTCGGCTGTCTCTCGCCACGGCTTGATTGCTTTGTTTATGTTGAACATCAGCGCACCTCCACCATCGGTACACGCTGCTTGGCAGCGTCGTAGCGGGTCTTGAACTTCTCGGACTTCGCGAGGATCCGCAGGTAGGCCGGGTCGGTGTTTGTAACCCAATGGCCGAAGGCAAAGCCTCCGATAAAGACTCCGAGACCTGCGAGGAGAGAGTTGAAGAGATTGAACGCGCCGACTGCGGAGACGCAGACGAAGAAAAACAAGGTGCGTTCGACCCCGAGATAAGTGAGGGGCTTGTGCAGGCTCTTGAACACCCGATTTCGGCGACGTGTGTTTCGGGATTGGTCTGACATAAGCCCCTCGATTTGTAGTGGCGTGAACGGTTGAATGCAGGCTGGGAGAGTTCTGGCTTAGGAGCCCCAGAGCCACGACAGAACGTTGGTCGCCATGACAGCGATCCCCGTGCCGGCGGCCACGCCAGCAAGTGCCTTCTTCGCACCGGGCTCGCCGTGTGCGAATTGGTAGCCACCGATCACGATTGCAATCAGCGAGGCGACCTTCGCCACGGTTCCCGTGAAGAGGGTTTGCATATTGGAGAATCCGGTATCGAAGGGCGATCCGGACTGAGCTTGTGCTGTGAGAGGGACGAGGATTACCAGAAGCAACAAACCACCCATGGAGCGAATCCATTGGTGTACCTGTGCAACTGTTCTGGCAGGAATGCGGACACGAATACGGCTGGACATTGGCACCTCCTTCGACTGGAACCAGTCGGGTATGCCGAGACCTTAGGCCGGAGTTATCTCGTCGTCCAATTCTTCTTTTTGATACCGCCATCTCTGTTAGAGATGGCGTCCTTGTCGGTCCTCAACTAGCCTCAAACAGCGGCAGGACCCCAGTGCCTTTAGCGCGCACCGACTTCGGACCTTTCCGCTTGGTAACAGCGTCTGCGGATTCAGGTTTCTTGGGTGCCCAGAGAGAGCCGATTTCCCGCGCTCTCTTTCGCAGTTCGCGAAGGAGCAACGCGAGAGCGGGATGTTGCGATGAAGGCTTCAGAACTAGCGCCGTGTCCATCGTCCAATCCGCACCGTGAACGGGCTTCAGAATTAGACCTGGCAACAGGCGAGTTCCGCTTCTGAAGAAAGCTAGACATTGGCCTTGCTGAACCATCCATTGAATGTGCTCAACATTTGTCGTTGGCTTGTTGTCTTTGGGAGTGATGCCCACAGCACTCAATAACTCAAGCATCTTGCGGTACGCGGGACGATGAACCATTGGGAACTGAAAGATGCTGACGCGATTGTTCAGGAGATGTGTGGGGATTGCTTCATGCTCCGCCAATGGGTCGTCCGAACGCATACAGACGAGGAGCTTTTCTCTGGCAACTATGCAAGTCGTTAGGTCGGAATTGTGCTCTATCGGAAGCGTGACTAGAGCGCCGTCGAGCTCATCGGAACCGACTCTCTGCTCAAGGTTTTGAATCTCATCGCCCTCTGAGAATATCTCGCAGTGCGGGAAGAGATTGTGTGTAGTTTCGATCAGCGTGTGCAGGGTTTCTTTCCCTACAAGAGATGAGTAGCCGAGCTTGAGAGGAGTGATCTCGCCCGTGCGCAGGGCCCTCAACATGTCGATGACATCTTGACGAACCTGCAGCAGGTCTCGCGCGCAAGCGACGAGAACTTCGCCGTAGGGAGTAGGCGTCGCGCCATCGCGATGTCGAGTAAAAATCTCGATGTCGAAGAGGCCTTCGAGATGGGCTATTTGTGTGCTGATGTTCGATTGGGTCGTGTTGGCGACCGTAGCTGCCGCGCTGAACGACCGCGTTTCCGCGACTGCCTGGATGTACTTCAGATGGCGAAACTCAAGCTGATCGTAATCACTCATGGGGCCCTCCTCGATGCTCACTAGGGTGCGAGGCGAAACTGAGAGACAAATCGGACAAGCTGTCAAGACTGCGTTAACAATTTTCCACGAAGGGGACATAAGTCGTCAACCTTTAGTCATCTCTCCCAGCGATGGCGGTATTCCCAAAATGAATTGGACTTGGTCAGTTCCTTGCCGCAAGATTTGTCTGAGGTGCAACCCTATGCGTGATGAGTTTCAGCCTGGAAAAAAGCCACCTGCCCGTGCAGAAGCCCGTAAAGTCGATCCGCTTCTTGTGGGAAAACGAGAAGCTGCTGGCCTTCTCTCGATCAGTCCCCGCGCTCTCGATTACCTTGTCTCCACCAAGCAGCTGTTGACGCGAAGGATCGGTGCGCGGGTACTGATACCGATGATTGAACTTCAGAAGTTTTCCCGCTCGGATCACCCGCAGCGCCTAGCTGGTTAGGGCTCTACTTCGACTTTGGCTGTAAAATAGGACTAGCAAATTTGTGCTATCCGCACAAACAGCCATCGGAGGGCTTATGCCGAGAGGTGTTTACGAACATCCCGTAGGAAGTGGGATTTGGTGGATCAATTACTACGTTGAGGGGAAGCGGCATCGTGAAAAGGTAGGACGGAAGTCCGATGCGAACAAGCTGTACGTTAGTCGCAAGGCCGACGCGATTGCGGGCAGAAAGCTACCTGAACTCCGAGACAGCAAGGTTCTCCACTTCTCTGAATTGATCGATGATGCTCTTGAGTATGTGGCCGATCACAAGGACCGCCGCAGCTACATCAGCAAAGCCAAGATTGTTCGCAAGGATCTCGGCTCGCGCCCAGCAGCCGAGATCACTCCACAAGAGTTGGAGCGGTGGCTGCGGTCGCACTGTAAGACGGCTGCAACGACCAACCGCTACAAAGCATTCATCTCGCTCTGTTATCGGGAGGGGCTTCACAACGGCAAGGTAACGGTCAATCCCGCTCGCCAAGTCCGTCACCGTCGCGAGAGCGCTGGTCGCCTCAGATTCCTCAGTCGCGACGAGTACGAGACGCTTCATGAAGTAATCAAGAAGCGGTTTCCTGAACATGTGGCGGAGTTCGAAGTTTCCGTGAACACGGGTATGAGGTTGTCGGAGCAGTATTCGCTGACATGGGGTCAGGTCCATCTCGAACGCCGGACCATTGATCTAACGAAGACAAAGAACGGTTCCGCCCGCACCGTTCATCTGAATGCGGATGCGGTCGCCGCTTTGAAGACAATGCAGAAAAAGCAGTCGAAGCCCTCGGACATGGTCTTCCCTAGGCAAGGACCAAGGTTTGATACGAGATCTTGGTTCGTGCCATGCCTGGAAGACGCAAAGATTTCTGGCTACGTGTGGCATTCCAACCGTCACACATTCTGCTCTTGGCTAGCAATGGCTGGGGCATCCATCAAAGAAATTCAGGAATTAGCCGGACACAAGACGATCACGATGTCTGCGCGCTACAGCCATCTCTCTCCCGAGCATCGGCTGTCAGTCATCGATCGGATCTCGTCTGCATCAACGGGACCATGATGTCCGATCAGACAAAATCGCGACTGATCATGATCGGAGCGCCATTGACTAAACGAACCGCTATGCTAACGGTCTGATCTTGTATATCTGGTGGGCACTGCTCGCGGTGGTCAACCTCTGAATCGAGATTTATAAAGATCGTTAGAGGGTAGGCCAGTTTGCGAGCCAACAAACGCAGACTCTCGTAATCTGCCACCGCGTCGGCGGTGGAAGCTCTTCTCTTGAGTTCGAAGGCCACGAAGTTGCCTTGAGTTCGATGTTCCGGGTGACCAGGGACTACGGGAACGTGAATGATGACATCTGGCCGGATCGTGATCCCGTGCTTAGGTAGTGTCTTTTGATATTCCTGCTCCACAATTGGAGTGCCGCTGAACTGAGCCCAATCGAGGTGGGCCGTGAGCTGCGCGACTAGGGCTCCTTGGTAACCTCGCTCGGTTTCATAAAAGCGTGGATCGACGATTTTCATCATCGACTTTCTCAGTGCATCGATTACTAGTTCTCGCATCTCTGAATTGTCGCAGCGTAGTGGTGCCTTGTCAGATACCGACCGTCGGAACGAAGCCGACACTCATCTGATCTGCATGCCTTTTGATCCCAACTCCAGTGGAGACAAAGATGAATCTGCAGATCTTCTCCAGCAGCGGGTTCAACGCTTCGAACCCGGGCCATTCACCATACGCTGCCCAGAGGGCATCAAGTTCATTGGCGATGTTTTGAAGCGCTGTGGAGCAGTTGGGATTTGCCTGAAGCAACACGAAGTTCTCGGGAAGGCTTTCGTTCAGAGATATGCCCAAACCTCTGCAGTGACCCAGCGCGTACGAAAAGGCCTGCAGAAAAGCGACGCTACTATCCAGGGCTATAGACAGCGCTGCTTGGCGGCCTTCCTGCGTCGGGGCGAACGACTGAGCAGCAACTTTAGAGACCCCTCTAAGGCCTTGAACTGCTTGGCGTAATCCCTCTTTCATAGTTTCGACCATTGTCGGCATCTTGAATGCCGAAAGACGGCAGGCCGCATACTCATTCCAACTGACTTGTAGACAAATCGAAAGCGGATTTGCTATCGGGTATTTCCGGACATCTGCTGGCATGACTTCCAGTCGTTTCAAAAGATCATGGCAATGGGCATTTTCATGTGCGAGTACGTACTGAGCCGTCTGTCTAGACCCAGAATCGCCACTGCAAAGATCAGTGGCCGATGACAGAGGGAAGAAGACATGAGCTCCAAGTTGTCCGTTCCTCATCGTCGTCACCATCTTCGCGTTGACGGTATCTCTCATGCCTGAGTTGTGCTCGTCACCAAGTCCAGAGTTGAAGGCAAGCAAACCTTGTCTGAGGTCGGTCGGTACAGAAACTCCTTCAAGTAGAGAGAGATCGAATCCCGCCACGGAGATCAGTTCGGAGAGTTGCTCTCGAATCGCTGTACCAACTTCGTCGGCCAAGTCTTTCGAAAGTGAGTCTGGAAGATTGATTGGTAGGGTCTCGATGTCCACGTCTCGGCTCCTGGCTCTTAGTTCTATGATGTTCGGAACCGCGTGCTTTACACAACAGCCACCAAAACAGCCACCAAACAATTTTGGCCTCCCGATTTTCGAGGGGCCAAAGTCGCGTAAGTCCTTTGTTGTCAGTTGGTGCCGGGAGGGGGGGTCGAACCCCCACGACCTTGCGGTCGGCGGATTTTGAGTCCGCTGCGTCTGCCAGTTCCGCCATCCCGGCGCTCGCTCTTTGGGTTGTGGGCGAGAACACAAGTATCGCATCAAAGGGAGCGGTGCTGCAAACATGGCTTAAGCCCAAGTTTCGTATTCGTCGGGCGATAAGAAAAGCGCGAGTAGGCCGGGTATCGACTCGGCCTACTCGCGCTCCAATGCGTTGTGGTTAACGGCCGCGGGGGGAAGCGGTTGTCAGGACTTTGATGATGGGCTTGCCAGCTGGGGTGACTGTCACGCCGCCTTCGCGGACGATTTCCGTTGCTGTGATGTCCTTGCCATACACTGCCTTATTCGCGTCGTCGTCGGTGGCCATCGATGCGCTACCGAGAGAAGCGCCGGCGAAGAGACCACCCTTTGCGCGAGAGTATGTCAGCACATCAAAGTTTGTGTCGTTGGCACCCACGGCCTTAGCACCGCTCGGGCCGGCAACTGCGGTCGCATCGGCACCCAATTTCAGTTTGCCGGTAAGCAGTTTGAGAGCACTCTTCTTGTTTTCAAGAAGGATGACGTAGTCCGTCTCCGTGCGGCCAAGCTGTAGGCCCAAGCTGCCCACGTCGATCTTGTACATGGCAGGAGCAGACCAAGGGCCGTTCATCTCCGTTCCTGTCCGGCAGACGAGTACGCCACGACCGTAAGTAACGCCAAGACCCACACCTACTTTCTTAACGGCCGGGAAGACAAGTACACACACGGAACGATCCAGATACGTCTTCGGGATGGCATTCTCGCGGGAAAGCATCTGGCGCAGTACTTCGGCTGAGTTACCGAGACGATCATCCATTTTGTTTTGGGCAAGCGCGGGAAGCGCCGTGCCAAGAATAAGTAGCAGAAGTGCGCGATATGTTTTCATGTACAGGCCTCTCTCCATTTGCTTCCTCAGAAGCGAACTCTTCATTTGCACACACTATCGGGATAGTTCTTGCCAGCAATACTGGCAAAACATGCAGGATAACGTTTGAAACGTATCAATGAACTAAACGAAAACTCTAATAGCTATTGATAGGTCCAGCCTCGAAATCAAAGGGAGACAAGGCAGGCAACAGCAGGCTGCGACCACGTTCGCCACCCCATTTCTTAAGTGATTCAGGAGAACCGTGGATCTTCTGCGACCAGGCGTTCGCTAAGAGCAAAGCGCACCAGTTCCGCGTTACTCTTCAGGCCAAATTCTTCCATGATTTTGTATTTGTGAAATGCAATCGTGCGTACCGCAACATCAAGAATGGCTGCGGCTTCTTTCATGGAGCGTCCTTCAGCCAGAAGTTGTAGCACCTCGCGCTGGCGTGGTGTCAGCTCCTTATTCTTGATTGGTTTCGGATTGCGAATAAATTCATCCATGAGGGGCTGTGCGATGGAAGGTGTGACGTACGTTCTTCCGCGCAGGATAGAGTCGAGTGCGAGCTTTAATTCTGTGCCAGCGGATTTCTTCAGAAGATAGCCCGAGGCCCAGTTGTGGAGCGCGACGGAAGCTACATCCGGATCTTCATTCATGGTGACGACAACGAACTTTGTCCGTGGCAGCATTTTTTTCAATTGTTGACCAGCATCAATACCATTCAGCAGTGGCATGCCAAGGTCAAGAATCACAATTTCCGGCTTCAGCTCTACGGCACGTGACAGTAGTTTTTTGCCGTCATGGACAAGGTCCAGAACTTGGAAATCCGGTTCGAGAAGCGCTCGCAACGCTTCTGCGATGAGGATATGGTCGTCCGCAATCAGAACACCAGGCCGATTCACGGTGTACCCCTTTCTCCCACCTCGAAATCATTCCGCATTCGCTCTTGCCTGCATGACCGCGTCAGGGGAAACCGGGCGGACTGTTAATCCCATACAGTCGACATGAATAGGTGAAAGAAACGAAAACGCCCACGCGAGCCACGTTCACGTTCATCATCCATCTTTGAACTGCCTGTTACTTGACCACTGAGCATAGCACTCATGGAGCGAGTTGCACCTGTAAGAACTGGCAGTAGTGACTGAAGCAGAATTGCAATGTGATATTGCTGCACCCGCATGGCATGTGCACTCCATAGTCGCCGTATCCAGCAGGAGGGAGCAGTGGTTATCAATGTTCTCGGGAACGGCAGACTGATGCGTTGTGCTGCACTGAGCGGTGATAAGCGATTGCACGCGGTCTGTCGTTCGTTTCGCATTTGGTCAGTCATCTTCATCATCGTGGTGTTCGCAACGCCCGCCTTTGCTTCGAACAGGCAGAAAAACGACACCATTACGCTGAAGAATGGCGACATGATCACCTGTGAGATCCGCTCTCTTGAAAAGGGGGAGCTTACCATCAAGCAGCCTAACGCAACTTCGACGGTGGTCCTTGATTGGAAGAGCATTGCGACGCTTCAATCAAAGCAATCGTTCGTTGTGATTGATAACCACGGCAGAACGTTCAGCGGGACGATACATCAAGACTCAATCGATTCCATGCTCGTGGTGGAAGGGGTTGCATCTGCATCTGTTCCTCATGGCCTGGTGGTAAGCATTCAAGAAACCGATGCGAGATTTTTTCGCAGTTGGCGTGGCGATATTGATTTAGGCATGAACTTTGCCCAATCGAACTCTCAGAAGCAGGCAACACTGCAGGGAAACCTGTTTTCACAAACAGTGAAACGGGTCATCGGCGTGACTGTGAGCACACAGTTTACGAGTCAGTTGGAAACCAGCAATACACGCCAAACGGATATCAAAACGGAATACTTCGCGCAGCTTCGACGAACGCGATGGGCAGCAGGTGGAATCGCCAACTTCCTTTCCAGTTCAGCGCAGAAGATCAATCTGCGGACATCTCTTGGAGCGGCGCTTGCGATGCGTCCAATTATCAGCAACAAAACGGACCTTACCTTTATTGGCGGTGTCGCCTACACCATTGAAAATGATTCCTCAGCCGCGGCGTCACCGCGATCCAACAGTTTGGATTCAGCATGGGCTATGCAGTATTCCACTTTTCGTTTCGATTCGACAGATTTTGATACCACGGTGTGGGTATACCCCAGTCTTACGCAGGGGGGGCGAGTGAGAATGACGCTGAACCAGGACGTCTACGTGAAGTTCTACAAAGACTTCTATGTTCGCGGCAGCTTTTATGACAACTATGACAACCGCCCTACGGTGTCGGCGCCCACGAACAATCTGGGAACTTCGCTGACAGTGGGTTGGTCGTTCCGCTAAAGGCGGAAGGCGGTGGATACATATCTGGCAAATCTGCCAGTGGTACGCGAAGGTGTGCGCCGATAGCTTGATAGGGCGCAGTGGCAGAAGCGGCCCTGTCTTATCGCTCGTGTAACAACTTCCGCGATTCATGAGAAGGGGGACGATTGCTATGACAGGAATTCGTTGCGGCCTGATCCTGGCAGTGGTTCTACTTTCGCGCTTGTTGAGTGCCCAGAAAGCCACGCCTGCAAACTCTCCGCGATCCGAGAGTGATAGTGCCCCGATTCTGTTTGGAACGAATGTGGATGTCGATCAGGGTGGCAAGAGCAAAGGGACGAATCTCGGGTTGGGTGCCTACGAATCCAAGAAGAAGGATCAGAAGAAGAAAAAGCATCGCGGTGAATTCGCGATTGCCCCAATTCCTATGGTGAACCCTTCTATTGGGAACGGCGGCGGACTGGGGATCATCTACGCGGTCCGTCTTGATGGAGGCCCGGAGTCAGAACCGTCTGCATTAGGTGCGGCTGGTTTCATTACTGCAAAGGGAAGTTGGTCAGCAGGCTTGGGTGGGCAGATTCACCTGCGCGACGAGAAATACCGAATCACGGTTGCTGTCGGTGGTGGCAAATTTAACTATAACTACTTTGGCGTCGGGACTGGCAGCGGGGGTAAAAGCATTCCGCTCTCCCAGACCTCAAAGGCTTTCCTCATAGAACCGAAGATTCGTGTCTATCGTGATTGGTATCTGGGACCGCGTTATCACATCATCGGCAGTACCGCCGGCTTGAACTCGACTACTCTGGATCCCAGCAAGCTTCTCATACCGCTGCCGTCCACGGTAGATCTTCGTACGGCGGCGTTGGGAATCCGGCTGCAGCGAGACACCAGTGATAGCTCATTTTATCCCACCAGCGGATCGCTCTTCGATGCACTTGCAGATTTCTATGCACCGCAATTTGGCGGCAAGCGAACCTATCAGAATCTGACGCTCACGTATAACAAGTATCTTCCGCTGGGTAAGAAGAACATCCTCGCAATTCATGCCTCCTCCTGCATGGTGACGGATGGCGCACCTTTCTATGACGTATGTGAACTCGGCTTGTCCAAAGACCTTCGCGGCTACCAGGTGGGACAGTTTCGTGATGATCGCATGCTGGTCGGGCAGATGGAATTCCGCAGGGAGTTGTTCTGGAGAATTGGCGCCACAGCGTTTGCGGGAGCAGGAGCGGTCGCACATGACTGGGGCGGGTTCAGCAATTCACAAGCAGAACCGGGCGGAGGGCTGGGCCTTCGGTTCATTCTCGCCAAGCGGAATCACATCAACCTCCGCATGGATTACGCATGGGGTGACAGCAGTCACGCCGCCTATGTCAGTCTGGGCGAAGCGTTTTGATGGCGGTCACGCCCTCTTCGTTATCCATCTTCCTGATTTTTCAGGCTTCCGGTACTTCGTAACGCGCAGCCGGGCGTGCCTGCTGTTGGAGCTCTGCTGGCCTGAATTCTCAAGGTTTCTCAACAGCACGAAGGCAGGAAGGGTTCAACCAGCGCCCCAGGCTTCTTGTGCCGGTCGAGAACGGCGAGTAGAAATCGCTTTCCCATCGAAGACGAAGTGCAGTATGCTTTATTTCATCCAGAAAATTCCTGTGTCAGCAATGTGCTGTGCGATTCGCAGTCCGCAGACTGTCTTTGTGCACAGTTGTGCATGGAAGTTCGTCTAAGCAGGATGGGATGTGGAGGCAGGGGACAGCGTGCAAGAAATTTTGCATCGAGCGACGTTGCTGTGTGCGGATGATGACGCAAGCGTGATCATCCGCCTGCGCGCCATGCTGTCGGACACATACAACATCGTGGCAACGGCCAGTGACGGAGAAGACGCGTTGAAACAGGCGCTTCAGCTTCGTCCCGACGTTGCCATCCTGGATATCTCCATGCCTCGGATGGACGGCATGACAGTAGCGCGATATATGCGAAAAGCAGAATGTCCTACAAAAATTATCTTTCTGACGCTCATTCAGGATGAGGACTACGTAGCCATCGCCAGGACGATCGGCAATGGATATGTTCTGAAGAAAAAACTGGCCAGCGATTTAGTTCCAGCGCTACAGTCGGCTGTCCGTGGTGAATTTTATTGTTCTCTATAAAACAATAAAAACCCCCTCTTAGATTTCACGGATTCCTGTAGACATTCTGATATATCAAAGCGGCCTGTCAGAACTTGACAGCCGTGTCACTCTAATTTCATGCACAACGAGAAGTGCTTTCATGTAGGCTATTCGCGAACGCATATGCATGGAAGAAGTGGCACGACCGCAAGCGTCCTACTCCAGCAATGCTATCCGACAGCCCCACATTCCTGTCGGATACGGACCTTTTGATGAACTGATGCCCTCTAACTATCCCCTGGGTTATATGCCCGCATTGACTTGTGCTCGAATCGAGGATTGTATGGGGTCTGCAAAGGTATATTCCAGTCATCAATCGTTTGTTCCATGGTCACTGAAGCAAACAAGCCCTGGATTTCATAAGTTAGCTAACCGCTCATCGATTTACAGTCAGAATGCGCATGACCCGGTTCGAAAAGGCGTCGACGCATTCGCTCGTCTTCACAACTGCGAGCACGTAGCGTGGTTGTATCTTCTGGATGGCGGTCGCCTTGCACCGGTGTACCCGTCCTCGCCGAAGTCTGTTTTATTACGTTTTTTGAATGACAGCTTCGACGATCTGCGTGGCCTTCTGGAAAAGGCCAGCTTGAGAATTCCAGCGTTTTGGCAGCGTAAGGAGGCAGCATCATCCGTTGCCACTTCTAAGACTGCGGCTATCAACTCGCTGATGATGTTCCCACACAGCCAGGACGGCTTTGGTCAGACAGTTCTGATCCTCGCCAGTCGTCGCCATGAGATCGCGCGGTCGGCTGACTGTGTTGCGCAGGCCAACCTATTGCTTGACCTTATGGTTCATGCGGAACAGGAGCGCCGATCGGCGGAGATGGTGCGTTCCTCGACCTATGTCGCGGAATTGCTACTCTCGTCTGTTCCATTTCCAATGGCGATGCTGGAGTCCTCCGGACGATTTCTTTCTGTAAATGCGCATTTTCAAAATGCCCTGGGGTATTCGCAGCAGGAATTCGATGCCATGCAGTACAACGACCTCACCGCATGGCATCCAGGGGCTGCCTTGCATAAGAAGGGAAGCTATCGTTCCGCAGGTGGTCCTCAGGACCAGATGCTGACTCGGAAAGATGGCTCTACCCTGTTAGCAAATGTCGTTGTTACGACTATGGAAGGACTTGGAAGCCGACAGCTTATTGCGCTGAAAACAATGTCCGGGCCAGAGCGTGGGGAAAGGGAATTGGAGCAGCGTAAGCGTGAGATACGTGTCCTTACGGCCCAGTTGCTTCGTTCGCAGGAAGATGAGCGGAAACGTCTGTCGCGTGAACTGCATGATGATATCGGGCAGCGGCTTTCATTGGTGACCAGCCAGATCGCCCTGCTGTCAGACGATCCGTTGCAGCCGCTTCCAGGTACGTACTCAGGACAGTTAAAGCATATTCGCGACGAACTGGATACTCTCTGCACGGACCTGCATGAGATGTCGCATAATCTTCATTCCTGTAAATTGCAGCATCTTGGCTTAGGGCCAGCGATAAAGGCAATGTGCAGAGATTTTGAGCGCCCTGCCTTTCATGTAGATCTGCATATTGATGAGTTCGCCGATCCGGTAGCAGAGGATATTGCTCTCTGCATCTACCGCGTAGCGCAGGAGGCACTGAATAATGCACTCCATCACGCCAACGCGGAAAAAGTCTGTGTCATTGTCACCAGGCTGGGGGCAACGTATTACATGTCCATCCAGGATACGGGGAGCGGATTTGACACGGGAGTCGCTAAGACCGGACTCGGATTGATCAGTATGACGGAAAGGGTCAAGCTGCTGAACGGAGAGTTTCGAATCCATTCCTTAAAAGGACGTGGCACCGAAATATGGGCCTCCATTCCCGACGGATCTCATACGAAAACCGATTTCGGACGGATGGTGTAGATGCAGCAGAGAACTTTTCTTCAAGCGTTCCCAGTGCTTCCCGTGTGGGGAGGACTGCAGCGCAGTAGTTGCCGGATCGTGCAGTAAATACTGCGCTCACTAAGGCGGCAGGGCCCTGGCGTCTCAGGGCCTATGCCAGGAGCGGCTTTCCGGTACTCGCTTCTTCAGAGGCTGCCAAAGCTCTGCCATGCTGCACGCGAATGC
Organism: Terriglobus sp. RCC_193; assembly: GCF_041355105.1. NCBI lineage: Bacteria > Pseudomonadati > Acidobacteriota > Terriglobia > Terriglobales > Acidobacteriaceae > Terriglobus > Terriglobus sp. RCC_193. Next base: position 1,952,294 of record NZ_JBFUPK010000001.1, on the reverse strand, counting down.
AGGTAACGAGTGAATAGGAATATCTACTTAGCTGGTGGAAACGTCTTGAAGAACTTCGCCACTGATTTATTCATCTTGTCGATGTTTTTCTCGGGTTTTCCTGAAAGATCTCCGTCGCTTACACCGCGCCAGATGAGTTTCTTCGTCTTCGTATCAAACATTGCGACAACAAGCGTACCTTGCCGAGTGTTGTAGGTGGATGTAGTGGCAATGCCCGAGCCCCAACGCCATCCGCCGCCAGAATAAAACGTCTGCTCTTCCTGTTGATTGCGCACCTGGCCTAGTGCTGCAACGGCAATGTCGCCACCGTCAGCAACCTTTGTCCACCCCTTTGCCTGGAGCTGTTGATCGACGGAGGTCTTGATCCGATCGGCCCAGATAGAGTCAACCGTTTTGACCTGTCCCCAGCTATAGGTGTGGTAGCCACTGAAGTTTGCTGAGTGGTCGTAGTCCACGCTGGTTTTCTGAGCAGAAATCGCAATAGTGGATGTGAGGGCGAAAAGCAGCATGGCAGATGTGCGCAGGGGTTTCATGGAATAGTCCTTGAAATTGACGGTTCAGTTTACGGTTCCACCAGGTTCCACGATGGATCTGGATCGAAGCTTGTTATGTTGGGAGCAATCTTAGAGGTATCTGCGCCAAGATCCTTCTCGTAGGTACGACCGTGAGAGTCGGTCATGAATGTCATCACACCGCTGGACTTATATCCTGCCGGATAAGCCAGAATGGCAAACCCTTTCGTAAGTGCGCCATTGGTGAAGTAATTGCGCGCACCTCCCGGAGCATGGGGCCCTTGGGCGGTGAGAATTTTGTAGTAGTAGCCTCCATAGGGCACCAGTTTGGAGCCCTTTGGGTGAACAATGCCGTAACCTTGATCGGAAGCAGCAGCCAGTAGTGGCCCTGCCGGGCTTTCGGCATCATTGCCCTGCGCGTCCCAGTAGAGGCCGTCATGGAAGCCCGGGCGACTCCAGAAGTGGGCTGCATAGGCGCCGGCCGGTACTCCATCATGCGCCGTCAAGGCGTAGGAACGCTGCAGTTTTACCAGTTGCAGAGAAGCCTGCATCGCGTCGAACTCATTGCGCCCCACGCGGCGGTATAGCAGGTTCTGCTTTCCGGCCGCGGAATCGAAATACCACCCCGAAGCGGCTTTTCGAAGAGGGATGGGAGCGGGCCAGCGGGTAGGGCCAACTGTGAGAATCCGAATACCTCCCGGCCCCTCCATCAGTTCATGATGGTTGTCATAGGCCTCCAAAAAGGCTTGTAAGTCAGCCTTGTCCGATCCGGCATCGCCCGAGTTCAGTAGGTCACGCCCTTCGGGGCCCAGCACTTCCGTGAGCGCTTTCGTGTCGTTTGCCCTGAGAGCGAGCACGACCGCATCGGTTGCAGCCTGCGGTGATGGGAACGTCTTTTCATGATCCTGCGCCATCATGGAGAAGGGGATAGCCAAAGCAGCCGTGATGGCAACTTTGGCGGCTCGTGAGGCCAGGGAAGTGTTGTGATACATGTTCATCTGCGACCTCCGCCGCGCCGTCCGCCGCCACCACTGAATCCTCCGAAACTGCGGGTTCCACGTGACTGGGCCTGACGTGTTGATGCGCCGTTGCCGGGGTGGAATGCCCCACCCATATTGTTGTGAGGCTGCTGATAGCCAGAATGTGACATCCCCTGAGGGGTGTTGCCGCCCCCGCGCTGGGGACTCTGCACGCCACCGTAGCGATTCTGTGCCCCACCACCGTTCGGGGGACGACCACCGCCGCCATTCGGTGGATACCTACCGCCACCACCGTTGGGAGGGCCATATGGACGGGGCCCTGGACCAGGTCCCGGAGGCCCCCAGTGCGGAGGGGGCATCGGCCGAGGCGGTGGAGGGTGTCCCCACGACCAGCCCCATCCGCCCCATCCCCAGGGATAGCTATTGTTCATCCATGCGCCGAGGGCGATGCCTGCTCCGAAGCTAATGACCGCTGTAGCGACCACCGCTCCCGTGCTGGGTCCCGGAGGAGGTGCCGCGTAAACAACGGTCGGATTGTATTGCGGCACATACACAACCTGAGGATTGGCCGGTTCGATGACGATCGTCTGCTGTCCAGAGGTGCTTTCCACCACCACTTTCTGCTGCGCATTCGTCTTCAGGTTGCCGGCCTTCTGTGCCTGTTTGCGGAGGGACTGGATGGTGTCCTGCACCATCTTCTGATTTGCCTGGTAGGCGTACCCAATCTGCGCATAGTCATTGACATGCTGCGCCATTTGATCGAGCACCTGCGGAAAATTCACCAGGGCAATGAATGCGGGATCGAAGTTCTGCTGCTGCGCCGCGTTGCTCAGCGCTTCCCCTGTCAAACCCTTCTGTTGATGGATCCAATTGTCCACGTTGACGATCTGCTGCGGATCGCTGGCGGCATTGCAGATCTGCGAAAGCAACTGATCCGGATACAGCGCTATCGGCGACAGCAGTGTACGCAGTTGATCCTGCGTCGGCATTGTTGTTGTCTGCGTTTGTGCCGGGGCGGTTGCTGTCTGCGCATAAGAAAGAGTCGGCGCGAGGGCGCTCATCGTCTGAAGCGTGCAAAGGGACACGATCAGTGGCGGGACCACGAAGGCGGGGTGTCGCATGACTCATCCTCCACGCGGATTTATCCGAACATCCGCGCCCTGTAGAAGGTGACAATAAAGCCGTAACGCGGGAGCAAACACTGTCATAACGTACAGGTCTTGTGACTTTCTTCGAGTTCAGTCTTTGTCTTGAGAAATTCCAGCCGAGAGGATCAATGCGTGGGGATGAAATTGGTTTGGAAAGTATCTACGGATTAGTTCGACCCAGGGCATCGCCACGTTTGCGCCGGTGAGAAACATCGGACTGTCATTGAGATGAAGTCCGATTGGAAGACAATCTTCCGCGGAAAATTATGGGGGGCGAACGACTAAATAGATGGGGAATCTACTTACTCATTCCGCGCTTTGTTCTCATCAGTGAAGAGTAACCGTGTAGGACTCGCCCGCAGCAGGGTGGAATCGATACGCGAATCCTACTTTTCTCACCGGAGTTTCTTTTCCTGTGTGATCCTTCACCACAACGTTGCGCGCTCCCTTAAGCGAGGCAGCGATCGTTACGTGAATCGGACGACGGTCATCTGGTAATGACAGCGTGACCGAGCCTTTGGGGGCGACAGGATAGATACATGCGACGACGTTCTGGTTCTCTTTTTCCAGCGTGATTCCGGTGCCTCCGACGAATAGGGGGATCTTCTCTACCGGCAGTGCGAAGCCGCGCAATACCTGATTGCCTTGATAGATGGTTCCCGTTTCAAAATCCATCCACTCACCGACCGGCAGGTAAATATCCCGTGTGGTTGCGGTTGCGTAGTCGTTGCCATACAGCGGTGCTGCCAGAAGTGCTTCGCCAATCAACCACTCGTAGCGTCGATCAGTCGCATTCTCGTGTCCGTACACAGCGCTGTCCTTCGGATAGGCAATGGGCAAAGGAGTCATCGTCCACGGATAGCCATCGATTGCAAACTGCCGTCCGTACTGGAATAAATATGGCGAGATACGATCATGCAGTTGTGCAGCCTTGCGCATCACATTGGCCACTTCGGGGCGAAAGCTCCACGGTGGTTCGCCCATGCCCATGCTGCTGTGCAGGGCGGCCCACATGGCATTGCGCATCATGTAGGTTTCCATCTGTGGCGTTCGTTGCGTATTGAAGTGGCTTTCCCCAAATGTTCCGCCAACGATATCCGGATAGACCAGCGGAAAGCCTGCGTAGGCAAGCGCAAGTGCATTGACCGGACCACGATCCTGATCCTGGTTGTAATTGAAGTCATTGATACGGTGTAGATCACCGTTCGAAGAAAGATAACCATTGCGTTCAATGATGAGCTGGCCCTGAGCCATCAGGCGATCGTTTGTCGGATCCACCTTGTCATCACGCAGGGGATATTTTCCGTAACCGTAAAAATCTTCTTTCCACCCGCTCACGCCATAGTTTTGCCACTTCTTTACCAGAGCCATGTACCAGTCCAGCGCAGCGGGATTGTGCGCATCCAGAAGGTAGTAAGGCATCTTAGGCCACCCGCCAGTAAAGGACTCAACCTTGCCGCCGGCATCTTTCAGGAAGTAGCCGTGCTTTACGCCTTCTTCTGCGTAGGGACCGGTCGTGATGAAGGTAATACGAAGGCCAAGCATAGAGACAAGGCCCTCGTCTTTGAAGTGCTGAAACATGCCGCGCGGGTCGGGATACTTTTCCTTGTCCCAGTAACCGAAGGATGTTGTTTCATGCATCGATTCAGGCTGTGCTGGCCAGAAGCCGGAACCCACCACAATCCAGCGAAGAGGAAATCCATCCTTTAAGTAGCGGTCGATGCTCTCCGTGTCGGTCTTCTGGTTCGTATCCCAGCCAAGTGCGCCAAACGCTTCCCATCCCACGCCGAACGCTGCATACTTTGGAGTCACTACACGGTATCCGGCAGCATTCCGGGAAGCCAGATACTCCGCATAAATTGCATGCGGATCGCCGAAGAAATAATGCATGCGAACATCGCCATGGGAGTGTTCCACGCCCTGCACAATTTCGTTGCTATTAGTGTGAACAATCTTCCGATACGGATCGATCAATACTTCCGCAAATCCCTGCTTCGGATAGATGATGAAGTTACTGACGAGCCGCGTAAGGCCCTGACCAGACAGGAAGATATCGTCCTTAAATCCCGTCACATCGGTATTGAACTGCTTGTTTTCCAGCGTGGAGAACTGTTTCTGCTCCACGGCATGATCCGCCAAACCGTATGCGGGAGATGCGCCAAACGTAACAAATCGTACTTCCGCTCCATCATGTGCAGGATGCAGGGTAAGTGCAATGTGATGTGGCTCAACGCGGATGGTGAGAGCCGCTTCTTCGCCTGCAGCAGTCTTGCCATGCAGGATGCATGGCGATGCTTTGCACGTGTCCGTCAGTGTCAACGGACTCCCGTTGATCAAAATACCTGCGGTGGGCGAAGCAAGGATTGTTGTGCTGCCATTGCTGTCTATAGAAAAGCGAGCGCCGGGTCTCTCTGCATGAAAAACAATGCCGGATGAAGAAAGCTGAATACTGTTCTGGCCAACGGCGCCGAATGGGAGCAGAGCGGTGACAGTCATGATGACAGTCGAGAGGCGAAGAGAAAGCAAGATCATCCTCCAGCAAATGGTGTGAATCGGCGTTCAAATTTGCCTGGTTCTTTACAGGTTTAACGTTTAACATGTACTCTCTTCGACGTTAGCTTGACAAGTTCTTTTTCCTCCTCGAACGGACTGGATCACAACAGTATGCATGAACTGAAAGACACGATTGGCTCGACTGGAGCCAGCACGATGGCTGGACCGAGGACATTGCGCCAGCAGAGCATGGACGCTGATTTCGTCGTGGTTGGCGGGGGACTCTCCGGCGTCTGCGCTGCCATTACCGCAGCGCGGCAGGGTGTGCGGACGATCCTGGTACAGGATCGCCCGGTGCTTGGCGGGAACGCATCCAGCGAAGTTCGGCTGTGGGTTCTGGGAGCAACTTCCCACATGGGCAATAACAATCGCTGGGCACGCGAAGGCGGCGTGATTGATGAGTTGTTGGTGGAAAACATGTGGCGCAACCCGGAAGGGAATGCCATTGTGCTTGACTCCATTCTGCTGGAATGGACGCTGCGCGAATCCAACATCACACTGCTGCTCAATACGGCAGTGGATTCCGCAGAGACCAGGCACGAAGACGGTCGCATTCTTGGTGTGAGCGCATTCTGTAGTCAGAATCAGATTCGTTACAACATCACAGCGCCGCTGTTCTGCGATGCATCAGGTGATGGCATCCTTGGATTTCTTGCAGGTGCAGCGTTCCGCGTGGGTGCGGAATCACGCGCGGAGTTTGGTGAATTGCTGGCTCCTGAAACAGAGGATCACTCTCTGCTTGGGCATTCGCTTTATTTCTACACACGTGACACTGGTAGGCCAGTGAAGTACGTGCCCCCGGCCTTCGCGTTGAAAGACATCACAGCGATACCGCGTTTCCGTGAGCTGCGCGTGACGGATTCCGGATGCCGTCTGTGGTGGCTGGAATATGGTGGCGCTCGCGACACCGTGTATGAAACGGAAGAGATTAAGTACGAGCTATGGAAGGTGGCCTATGGCGTCTGGAATTACATCAAGAATTCCGGTGAATTTCCGGAAGCAGAGACGCTAACGCTGGAGTGGATGGGAACGATTCCCGGTAAGCGTGAAAGCCGCCGCTTTGAAGGCGATTACATGCTGACGCAGCAGGATGTGATTGAACAGCGTCATCATGACGATGCTGTCAGTTTCGGCGGATGGGCCGTTGATCTGCATCCTCCGGATGGTGTCTATAGTTCGCAACCCGGTTGCACGCAGTGGCACAGCAAAGGCGTCTACACGATTCCGTATCGCACAATGTATAGCCGCAATGTGCCAAATCTATTTCTCACAGGCAGAATCCTTTCGGCATCGCACATCGCGTTCGGTTCCACACGGGTGATGGCCACGTGCGCTCACAATGCGCAAGCAGTGGGCATGGCGGCGGCATTGTGCAAGAAAGAACAACTTCTGCCGCGCGATCTGATAGAACCAGCGCATATGCAATGCCTGCAGCAGGCTCTGCTTGCGCATGGGCAACACATTCCCGGCCTGCGATTGCAGGACCCAAACGATAAAGTGCGAAGCGCAAACATCACCGCCAGTTCCACACTGCGGCTTGCCGAATTGGCGCCTTCTGGAGAATGGGAGATACTTTCGCAATCGGTGGCTCTACTGATGCCATTGACTGTTGGGGTGGTGCCACGATTTACGTTATCTGTGCGCGCAAAGGTGACGACACAGTTGCATTGTGAGTTGTGGATCGGCAGCCGCGAAGGCAACACGACTCCTGATGTGAAGCTGGATGCAATGATCCTCGCATTAAACCAGGGCGAGCAGGATGGAGTGATTGCATTCTCCGCAACCATGCCGCAAGCGGCTCATGTGTTTGTTGTGCTGCATGGCAATGAAGATGTATCTGTTGCTTTGAGCACCGAACAGGTGACGGGCATTCTGACACTTGCGCAGAAGATGAACAAGGCCGTTGCGAAGAGCACGGTGCAGTCACCACCGGAAGGCGTCGGGGTCGATACTTTTGCGTTCTGGCTTCCCACACGCAGACCGCACGCACGCAATCTGGCAATGCGATTTGAACCAGCGCTTAACCTCTTTGACCCGGAGAATGTGCGCAACGGAATTGCGCGTCCATGGAGCAGCGTGAATGCGTGGCTGCCCGCGAAGAACGACAGCAAGTCCACGTTGAAACTAACCTGGGATAAACCTCAAAGCATCTGTGAAATTGTGATCGGGTTCGATACGGACTTTGATCATCCCATGGAGTCAGTTCTGATGGGGCATCCGGAACGTGTGATGCCAGCATGTGTCACCGCATTTGAAGTTCGTGCGGGAGATATCGTGCTGACACATGTGGAAGAGAATCATCAAACACGCTACACGTTGAACCTTGCAGAGCTAATCACAACCGACGAACTTACGTTAACGATTCTTGGCCATGGCGATGCAATACCAGCGATCTTTGAAATACGTTGCTACTGATCGAAAAACAGGAGAGCGCCGTGGACAAGCAGAATAGCCGGATGAGCGCGCGGCAGTGGCAGTTGGTAGTATGGCTTTTTCTGATTGCCCTGGTGAACTACTTTGATCGTCAGAGCCTCTCGGTGGTGGCGCCACGCATGCAGGCGCTGTTGCATCTAAATGACCAGGGCTACGCTCACATCGTCAGCCTTTTCCTCTTCGCCTCTGCCATAGCCTATGGCATCTCTGGATTTATCTCTGATCGTCTTGGCACTCGCCGTTCCATGGCGCTCTTCGTTGGGTGGTGGTCGCTGGCGGAAGCTGCGACTGCGTTTGTGAGCACAGCATGGCTGCTCGGTCTCACTCGCTTCTGTCTGGGGCTCGGCGAACCCGGATTATGGGTTGCCGCGCCAAAAGCCGTGGGCGAAACCTTCGACGAGAAACGCCGCCCACTGGTAATTTCCATTTACACCATGGGCGCAACGGTGGGTGCAATCGTGGCACTGCCCATCATCACAGCGGTCACAACGCATCTGCCGTGGCGCTCCATCTTCCTTCTGGATGGCGTTGCAGGTTTACTTCTCGTTCCGGTGTGGTTCTGGATCTATCGCAGTAGCGACAGCGCTGCATCGCAACAGCCCGCAAAGGCCAACACCATGGCCGTGCTGCGACGTTCGGCAACATGGAAGCTGCTGGTCGCGCGCAGCATCACTGATCCTGTGTGGTACTTCCTGCTGTTCTGGTTTCCAAAGTATCTGCTCAGTGCGCGCCATCTACCGTTGGATTCCGTGGCAAAGGTGGGATGGATTGTCTACGCGGGTGGTGGACTTGGCACGCTGATGGGCGGTTTGATTTCCGGATATATGATCCGCTCTGGACTGCGCCCCGGCCTGGCGTATCGCCGCATCATGCTTGTTGCAGCCTGCATTGTCCCCTTGAGCCCACTTGCAGCATTCATCCCCGGAACGCTTTCCTCCATTTTCGTCGCCGCGCTCATCGCATTCGCGCACATGGGATGGCTTGCAACACTTACTGCTGTGCTGGTTGATCTGTATTCACAGCAACAACTGGGTAAAGCTGCGGGGTTGATCGCTATGGGCAGTGGCTTTGGCGGCATGCTTTCCAGTGAAGCAGTTGGTTATCTCGTCATGCATGGTGGCTACACGCCTGTGTTTTGTTTAATGGCTGTGTTGCATCCCATTGCCATTACGCTGCTGTGGCCGGTGTATACCAGCAGGGAAGAAGGCCACCCGCCACAGCAGCTTGAAGTGGCTACGGAAGTTCCGTCTTAAACAACTGCTGCACCACGGGGTAGCTGTCGCGCTTCTGACGAAGGAAGTCCACCACACCCCAACTGCGGATACCGTTGTCTGGCGTGCCATTGATGAATGAGCGATAATCCGCCCATGTCCACAGCGAACCGCCAATCACCCACGGACGTCCCTTCATCGCGGTTACGGCATCTGTAATGTCCGCGATGCGTTTGGGATCGTGCAACCCGGGCTCTCCCATCTTGCCAAATTCTGTTACGAAGATGGGCTTATCCGGATAAAGCTGGTGTGCGTAGTCAAGGCGCTTTGCATAATCGCCATAGATGTTGATGGAGACGAAGTCGCAATACTGACCGGCATCATCGGATCCCTTCTTTACTATAGGATCGCCCGTGTAACGGTCGGCAAAGGTGATCAGGCGCGTGGGATCCAGCTTCAACGAGAACGCGCGCATGTCCCGTGTCCAGTCCTTGCCTTCCTGCGTATAAGACTCGTACTCGTTGCCCACACTCCATGCAATGACGGATGGATGATTCCATTCCTGCTCGATCATCTCCTGCTGCTGCTTCTGAAAGCGCTGGCGAATGTCGGGGTCAGCCATCTGCCATGAACTCATGTTCCAGTTGCCAGCTTCGGGAATGATCAACATGCCGTGCTTATCTGCATAGTCCAATAGCGCAGGAGGCTGTGGATAGTGCGCAATACGCATCATGCGCATGTTCAGCGCAAGCATGTCACTCATGTCGCGCTCGATGGTGGCGTCAGATTCAATCAGGCCTTCGATCGGATCTTCGCCGACGCGATTCGCACCATACAAATGCACTGTTTTGCCGTTGAGTTGCAGTTCCGTTCCAACTACACGAATGTCGCGCACGCCAACTTTTGCGTCGAGCGCATCGCCGGCTGTCTGAAGATGTGCGTCATAGAGGAAAGGATCGGCAACACTCCACAGATGTGCGTGCGACAGCTTGCCTGTCCAGGTAAGTTCCTCATCGCTGTTGGCAGCAATTCGTTTGTGAGGGAACGATACTGCAAGTCCAGCGACGGTGCCTGTAATGTCCGATGTGCGATCCGTATTGCTGCCGTTGTGGGCCCATGCATGTACGGTGATCGTGGCATCGCCGGTCTTCAGGTCAGGCTTCGCATCCACTTTCATGTTGCGCAGATACACTGCATCCGTGACCAGCAGGCTCACCGGCCGCACAATGCCGCCGTAAGGAAGCCAGCCCACAATCGTGATGCGGCCATTGTTATTTGCAGAGGAAGGATTACCCGTTGCCAATGCGGGAATCGAACTGATTGTGGGTGTGTTGTTTACTTCCACCAGGATACGGTTCTTGCCCGTCTTCAATAGCGAAGTTACGTCGTATTCAAATGCTGTATAGCCGCCTTCGTGCGTGCCCAGACGCTTGCCATTCACCCACACGGTCGCCACGTCATATACCGCATCAAAGTGAAGACGAACCACCTGCCCCGGCTTGAGTGTGGGCGCATCGAAATCATGCTGATAGAGTGCCGAACCAATGTAATGGCGCCAGCGTTCGGTGCCCGTCCAGCAATGAGGAACTTCTACCGGTACCGGATTATCCAGTGTTGTTTTGAAGGTCCATCCGCTGCCATTCAGTGAGATGCGTTCTGCGGCAAAGGCCGTGCTGGTAAGTGTCATCAGGGCAAATGCGGCAGCAGCGGTGGTGCGAAGGAAGTTCATTTGTTGTGTCTCCAGTTCATTTCTACTGAAATAAAGCAGGACGGAGAAGGGAATCTCCATCCTGCAAAGTGAGGAGGCGACGTTCCGATCCTTAGAAGATGATCTTGCCTGCAAGCTGCAGTGAACGTCCATCTGCGGCACTGCTGATCACGCCGAAGGAAGAGCTGGTATTGCAGCCGCCCGCTCCTGCCGTAGCGCAACCTGGGCTGACGCCATTGCCATTCACCACAGGATTCGTCGAAGCGCCAAATGCAGTTCCGGGCATACCGAAGTTCGGATGATTCAGGAAGTTAAATGCTTCTGCTCGCAGTTGCAGTTTGAAGCGACCATAGAGTTCCGTCGTTTTAAAGATGGAGAGATCGAAGTTTTGTGTTCCCGGTCCACGTACGTGAGGCAGTGTGCGCGGAACGTTGCCGAAGGTATAGTCATTCGGATTCTGGAAGGCCAGCGTGTTGAACCATGCATTAATGTTCTGGTTCTTGTTCACCACATCTACACCTGGGACGTAGTTCGGACGGGTTGCGGTGCTCTGTGAATTTGCACCTGTAATAGTGAGCGGTGTGCCCGTCTGGAAGACACCGATCAGGTTGAGTTGGAAGCCGCCCACCACGCGGTTCAGGAAGCCGCTGTGCAGGTCAAAGCGCTGCCCTTTTCCAATGGGAAGGTTATACAGCGCGCTGATCGTGGCACGCTGCGATACGTCCGACGGATCCAATGAGTATTCCGCCGCGCGGTTGTATGGGTTCTGATAGCCATTGTTCGATGCGAGGCCATTCAGATATGCCAGCGGTGAGTTGACACTGTCGGTAAGCAGCTTGCCCATGGTGTATCCGAAGAGAACGGTGAGACCGTTCTTTGCCTGCCGCTGTGCAGACAGTTCCAGATAATCTGCGTGCAGGTTGCCCACATGTGCGTTGTACGTGGAGATCGTGGAGTAGTACGGGTATGGGTTAAGCAGCGTCTGTCGCGATACCGTTGCTGCGCCGAGTGAACCGGCAAACTTACCGGCATAGGGGTTAGCAACCTGCGTTTGTAGATACGTCTTGCCAAGAGAAAAGTAGCTCGGGTTTAGCGCATTGATATTCCATCCGCCTGCGGGAAGATGGACGCCGTGGTTGCCCACATAGGTAATCTGCAACACCGTATCGTAAGGGATCTGACGTTGAATGCTGAGTGTATATTGCTGCGATTGAGGCGACTTCCAGGCGCCGGGAGTCTGATAGCCCACGGACTGACCCAGGAAGCCGAGTGGGCCATACGATGCGCCGCCAGGCTGCAACGGATCATACGGGAAACCGTTTTTAAACTGGAAGGCAGGCTGATTGGTGGTCGCGCTGTAGTTGGTACTGGTGGATGAGAAGCCATTCGTCTGGCCGGTATAAATGGAGTTGAAAAACAGCGGATAGTAGATACCGAAACCACCGCGCAGGACAGTCTTGCCATCGCCGGTTAATTGGTATGCGAAGCCTAGCCGCGGGCCGAAATCGCGATAGCTTTCCGGAACGAAGTTACGACCTACACCCGGCGTATTCGCATACTGCATGATGCCGGTGTAACCGCCGGAGCTAAGTGCCGGGTTGAAGTTGCTATAGCCGTTGTTCTGCTCGAAGGGCTGTTGCTGAAAGTCATAACGCAGGCCAAGGTTTAGTGTCAGTCGATCCGATACGGACCAATCATCCTGAATGAAACCAGACACGCTGAACGCGCGATCCAATTCCCCCTGGTTTGTGGTGATGCCTGCCGAGCTGACGGCACCCGAAAGGAAAGTAGCGTAAGTGTTTCCGCTATTCGTCGTATTAGGAGCCGCGGCACCGCCGGATGGATCCTGGGTAAGACTTGCAGCAAAGCTGAAAGTGCCAGACGGCGCATTGCGTTGCAGGTTCGCACCGGCGTTGTAACGCCAGTCAAAGCCGAAACTGAGCGCGTGACGCTGGATGACCTTGCTGACGGTGTCTGTAACTTCCGGTAGCGTGTAGGCGCGATAGCCGATGGTCTGATTGGAACTCGGCAGCCCGTTGCTCACCGTGGGAATTGCAAAGCTGGGAACGTTTGAGGGAAGCCCAAGCTTCTGCGGCCAGTTCTGCCCTGCACTTGCTGCCTGGAAGGGGAACTCCTGACGCTCAATCGAAAGCCGAAGGTCATTGATCAAAGAGGACGAGAAGACGTGTGTGTCACCGATGAGTAGTTCTTCCGCCGTGTAAGTGTCATAGCGGTTGGCCACGACTGGATTTGGATAATAAGTGCCACCACCCGTGCCACCATTGGTGTAGTTCTGATAGTAGGCAAAGCGTGCAAAGAGCGTGTCCTTCTCGCCCAGGTGATAGTCCACACGTCCCAGTGCGTTGTACATATGGGACAGGCCCTGCGCATTGAACAAGTAGTTGTTCGTGTTGGTGCGCTGCTGTGCAACGGTTGCAGGCGTGTTATTCGGCAGCGGGTAGAAATTATTTTGGTAAGCAACAGCAACCGGATCAAGATTGGTTATCTGGTTGTTTGCATAACGCTGACGGGTATAGACCGTATTGCCGCCTGTGGTTGTAGCAGTAGTGGTGTACGGGTTGTAAAGCGGAATGAAGTTTCCATTGGCGTCGATTAGCTGGCTGAAGTCGCCCGTACGCTGCGCAGCCGTAGGTACGCTGAGAAACTGTGGCGATGCTTGCTTGAACTGGTAGGTTTCAAAGTTCCCGAAAACGTATGCCTTGTTTTTTATAATCGGCGCGCCCATGGCCCCGCCGAACTGGTTGTAACGCAGCACCGGCTTTGCGACAACGCCGGTACGGGCGAAGTAGTTTCGCGCATTGAATACATCGTTCCGCAAGAATTCATAGGCCGAGCCATGAATGCTATTGGTACCGCTGCGACTAACCAGGTTCACCACGCCGCCCAGCGTGAAACCATACTGTGCAGAGAAAACACCGCTCTGCACTTTGAATTCCTGAATGGCATCCACGGTCGGATTCACAGCGATTTCGCCGGTCGTGGTGGAGAGGTTGCTCTGGCCATCGAGGATGTACGAGTTCGATCCTGTAGGCGAGCCGTTGATCGAAATGGCTGAAAGATTTGTGCCGCGGTTTGCGAAGCCAGACTGTGCCACCGTCGTGTTGATCCGAACACCTGGTGTCAGCGTGGTTAGTGCAATGACGTTGCGGCCATTCAGCGGCAGTTCTTCAATCGACTTCTCGCCGATGACCGCACCCAGCGTTGCAGAAGTGGTATCAAGTGCCGTGGCTTGCGTTGCTTCTACCACTACCGTGTCATTAACACCACCAACGGTCAGCGTGGCGTCTTCACCGACTCGTTGACCAACAGTTACGATAATGTTGCTGATGACCGACTTGCCGAAGCCCTGCCGCGTAATGGTCACGCGATAGTTGCTGCCGGGAGTCAATGGCGGCGAGTTATAGAAACCCGCGTCGTTTGTTGTCAGATGGATGGCATCGTTACGGTCGATATTTTCAATATCGACGGTCGCGTTGGGAACCACCGCACCGCTGGAATCGTGCACCGTTCCAGAGATATTGCCCGTCCCCTGCTGCGCGTACATCGGAAGCGCACACAGGAAAATGGGCGTTGCCAGCACGGCTGTTCGTGCCAGTTGCGTTTGCCTCAAGGACTTCAACATACCTTCACCCCAGGATAGGTCTGCGTTCTTTTATGTAGTGCTACTTACCAATCCAGAACTCGAAGCTCTGCGGCGGCACCGTAATCACGAGGTCCGCGGTTGCTTTCTTGCTGGAAAGAGAAACGTCACGTGACTGCACGGTGTAACGATGCCCGATAAGCTGGTCGGAACGAACTCCATGCAGATGGAACTGGAACGGCGTCGTGCCGCGATTGGAAAGAGCAACACCCAGGCGACCGTCCTTCGAACGCCAGACGAGAATGCGCTGGTCATTTCGGACCTCACTCTCATCAACGGCAAGACGCGTGGAATCCCACGGCAGGTATTTCAAAAAGCCCGCGACTGCGTTGTAGTTGCGCGGGTTGTAATCCCAGTGCCCGGGCTGGATGGCCGGTGCGAGGTTATCTTTCAATTCGCCCTGTGGACGCCAGAAGCCAAGTGCATATCCCGTCGCCTCCATATTGGTGACTGGCTTCAACGCATGAATCCAGTACCAGACGGGAGAATCTTCAAAGGCCATCCAGTTCATCAGTGCCTGCCCGGTGTTCATGAAGTAGCCGTCAACGGGCATATTCTTGTCCCAGGGCTGATACTCGTACTCGTTTTGGTAAACCGCTTTACCTCCAGCACCTGCGAGGTATTTCTCGCGCAGCGCGATCTGGTCGTTTGAGTTGTGTCCGATCTGGTGCCACGTCCAGGAGTCAACTTCCTTCAGCAAAGCGGGGTCTTTGCGAATCTCCGCGGCATAAAGGCCTGCGGGACCATCCCAGCTATTTGCATGAATTTCGACCGATGGCATCAATGCGCGAACCTTTGGCACGGTAACCTTCAACACCGCTGCGTAGTCCTCCGGTGAGTAGTAGCAATGTGCATAGGACTGCTTTGCGTCCAGCGTTTGTGACGTCTCTTTCTTCGGCTTGCCCAACGCTGGTTCATTCTGCAGACCCCACTGCGCGATACGGAGACCATGCTGCTGCAGGTAGCGCACATCTTGTACCAGGGCATCGCTGAAGCTGTTCAAAAAAACCTTGTCGTTCGACGCGATGCTGCCGCTGTAATAGGTCTTTCCCTCTTTCCAATACGGTGCGGGAGACCAGTACTCCACATCGAAACCCTGGATACCGGAGAGGTCCTGCATCTGCTTCAAGTCGGCCATTTGCCCCGGATAGCGCTCCACAATGTGCTTCTGGTCAGCGTCCAGGCCGCGCAGATACAGGCCCATGGCCAACCGCGCGTAACGAAAGCCATGCAGCATCTCTTTCGCGAACCGCACTTTCTCTGCAGGTGTTAGATCGTGTGGAACAGCAATCACATCGTCGGGCATGCCTGCATTTCCTGAACCAATGGAATCGCTCTGAATTTCAAACCCGAGTCCGCGGATCACCTGGTGTGGCTGGTCATAGCGGATCGTGTAATCGCCTTTAGTTTGTGCGACAGAACAGCCGGGCACCGCCGCAAACAGTAGGAGTATTGCGATAGATCGGCGTTGCCGCTGCACGATTCGAGATGTAATCCAGGAAATTTGAAGTGACATGGTTAACCGATTAACTTAACGGCGGCGAGATTAGAAAAACTGTGAATGCATTGTCAAGAGCTTTTCTCGGGCTAAATTCGTTTTCCCGGAAAAGACCCATGTACAGGGTCTAAAGAGCTGTCAGTACAGGCGAACTTCGTAGATGGCTGCAGACGGATCGCCATGTGTAGCCCGCACCACAACGCGTATCCGATCCGTGTGAACCGGTTCTGCGAATGGAACGACATTCCGTCGTTGATAGTTACCGCGCACTTGAGCTACGGTGCGCCACTCTGTGTCGTCGTGAATCTGTATGTCATAGTCGCGAACGCACTGCGGGTCACGATACATCGGCGCATAGGCGTGGTATTCGCGGAGCAGATGGCCGGGGAAAATCAGGATGATTTCCGAAACGTCTTGCGGTGCTGCCCAGGTCAGTTCCAGCCACTGTGGCAGCGATTGTTGTGGATCAGACCGCCACAAGTTCGTGGTGGCATGAGGACGCGTCACACCGCTCAAAACATTCGCAGCAGCGTACGACGTCTGTGGCGGCTCCACCTGCATCGATAGCGTGACACCGCTTGAATAACGGCGCATCTTGCCTGGCGACATCTCAAATGCAGACACATGGCCGGGTTCCACGGCACCGGCAACATGCCATTGCACTTGGGGATTCGGCAACAGATCGACACGGATGTAACCGGCTTTCGGAAGCTCGACAGTAGCTGGAATCTGCCACGCAATCCATTGCTTGGCCCCTGGGGGTACGCTGATTTCACCAGCACTAATCTCCATGGCATCGTCCACGCGATAGTCCCAGATGTGCTGCACCTGCATGAGCCTTATTAAAAGTGACTGCGGCTGGTCGCTCACATTGGAGAGACAGAAACGAAGTGTTTCCAACCTGTCTCCCCCCAGTGCCAGCCACTGTCCACGTCGTTGCAGCAGCTCTTCCCGCAGCGGTACAGCCTGATCGCGCCAGAAGGCGAGCCCTTCGTGTGCACCGACGCTCTCCGGGCCAACGCCCATGAAGCTTGCTTCACTGGACGCAGACACGTTGGCGCTTTGAGCCAAGTCGTTCGCATCTTCATTGCGGATATTTGGCAGGAAGCAGCCATCGCGCAGCAGTTGTTGTTGCACGCGCTTGTATTCAACCGTAGCGATATGTGCTGGTGAGGTCTTCTGCCGCGTTGCCAACGCAGCTGTTACACCTGCTGCCTGTCCCGTCAACGCTGTTGTGGCCATCACGCGCACAGTTGCCAGCGCACAATGCGTAGCGCTGACGTTGCGGCCCGCCATCATCAGGTTGTCAACATCTTTCGATACAAGGCAGCGCAAGGGAATGCCGTAAGGACCTGCATAAGAGCGTGCGGCATACTCGCTTGTCTCGGAATAGCCTTCCGCGCTGGCTGGTTCGCTGGTGGGCGCCAGTAATCCACCTGGCGTATGGATATCAATGAACCACCCACCGAAGGCGATCTCATCATCGTGAACGGTACAGCGGATCGCGTCCCATTCGTTCATCAGATAGAGGCCCATGATGCGGCGGCTTTCACGTTTGCCAGGTACCTGCCCAATCCAGTCCAGTGCCCAGTTCTCCGCCAGTTTCATCGTCTTCGGATCGCGGTTCTTGATCCAGTCCCACACACCCAGCGTGTGGCGCGTCAGTTCATGACGAATTTCTTCCGCCTGGTGGATCGTGTCATATGGCACTCCGATCTCAATCCACCAATAGCCGCCGCGAATCTCTTTGGGAAGACGTCCCTGGTCGTAGAAGAAGCGTGCGTCGTCATAATGCATCGCCCATTCGGGACACTTGAATGGAACAGGTCGCCCCATATTGCGTGCGCGAAAGTGGATGGAGTTACCCATGATGTCGCCATTGGCCACGGCAGGCGCGTGCGGTTCGTTAAACTCCGCTTTCCCTTCGCTGCCCATGCGCCACTCGCAACCCGCCTCTGCCGCGACCATGCCATCGCCTGTGCAATCGATGAAGACCTTTGCGTGAAGCGTGAGGTCTACCTCCGCATTGCCAATGCGGCATCGCACGGCCTTTAGCGTGCGACCGTCCATCTCAACACTCAGAACCGCGGTGTTCAAGTGCAGCGTCAGATTGTCTGTGCGCTGCACCAGGTCGTACTGCACCATGTCCCATACGGAGTTGGTCCAGCCATTCTCGAAAATCTCTTCGTGATTCTGTGCTCGTTCTTCAATCAGGAGTTCCGAGAGAATACCCGTTTCACGGGCATAGGCATGAAATGCAGCCGCGCCATGCGGTGTAACGCGGACCTCAGACGAACTGTTGCCGCCGAGCACCGGTCTGTCCTGCACCAGACACGTTGCTGCGCCTCCACGTGCTGCAGCAATGGCCGCACACACGCCCGCCAGGCCGCCACCACACACCACCACATCGTATTGTTCCGTCTGCTGCTTCATCCCTGTCCTCCTGCAACTGCACGCGATCCAATGCGCCACCACAACAGCAACGCAGCAAGAGGATGCAGCATGCACAACCCATAAAAAACAGGCGCGTATCCATGCGCCTGAATGCTGGAACCAATGGCCGCCGCTGTGATCAATCCACCGGCCGCACTTGCGGAGCCAATCATGCCTTGCACGGTCGTTGCCATGGAACGCGGGAATAAATCCAGCGTCATCACGGTGGCATTGGTCATCCACGCCATGTGGCACAGCGCCAGCGCACTTAGGACTGCGATCGCGGAGGTCGTGCTACGCAGATGCGGCACCGTGCAAAGCGCGAACATGCCTGCTGCCACCGGCAGCATGACCGCGAAGCGAGCACGCAATACACCCAAACGCGGCACGAGTCTTCCTGATAGAAATCCGCCAAGTAACGAGCCTGCGTCGGCTGCCACGTAAAGAACCCACAGAGTGGTGCCAACGGTTTTCAGCGTGAGGCCATGCGCATCCTGCATGTACTTCACGGACCAGAACAGGAAGAAGTACCAGACGCTGTCCGTCATCGTACGTGTGATCAAAAGCACCGCGATATGGGGCTGACGCAATACCATGCGCCATGGCACAGATGCGGCGCGTTCGTGCTGCACTCCGGGATCGCGATACAGCAGCACCCACACCACTGCCAGCAACGTGCCAATGGCGCCAGTGAAGAAGAATGCGGAGCGCCATCCGAAGACCGTTGCGAGGCCTGCCGCGATTGGCACAGCAATGGCTGCCCCTAATGTTCCGCCCATGCTGTAAATACCGACTGCAATGGAGCGTTCACGTTCGTTGAACCAGTCGCCGGAGGCGCGCAGAGAAGCGGTGTAATTGCCCGGCTCCGCCGCGCCCAGCGCGAAGCGGCTTGTGGCCAGCGAAAAAAGACCCCGCGCCAATCCGGTACACGCGTCGGCAATGGACCAGACCAGCAGAAACGCCCCTTGTGTCCAGCGCGCACCAAAGCGGTCCACCAGTCGTCCGGAAAGCGTATACATCACCATGTAGGCCAGCAGAAACGCCTGCACCACATGGCTGTAATCCACGTCAGTCAGATGCAGATCGCGTTGCATCGTCACCGCAAGCACAGACAGCGTTTGCCGGTCGATGTAATTCACCACAGAAGCCAGCAGCAGCAGTCCGGCATAAAGCCATCGCCGTGGGCTGGCGTGTGCAGCGTGCAACGTCGTCTCATCGGCGTTTCCATCTGGTTCCGCGCCTGTGTCAGGCGGTGGGATGGATACAACCGGATCGGCCGAGGTTTGCGAGTTCATATTAAGTTAATCGTTTAACGTAAATTAACCTAACAAGCCGTTTCCTCTTGTGTCAAACACTTTTCTCGCGAGTTTTTGGCTAGGTGGTGTTTCCGGCGGAAAAGGTGAAGGGCAGCAGGACACGCTGCGACGGACGCTCGGGCTTTTCAATGGCGTCAATGACCATATCTGCTGCAAGCTGACCCATTTCGAAGACGGGAATGAAAAACGCGGTGGGACGTGGTCGTAAGCCACCCGCATTTGCGGAGTTGGCACGAGCGAGAATGGCTACATCGCCGGGTGCGGACAGACGGCGAGCCTCTATGTAGTCGTACACGTGTACCAGTAGCGTATCGTCTGCGGCAAAGATGGCAGTCGGGCGGTCCTTCTTGCGGGCGAACCAACTGTCCATAATGCTGAACGCCTGTGTCTGGTCATAATGCGTGCAGCCAATGTGTTCCGGCTTTAGCTCCAAACCGAAATCCATCATGGCCCTGCGCAATCCCTGCAGCAGATGGATGTGCGTCGGCAGCGTGCTTTCGCCGCTCAGGAATGCGATGCGTTTGTGACCCCGCTGTACCAGGTAGCGAATAGCAGCTTCACCAATCGCAGCATCGTCCACACCCACGTAGTTGACTGGTGCGCGGCCATAATAACTGTTCATCATGGCAAAGCGAATCTTCGCTTCGTTCAGTTCATGGATGGTTTCGTTGATATCGCGCGCAGAGCAGGAACGTGTGTTGATGAACAGCAAGCCATCGGTAAAACGGCTTTCCAGTATCTGGTCACGCGTGGTACGACCGGGCCGCCCTGAGGGCGAAAAGATCAGCAGGTTATAGCCGCGCCGCATCAGCGTGGATTGAATCCCGGAAAGTGCCTGCGCAATGAATTGATTAAAGAAGATGGGGTCGCGCATGGGAACCACAAGCCCCAGCAGGCGGCTGCGTTTTTCAGCCAGGGCCTTTGCCAATTCATTTGGAGAATAGGAAAGTTCCTCTGCAATTTTGTAAATCAGGTCTCGTTTGGCGGCACTTACACGCGTGGTATTGCGGTCGTTCAGCGCAATGGAGACTGCTGCGATGGATACACCAGCGCGTTTGGCGATATCACTTAGCCGGGAAGCTGCCATTGAGGCAATCCTATCGTACTCACAGACGCAATGAACAAGACAAACGCCCGATCCTCAACCTAAGCAACTGGCGGAGTATCGGGCGTTCGCGTTGTTACGTTGTCAGACTTGTTTTATGCAAGGTCGAAGCGGTCCAGGTTCATCACTTTGGTCCAGGCCGCGACGAAGTCCTTCACGAACTTCTCCTGCGCGTCGGAGGAACCGTATAGCTCTGCCAACGCGCGAAGCTGCGAGTTGGAACCGAAGATTAGATCTGCGCGTGTCGCAGTCCACTTTGGCTGGCCGGTCTTACGATCACGAATCTCAAACAATTCGCCATCGTTCGATGCTGATTTCCACTCGTTGTTCATATCCAACAGATTTACAAAGAAGTCGTTTGTCAACGATTCGGTTCGTGATGTGAACACACCATGCTTTGTGCCGCCATAGTTCGCATTCAACGCACGCATGCCTCCAACAAGCACCGTCATCTCTGGAGCCGTCAGAGTCAGCAACTGCGTCTTATCCAGGAACAGAGCCTCAGAAGGAATGCTGTACTTGCCCTTCACGTAGTTGCGGAAACCATCGGCAACAGGCTCCAGCACGCGGAAAGCCTCTACATCCGTCTTTTCCTGCGTGGTATCCATGCGGCCAGGAGCAAAGGGAACGGTGATGTCGAAACCTGCGTTCTTCGCACCTTTTTCCACGCCCACGCTTCCGGCAAGAATGATCAGGTCGGCAAGCGAAATCTTTTTGCCGTCTGTCAGTTTGCCGTTGAAGTCTTTCTGGATACCTTCCAGCACACCAAGCACCTTGGCGAGTTGTGCAGGTTGATTTACTTCCCAGTTCTTCTGCGGTTCCAGGCGAATGCGTGCGCCGTTTGCGCCGCCTCGCTTATCGGAACCACGGAAGGACGAAGCGGATGACCACGCGGTGTATACCAGTTCTGGAATTGTGAGACCCGAAGCGGCAATCGCCTTCTTAATCTCGGCAATGTCGTTCTCGTCCACGGTTTTGTGATCCAGAGCGGGAATCGGATCTTGCCAAAGCAATTCTTCTGCAGGCACTTCCGGTCCAAGGTAGCGCGACTTCGGACCCATGTCGCGATGCGTCAGCTTGAACCATGCACGTGCAAACGCATCCGCAAACTTGTCAGGGTTCGCGTAGTAATCGCGCGAAATTTTCTCGTAGATGGGGTCCAAACGCAGTGCCAGGTCTGACGTCAGCATCCGCGGCTCAATCTTCTTCGATGCATCATGCGCATGTGGCACCGTACCTGCGCCGCCATTGTTCTTGGGCTTCCACTGGTGTGCGCCTGCGGGACTCTTTGTAAGCTCCCACTCATACTCAAACAGGTGCGTGAAGAAGTCATTGCTCCACTGCGTCGGTTTGGTGGTCCAGGTCACTTCCAGTCCACTGGTGATAGCGTCTGCACCCTTGCCGGAGCCAAACTTGTTGTGCCAGCCAAGGCCCTGCATTTCCAGCGGAGCAGCCTCTGGTTCCGGGCCAACGTTGTCTGCCGGTCCTGCGCCATGCGTTTTGCCGAAGGTGTGTCCACCGGCAATCAGAGCAACGGTTTCCTCATCGTTCATGTGCATACGGCCAAAGGTTTCGCGGATGTCATGTGCAGAGGCGATCGGGTCCGGGTTTCCATCCGGGCCTTCCGGGTTCACGTAGATCAGGCCCATCTGCACGGCCGCTAGCGGATTTTCCAGCAGGCGCTGGTTCGTTCCCTCGGCCGTGCGGCCTGTCTCAGTCTCGTGAATGGGTGCATCCGCAGGCAGCGTCGCGGTGCCGCCCTTGGCATAGCGATGATCGCCACCCAACCACGTGGTTTCGGTGCCCCAGTAAACATCCTGCGCAGGCTCCCAAACATCTTCACGTCCGCCGGCAAAGCCAAAGGTCTTAAAGCCCATCGACTCCAATGCAACGTTGCCGGTAAGAATGAGCAGGTCTGCCCACGAAAGTTTGTTGCCATACTTCTGCTTCACCGGCCAAAGAAGGCGGCGTGCCTTGTCCAGGCTCACGTTGTCCGGCCAGCTGTTCAGCGGAGCAAAACGCTGCAGACCCTGTCCGGCTCCGCCACGCCCATCGCCCATGCGATAGGTTCCAGCACTGTGCCAAGCCATGCGGATAAACAGCGGGCCATAGTGGCCGAAATCGGCAGGCCACCAGTCCTGCGATGTGGTCATGACCGCGCGCAGGTCTTGCTTTACGGCTTCCAGGTCGAGGCTGTTGAAAGCATCTTTGTAATTGAAATCCGTGCCCATGGGGTTGGACAGGTCCGAGTGTTGATAGAGGATGCCGAGCTTCAGCGCGTTGGGCCACCAATCCTGATTGGATGTGCCTTCACCTGCGGCATGATGGCTGGGGGCGCCTGCGCCTGGCTGATGAAACGGGCACTTCGATTCGCTGGACATATGTTTCTCCTCTTCTTACCTTTGAAAATTGCATGCCTTGCAAGGGGCTGGCTGCACCATCGCACGGCATCGTGAATTGTCTGTAACGGCGGAGACTCACACCGCTTGGCGAACTTGAATGTAGCACCGTGCCGATAGATAGGGGAAATATATAATTGCCATGCGAGGCATAGAATAAAACTATGGAAATTCAGCAGCTTCGATACGCCTGTGCGGTTGCCGAAACAGGCAGTTTCAGCCGCGCTGCGGAGACGTGCCATATTGCGCAACCATCCCTCTCGCAGCAGATTCAGAAGTTGGAAGAAGACCTGGGGGCCAGACTATTCGATCGACTTGGCCGTCGCGTGCGGCTGACCGAAGCGGGGCAAGCATTTCTACCGCATGCACGGACAATCCTGTCGCAATTGGACGCAGCACGTAATAGTGTTGCGGAGACGTCCGCAGATACGCAGGGCAGGATTACGGTCGGCGTTATTCCCACCATTGCTCCGTATCGAATGCCGGGATACACGGCAAACTTCACGCGAAAGTTTCCTGCAGCAAAGCTGCGTATCGTAGAAGAAACGACACCCGTATTGATTGATGGATTGCGTGATCTCTCGATTGATATTGCGATCCTCGCGCTACCGCTGCGCCATAAGGACCTGGAGACATTCACGCTCCATACCGAGCCGCTCTTTGCTGCGCTGCCGAAGACACATCCCCTTGCGCGGAAAAAGGGGCTCATCATGAAAGAACTTCGCGGTGAGTCGTTTGTCATGCTGCGTGACGGACACTGTTTCCGCGATCTGACTATCGCCGCCTGCACACATGCACGAATCACGCCAAACATTGCATTTGAAAGTGGCCAGTTCAGCAGCCTGCTGGGCATGGTTGCAGCAGGCATAGGCGTATCCATCGTGCCGGAGATGGCTGTCGATACAGGTGCTGCGTGTCACTACGCCAGGATCATGGATCCGCGAGCCTCTCGCACCATCGTGGCTGCGGTGTTGCGTGGGCGCAGCTTCAGCCATGTGCAGCGGGCATTTCTCTCCGGCATGGCAAGACAATCATCGCAAGGGAAGAAGGCCGCAAAAACCGACTTGCTACCAGCTGTTATTTCTCAGTGAAGCGCCTTCACCGTGAGCATTCTGTCCAGATGCACATAGCCGCCATCCACGTGAATATGTTGTCCCGTGGTGTGGCTGGACTGCGTTGGTGATAGCAGAAAAACCGCAGTCGATGCGATCTCTTCCACGCGTGTCATGCGGTGTTCCAGCGGAACCTGTGCTGCAATGTGCGCTATGGTTCCATCGGGATCGGCAAGTGTGCGCAACCACTTCGTATATTGCGGCGTCATGACTTCCGCCGGAATGATGCAGTTCACACGCACGCTGAAGGGAAGCAGTTCCGCTGCCCACTCACGTGTCAACGCCAGCAACGCGCCCTTCGATGCGGCGTAGCCTGAAGTACCACCTTGTCCAGTCAAAGCCACTTTGCTTGCGACATTCAGAATGGAACCACGGCTTGCCTTCAACAGCGGTACAGCATGGTGAGCAAGCGCATAACAGTGCAGCAGGTTCAACGACAAACTGCGTTGGAAACCGTCAATCGAGCCGTGCTCTAATCCCACGCCATCATTGAAACCTGCATTGTTTACCAACGCATCCAAACGCCCATAGCGTTCTCGCAAATAGTTCACCGCGCCGCGACAGTGTTCTGGATCATCCAGCTCGGTCATGCGAAGTTCGCAGGGAAGATGGCGTTCCTTCATCTCCTGCATGAACTCTTCCACGCCTTCAGAGATGCGGCTGAGTACAAGCACGCGCGCACCTTCAGCAAGGCACGTGCGTGTAATGGCCTGGCCAATGCCGCTGGCGCCGCCCGTGACAAGAATGACGTGATCTTTCAGTCCAAGGTCCATTGCGTGTACTCGTAGTACTTCCGTTATCTATCGCAGGTTCGTGAAACCGCCGTCAATCAGAACATCGGTTCCGGTGATGAAGCTGGATGCATCCGAGCAGAGAAACAGAGCGAGTTGCGCAATCTCTGCTGGCGTTCCCATGCGGCCAATAGGTTGTGCCGCGGAGAGTGTCTTCATCATCTCCTCTTCGCGGCCGGGATAGTTCTTTGCCACAAAGCCATCGACAAACGGTGTGTGCACACGTGCCGGTGAAATGCAGTTGATGCGCAATCCAAGTGACAGGCAATCCTTCGCGGCAGAAAGCGTCATGGAAAGCACAGCACCCTTCGTCATGGAATACGCAAAGCGATCCTTGATGCCGGAAGTTGCGGCAATAGATGCCATGTTCAGTATGACGCCTGTGCGGCGCGGTTCCATGTTGCGAACAGCAGCCTGTATGCACAGATAAGTGCCGCGCACATTCACACGAAACAGACGATCAAAATCGTCTGATGATGTATCGACAACCGTACCAATGTGGGCAATGCCTGCACTGTTCACCACGATATCCAGCGCGCCTGCCTGTGCGAACGCAGCGGTGACGCTCGCATCATCGGAAACATCACATGCAATTGCGTGGCATGTTGCCTTTGTCTCTTTCGTAATGCTGTCGGAGGTCGCTGTGACTGCATCGTGATTCAAGTCCAGCAGGATGACCTCTGCACCTGCCGATGCAAGTGTCTCCGCAATTGCCCTGCCGATGCCGCTTGCTGCGCCTGTAACCAGCGCACGCTTTCCCTGCAATGTCATGTATCTCTCTCCTTGCGTCTTAGGCGGTGGTGGAGGCAGAAGCCCAATACGTTCCCTGAGGGAAGGCATATTCCTGCAGCGATTCCTTGCGAATCTCGATGCTGTATCCCGCCTCTTCCGGAAGCATGTAGCGGCCACGTTCGATGCGTGTCGGAACAACGAAGTGCTCATGCAGATGGTCGACAAATTCCACCACCCGATCCTGCAGCGACGCAGATGCGCAGATGTAGTCAAACGCGGCCAGATGCTGCACGTATTCGCAAAGGCCAACGCCACCGGCATGCGGACACACCGGGATGTCAAACTTCGCTGCCATCAGGATGATCGCCAGGTTCTCATTCACACCCGCCACACGACAGCTATCAATCTGGCACACATCAATAGACCCAGCCTGCATCAGTTGCTTGAACATCACCTTGCTGTGGCAGTGTTCGCCGGTGGCAATGCGGACGCCTGTCTCGCGGCGAATGCGAGCATGGCCCAGGATGTCATCGGGACTGGTCGGCTCTTCCATCCACCACGGCTGCAGCGGCTTTAGCGCAGTGGTGCGGTCAATGGCTTCCGGCACGCCCCACTTCTGGTTGGCGTCTACCATCAGCTTGTTGTCCCAGCCAATTTCTTCACGCACCAGCAGGCCGCGGCGAAGATCATCCGCAGGGTCGCCACCCACCTTCAGCTTGAAGTGTGTCCATCCTTCGGCAAGCGCTTCCTTGCATAGCCTGCGAATCTTCTCATCGCTAAAGCCAAACCAGCCGACACTGGTCGTGTAAGCAGGCAGGCCCTTTTCGCGAAGGAAAGCGATACGTTCCGCACGTGTCGATTCGTTGCGATGAAGAATGGCGAGCGCTTCCTCGGGCGACAGCGCATCGTCGATGTAGCGGAAGTCAATGCACTGCACAATCTGTTCCGGCGTCATCTCCGCCAGCAGAAGCCACACCGGCTTGTTCTCCACGCGAGCCCACAGGTCCCACACCGCATTCACCAGCGCGGCAGCAGCCAGATGGATAACGCCTTTTTCGGGCCCCAGCCAGCGGAACTGTGTGTCGCCAGTCAGTTCGCGCGCGAAGGCTCCCATGTTGCTTGTGATTTCTTCCAACGTGCGTCCTACGACAAAGCGCGAAAGAAACTCAATCGCCATCACACAGAGTTCAGTTCCACGTCCCAGCGTGAAGGTAAGGCCATGGCCTTCCACGCCACTGTCTGTCTCCAAAACGCAGTAGGCGGCGGAGTAATCGGGGTCTTTGTTGACGGCATCGGACCCGATGCTGAAACGTGACGTGGGGAATCGCAGATCCACTGTGCGACAACGTGTAATCCTGGGTGATGCGGCCATTGCTGAGTTCTCTCCGGCGGAAGCTTTGATTGAAAGTATATGCAACACGCACCGTGAAGCAGCTCACACCTCAAAGGTGGAGAGGGCTTCACGGTGGCGATGGTAACGAGTCATAAAAAGTGCAAAGGCAAGCACGACAACGTAGCCCGCAAGTGGAACCAGGTAGCTGAGCGCCGTGGAATGCAGATGTTCTGCAAGTAAACCCATGATGGGCGGCATCACGGCACCGCCCACAATCATCATCACCAACAGCGATGCGGCAACGTTCGTGTTGGGGCCAAGGTCCTTTAATCCAAGACTGAAGATGGTGGGGAACATCAGCGACATGAAGAAACTGGTAGCCAGCACGGCAGCCAAACCTGCCCAACCCGGAACGAAAATTGCGGTAATCAAAAGTGCGATGTTGCAACCGGCATAGATCGCCATCAAGCGGCTGGGAAGAATACTGCGCATCAGGTACGACGACAGAACGCGTCCCAGCGCGAAAGCAATTAAGGTTCCCGTCAGCATCCATCCTGCGGTGCGTTCGGCAGCGTGAACATAGTCATGCGCATATTGGATGACATAGCTCCACGATCCAACCTGCGCGCCGACATACATAAACTGCGCCAGCAGCGAAAACAGGAAATGTTTTTCCCGCAGCAGCTCAGAAGGCTTTCCGGCTACCTCCGCGGTGTGTTCGCGCTGCGTAATGAACGCGGGAAATTTGTTGATCGCGATTAACACTGCCCACACCAGTGCAAATATGCCGAGCACAACATAAGGCGCGGCAATGCGCAGCGTTTCCTTGTGCAGATACTCCGCATACGTACCCGCCGCCTGCATGGCGGCGCGTTGTTGTGGAGTCAGCTCCACGCCTGAAAAGATGAACAGATTGCCTGCGACCACACCAAGAATAGAGCCAAGCGAATTGCACGTCTGTGCAATGTTCAATCGCCGTTCCGATGTTGCTGTTGGCCCCAGTTGCACCATGAACGGATTCGCTGCTGTTTCCAGGAACGAAAGCCCCATCGCAATCACGAACAACGCAGCAAGAAAATAACTGTATTGCCCGGAGTTTGCGGCGAAAGGAAAGCTGAGACATCCAGCAGCGAATAGACAAAGTCCCGTTAGAAAACCAGCCTTGTAACCCTTGCGGCGCATGAGCATCCCGGCAGGCAGTGCAAGCAGGAAGTAACCCAGATAGAACGCAAACTGCACCAGCCCAGCCTGAAACCGATTCAGTTCAAAACTCTTCATGAACTGGCGAATCAGAACATCATTCAGGTTGTTGGGAATGCCCCACAGCAGAAAGACAAACGCTACCAGCAGGAACGTACGCAAAACACCCGCCGGCAGCAGCGGTGCGCCGGAGTTATCCTGCCGGGATTCGGGAAGCTGACTTGCAAATGCCATGGTTTCTCCCTGGAAATGATCAAAGGTGCAACATATTTGTTCTTACGAGGGCGTTCAAGATCGTAATTCGTAAACGCGTGTAGCAGTTCCGCCCAGAATCATGTTGCGCTCCTGCGAACTCAGAGCAGCGATCCAATCTTCTACCGTCTTCCACCAACCGGAATAGGTGCAGCCAACGGTAAGCACAGGCCAGTCCGTACCCATCATGAGTCGATTCGGGCTGAATGCTTCCACCGCAGTTTCGAAATAAGGATGCAGTTCCGCAGACGACCAATGGTTCCAGTCGGTTTCTGTAACCATGCCGGAGAGTTTGCAGGAAACGTTGTCACGTCGCGCAAGTTCGCGAAAAGCCTTTGCCCATGCGGCAAAACCATGATTGCGGATATCCGGCTTGGCGATATGATCCAGCACAAACGACTGCGCCGGATGACGGTCTACGAAACGCGTGGCTTCTTCCAGTTGGCGTGCGTAGATGAGGATGTCATAGACCAGCCCCGTGTCCCGCAGATGAGCGATGCCCTGGTTGAAGGCATCGCCATCCAGAAATCCCGGACGTTCCGCCTGCACAATGTGTCGCAATCCGCATAAGTGTTTAGAGTCACGAAAGGACTCCAGGACAGCGGGGAAGCGAGTGCTCGCAATGGGAAGCCATCCCACAACACCGCGAACAGGCGAGTTATCACCCTCTGCAAGTTCCAGCAGCCACTGTGTCTCTTCCAAGGTCTGTCGTGCCTGCACAGCAACGGTGCCATCCACGCCCGTATCAGCCAGCTCTCGTCGCAGATCATCCAACAGAAAATCGCGGCGCAGTGGCGCCATGTCATCGCCAATCCAGCCGTATTCCTCTGGCGTGTAGTGCCAGAGGTGGTGGTGGCTATCAATTCGCTGCGAGTAGTCGGTCTCCGTCATGCGGAGGATGAGGATAGCAATTCAGTAGGCCGATTGTCCCGCAGGCCCGCAGAATGTTAAACACTGAGACGTACAAGAAAGACGAGGGTACAGATGCAGCGCTTTTGTCTGACGTTGAAGATGCGGCCCGATCCCGTGTTGATGGAAGAGTATGTGCAGCGTCATGCGGCCGTGTGGCCAGAGATTCTGGAGTCCATCCGTGCTGCCGGAGTGACCGGTATGCAGATCTTCCGTGATGGCTACCGCATGGTCATGATCATGGAGACCACCGATGATTTCACCATGGAGCGCAAGGCAGAGATGGACCGCGCCAACCCTGTGGTTATGCGGTGGGAGTCGGAGATGGCGAAGTATCAGCAGAGCGATCCCGGAGCCGACGCCAGCGCAAAGTGGCTTCCCATGGAAAAGATTTTCGATCTGCAAACGAGCTAGCCCCGTCAAAGACGTCACAGAGAACGGCTGAACCCGACACTGTCGCTACACTGCTAATAACCCATGTTTTCCGTCTTTCGCACACTTGTCGCAGCTTCCGCTTTTATTCTGGCCACCGCGAATCTTGCCGCGCAGGCAAAGCACCCGGCGTACGGTTCGGCCCATCCCATGCCGAATCTTATCGTGGACACGGGCGGTGCACCGAACAATGCCCATGCCATGAAGCAGCATTATGTGGTGCTGGTGTCGCTCGATGGTTTCCGTTACGACTACCCGAAGCTGCACGGCGCACCGCATCTGGATGATCTTGTGAAGGCGGGAGCCACCGCTCCCAATGGCATGTTGCCCTCCTATCCATCGCTGACGTTTCCCAACCACTGGACGCTTGTGACAGGATTGCTGCCGGAGCACCACGGCATTGTGCGTAACAGCTTTTACGATCCCGTGCGCGATGAGACCTATCAGTACAAGGACCCGAAGACGAGCTCGGACGGTACATGGTACGGTGGGGTGCCGCTATGGTCGCTGGCGCGGCAACAGGGCATGCGTGCGGCAACATTCATGTGGCCGGGGTCTGAGGCGGAGGTCGCAGGTCACCGCCCGAACAACTATGCGAAATTTGAAGATCAGTTGGACGGCCACGTCGGTATCGAGCAGGTCCTGGTATGGTTGAAATTACCCGCTGCGCAACGACCGCACCTGATCACGTTTTATATGCCCACTACCGATCACGCTGGCCATTGGTACGGTCCGGACTCCATGCAGGAACATGAAGCCGTTCATATTGTGGACGCCCTCATGGGCGAACTGCGTGCGCGTCTGAACGCCACAGGCTTGCCAATTGACCTCATCATCGTGTCGGACCACGGCATGATCCTGAACGATAACAACTGGATTCAGTGGGACCAGTACGTCGATCTGAAAGATACAAAGGTCGTCGAGTGGTCCTTCTATCCGAAGACGGATGCAGAAGCACAATCGCTGTACGAGCAGTTCCGCGCACATCCTGATCCACGTTTCACGGTCTACCGCCGCAAAGATACTCCTGCCTATTTGCACCTGCGCGACAACCCGCGCAACGGCGATCCCGTAGTGATTCCCAACGGGCCCTACATTGCGCATCCCCATGCCACAAGCCCGCGTGAAGACCTGGCGGATCACGGTTACGACGTGACGCGTATGCCGCAGATGAAAGCCTTCTTCCTGGCCACCGGGCCGGACATTCGTAAGGGCGTAAAGCTGCCTTCTTTCAGTAACCTGGATATATACGACTTCGTGGCAAAGCTGCTGGATCTGAAACCTGCGCCGAATGACGGAACGCTGAAGCCGCTGTTGCCCGCATTGAAAAAGTAGCTGTGTGACGCACTTCGTCGCATGGCTGCCATCCTTCTTCAGCGCACGCGATAGCTTCTATGCCGCATCCCAATGTATGCGAGGAGAGGAGGTATCGTAATGCCGGAAAAAGCCACAATGCAAGCCGCAAACGAGGATTTGAAGGAAGGGAAGTCGCCTTCCACCGCTGCGGGTGAATTTGTTCATGAGGAAGTGGATCACATCCGCGAAGGCAAGCACGGAGCGCGCAACACCAAGCAGGCCATTGCCATTGGTCTCAGCAAGGCTCGGCGCGCAGGGATTCCGTTAAGTCCGCCTTCTGCGGGAACCACTTCAGCCGAGACACGCCACAAGGCGGAACAGGATACGGAAAAGGGTCAAACGCATCCGCAGACAGGCGAGGAAGGCCACACGAAGCGCGGGCGCGCAAGATTGACCGCACTGAAGAAAGAGTCGAAGTCAGCCGCCAGCCACGCATCCTTGTCAAAACAGGCCAAGAGTTCCGCAAGGAAACGCGGCCTGCATGTTCACAAATCAGCGGCATAATTCTTTCGTGTTTTAAATGAAAAATGCCCGGCGAACAGCCGGGCATTTCTCCATTCATAGGGAAATTTACTTGGCTTCCGTTTCGTCCAGCACGGTCCAGCCTTCTGCCTTCTTCATGACCTTCTCGCGGCCACCGGAGGGTACTGTGCCAACGCCGGAGTGAAGCTGGCTGATCTCCATGTGGTTGGCCTTCATGGATGCATGGCAGGCCACGAAGCTGACATCTTTATCGAGCGAACCCGTGACAATGCTCTGGCCCTGCAAGTCCTTGTTCACAAGCTTCAAACCGTCACCCGTGGCCAGAATCTCCACCACGGCGGTGCCTTTCGGTGCGGTGGACATGATGCTGTTCGCCTTATCCAGCGAAGCCTGCCACACCTTGGGATCGTTGGAGTGAACGTGGATCAGCACCTTTTCCGTAGGCGGCACAGGAGCGGCGGCAGGCGCCTGCTGAGCGAGAACGGCAGCGGGCATCAGGAGCATGGAAGCGGTAAGTGCTGCGAGTCTGCGTGTCATGCTGATATTTCCCTTCACATTGAGAATCCACTGCCAGCATATCGGAAGCCAGAACCAACGGCGATTCTGAAGTTCACGTACGGAGCATCCTTAGCAGGATTCATACGCCAGGATCATCCCTGTACGCAGGCGGAGTTCGTACGTGAATAGACCGTCGTCGGTTGTATCCACAAGAAGTTCATATGCGCATAGAGCGTTTCCTTGCGTTGAAGCAAAGCTCGTACGGCCGAAGGCCGTCATCCTGAGCGAAACGAAGTGAAAGTCGAAGGACCTGCATTTCTTTGTGCCATTGGGAATGCTCCGGGAAGCCGATCTTTGCAACGATAAGGAATCCGAGCCACCACCGGCGCTACAATCGTCCGCATGATGCGGAATAGAATGCAAATCTCCTCGGCGGCAGCGCTGTTCTGCCTGACGGCCTCTCCCTCACACGCGCAGTCTGCTGAGCAGGCGGTATTGGCGCCCATCCAGGCGATGTTTGACGGCATGGCGAAGCGCGATGCCGCCGCCATTGCGGCCCCGACACTACCCGGTGGAACCATGGTCCTGATGCGCGATGGCAAAGCCGCGCAGATGACCTTTACGGACTTTGCAACGCGTGTTGGCAAACCCGGCACAACGAAGATCGAAGAACGGATTCATGACCCGCTGGTTCGCATCGACAACGATCTCGCAGTCGTCTGGGCCCCGTTTGATTTCCTTGTGGATGGCAAAGTGGATCACTGCGGCACGGATCTCTTCAACATGGTGCGAGTCGACGGCACATGGAAGATCGCCAGCGTGGCCGACACGGGTACAAAGACGTGCGGCGGAAAGTGAATTCATGACGGAGACGGATGCAGTTCTGCGGCAGGCATATGCCGCATTCAACCGCCGCGACGTTGATAGCGCGTTGGATCTGATGACGGAGGACGTGCGCTGGCCCAAGGCTTCCGAGGGTGGCAGTGTCGTCGGCAAGGATGAGATTCGTGCCTATTGGACGCGGCAGTGGCAGGAGTTTGATCCCTGCGTGGAACCGCTCGCGATAACGGAACAGGAGGATGGCAGCTTCCGTGTTTGCGTGCATCAGGTTGTTAAGAGCCTGCAAGGCGATCTGCTATCGGAGAGTCAGGTAGTCCACATCTTTGCCATGCGCGATGGGCAGATTGCCTCTATGGAATTAGGGGAACGGGATGGTGTGTCCTCCGGACCATCCACTGCCTTCGTGCATTCATCGTGAACAGCAAAAGAGAAGGGCATCCGTGAGGACGCCCTTCTTGCTTGAAATGGAAGCGGATTAGTACTTCGGCAGACTCGGGTCAATGCGATCCGCCCATGCCAGAATGCCGCCCGCAACGTTCTTCACGTTGGTGAAACCGGCGTTCTTCAGGATGAGCGAAGCCTTCTGCGAACGCGCACCGCTCTTGCAATGCACGAGCACTTCATCGTTCTTGTGCGAAGCAATCTCGCCAATGCGCTGCTCCAGCTCTCCCACAGGAATCAGTTGAGCGCCAATGGAGACAATCTGCACCTCATGCGGCTCGCGTACGTCCAGGATGAACGCCTTGCCTTCCTCGCGCTTTGCCTTCAGCTCTTCCACGCTGATCTGCGGAATGCCGTCCTTGTCTTCCAGTCCGGTCACCACGCCATGCGAAGCCACTTCCAGCGGCCCGACTTCGGTGGGAGCAGTGATGCCGCAGAACTGGTTGTAATCAATCAATTCCTTGATCTCATGCGTGCCGCAGGCGGGGCAGTTCGGGTTCTTAC
Organism: Terriglobus sp. RCC_193; assembly: GCF_041355105.1. Taxonomy (NCBI): domain Bacteria; kingdom Pseudomonadati; phylum Acidobacteriota; class Terriglobia; order Terriglobales; family Acidobacteriaceae; genus Terriglobus; species Terriglobus sp. RCC_193. Next base: position 1,918,454 of record NZ_JBFUPK010000001.1, on the reverse strand, counting down.
GCAGCTTCAGCGTGCGGAAAGTCATGCCCAGCGAGTCCACCAGCAGCAGACGACCGATCAGTGGTTCACCAATGCCAAGGATCAGCTTGATCACTTCCGTTGCCTGAATCACACCCACAAGACCCGGCAGAATGCCAAGTACGCCACCCTCCGCGCACGAGGGAACCAGCCCCGGCGGCGGCGGTTCGGGGTACAGGCAGCGGTAGCAGGGACCTTCTTCCGTGGCAAAGACAGAAGCCTGTCCTTCAAAGCGGAAGATGGAGCCGTAGGCATTCGGCTTGCCCGTCAGAACGCAGGCATCGTTCACCAGGTAGCGCGTCTGGAAGTTGTCCGTGCCGTCTGCAATGACGTCGTAATCCTTGAAGATTTCCAGGGCATTCGCAGAGGTCAGCATCGTGTTGTGTTTCACGACGTTGACGTTCTTGTTCAGCCCCTTCAGCATCTGCTCGGCGCTGTCCACCTTCAGCATGCCCACAGTGGACTGCGAGTGGATGATCTGGCGCTGCAGATTGCTCTCATCGACCACGTCAAAATCAACAAGTCCGATGGTGCCCACGCCTGCTGCTGCAAGATAGAGAGCCAGCGGCGCGCCCAGTCCACCCGTGCCAACGCAGAGCACCTTCGCTGCTTTCAGCTTGCGCTGGCCGTCCATGCCCACTTCCGGCAGGATCAGGTGGCGCGAGTAGCGGGCAATTTCTTCGTTCGTCAGCGTCGGCAGTTCTTCGGCGATGGCCTCTTCCGCAATGGCGGGTGCGCCACCGGCAATCGACGGAATGATCGAGATTTCGTCGCCAGCGTTCAGCGCCGTCTCGTCCTTGCCGGGCAGATCGCGGATATCGTCGTCGTTTACATAAACGTTCACGAACGAGCGCAGCTTGCCTTCGGCGGTGAACAGGTGGCCCTTAATGGCGGGATGCGCTTCTGTCAGCGCAGCAAGAGCTTCTTTGACGTTTGCTGCGGTTACATCAACGGTGGACTTGTTGTCCGTAAAACCACGCAGCGGGGTTGGAATCAGAATCGTCATAACTTCCTTTGGATGACTGCTGCACATTGTGAGATGCAGCGGGGTGTTCCGGGTGAAGTGAACTAGCCGACGACAACTTCCTCGTCTTCAAACCGCTTGTCCTCTTCGCTGGTGCCGCGCAGAAGAAATGCATTCGTCACCTCGGCCTTGCCCTGCGCTACGGCCGTGATGACGTAGCTACAACCGAACCAGTGGGCTTCGGCAAAGTCCGTAACGGACCACTGTGCCGGATGATCGGGATGCGAATGATAGAAACCGACAATGTCCAGCCCCTTCTTCCGTCCCTCACGCTGCGCCTTGATCAGTTCCTGCGGCGCAATGTGGTAGCGGTTGTGGGCGGAGTCGGTGCGGGTGTTGCCTGCACGCATAATCTCGACCACCTGGTTCACCTCGCCCGCGTGGCCCAGGAGAATGCCGCAACACTCATGCGGATACGTCTCCTCGCCATGCATGCGCAGTGCTTCGTAGTCGGATTGGCTCAGCTTCAACATCTGTATCTCTCTTTTGATCGTACAACGTGCCCGGAGGATGCGGCTTTTTGGGCCTTGTCATTCTGAGCGCAGCGAAGAATCCCGACAATGCATCGGCCACCGGAGAAGCGGGTGGCTTTCTCGTAAAAAGCGGGGTGTGTCCCGCTGCGTGAGAATGCCTCGGGATTCTTCGCTACGCTCAGAATGACGGCAGCTTTGGACTTGTCTTAAACCGAGTCCAAAGCTGGCTTGTCCTGGCTATTGCGCGATGCCGGTCAGCGATTCCTGCGACAAAGCGCGTCCGCGACCCATGCGGTTCTTGTAGCTTGCGGCAACAAATTCGCGGAACAGCGGATGCGGCTCCAGCGGCTTCGACTTGAATTCCGGATGGAACTGGCAGGCCACAAAGTACGGATGCGAAGGGATTTCCACGATCTCAACATACGTGGCATCCGGCGTCGTTCCGGTCAGCCGCAAACCCGCTCCGGTCAGGATGGGTTCATACTCGCGGTTGAACTCGTAACGATGGCGATGACGCTCGTTGATCTCCGTGGTGCCATAGGCCAGTGCAGCCTTGGAATCCGGCTCCATCACGCACGTCCATGCGCCCAGACGCATGGTGCCGCCCATCTCTTCCACGCCGGTCAATTCACGCAGTTTGTAGATGACACGGTGCGGCGTTGCAGGATCGAACTCGGAGGAGTTTGCGTCCTTCAGCCCGGCCACATTGCGCGCGTACTCAATGCAAGCCGTCTGCATGCCAAGGCAGATGCCGAAGTACGGTGTTTCGCTCTCACGCGCATAGCGGATGGCATTCAACATGCCTTCAATGCCGCGCTTGCCGAAGCCGCCGGGAACCAGGATGCCGTCGAACGTATCAAGCTGCTGCTCGTAGCTCTTGTCTTCGGTCTCCAGCCCTTCGGCTTCAAGCCACGTCACCTTCAGCTTCAGGTTGGCATCCAGCGCGCCGTGAACCAGCGCCTCCTTCAACGACTTGTAGCTGTCCTCGTACTCTACATACTTGCCGACAATGCCAATGTGGACTTCGTCCTTCGGGTTGTAGGCTTTGTGAACCAGCTCGCGCCATTTCGTCAGGTCTGCTTCGCCAGCATCGATGCGCAGATAGCTCAGCACAAGCTGATCCACATGCTCTGCTTCAAAAGCCAGCGGCAGTTCATAAATGCTGGCCACATCGCGAGCAGCAATGACGGCGCGCTCTTCCACGTTGCAGAAAGCAGCAATCTTGCCACGCATTTCGCGGGGCAGGTTGCGTTCCGAACGGCACAGCAGAATGTCCGGCTGGATACCGATGGACAGCATCTCCTTCACGGAGTGCTGCGTCGGCTTGGTCTTCAGCTCCTGTGCAGCGGCAATCCATGGCACCAGCGTCACGTGGACGAAGAGCGTGTTGTCGCGGCCCAGGTCCTGGCGCATCTGGCGAATGGCCTCCAGGAAGGGAAGCGATTCGATATCGCCAACCGTGCCGCCGATTTCGACGATGGTCACGTCGCAGTCGGTGGCCACCTTGCGCATGGCGTTTTTGATTTCGTTGGTGACGTGCGGAATCACCTGCACGGTCTTGCCCAGGTAGTCGCCTCGGCGCTCCTTGGTGATGACCTGTTCGTAGATGCGTCCGCTGGTCAGATTGTTATCGCGCGATAGTTTCGCGTGGGTAAAGCGCTCGTAGTGACCCATGTCCAGGTCGGTTTCCGCGCCGTCGTCGGTCACAAAGACCTCGCCGTGCTGGAAGGGAGACATCGTACCCGGATCCACATTCAGATACGGGTCAAACTTCATCAGGTTTACGCGTAGACCGCGCGCTTCCAGCAGGCACCCGATAGAAGCTGCTGCCAGCCCCTTGCCGAGTGAAGACACAACGCCGCCGGTTACAAAGATGTATTTCGCAGACATCTCCGCCTCGTTCTTTTTGAATTGTCGTGATTGGCCGTGCGTGGGGTGCACGATCAAGTATAGCAATCTTTCGGGCGACGTAACAGCCTCACCCTTCACGAAGATGCAGAAACAATTTCTCCGTGTATACCTATTTTCAAAATAGGTATACGCGGTATAGACTTCCGGCCAATGGGGAAAGCCGCACAACATCGTGATCTCTTCGCCGGTGCGTTGGAGCTGATGGTCCTGCATTCGCTGCGCATCAAGCCGATGCATGGCTACGCACTGGTCAAACACATTCAGCAGGTTTCCGATGACCTTCTTCAGATCGAAGAAGGTTCGCTGTACCCCGCATTACAGCGGATGCTTCGCGAAGGCTGGCTGGAAGCAGAAGAAGGCGTCTCCGCGAAGGGCCGACCCACGCGCATTTATCGACTGACAAAATCGGGTGTAAAGCGGCTGGAGCAGGAGAAGTCCAGCTTCGAAAAGATGTTTGCAGGCATCACTCGCGTACTTGCGGTCGCAAAGGCTTAGGAGTTCACCATGCGTTGGCTCAGGCAGCTCTTTTCGCGTCGTCGCCGTTATGACGATCTCTCCTTCTCCGTGCAGGAACATCTGGAAGAGAAGGTCGACGAACTGATGGAAGACGGCATGTCGCGCAAAGATGCGGAGCACGCTGCGCGCAAACAATTCGGCAACGTATTGCTGACGGAGCAGCGCGGCCGCGAAGCATGGCAATGGCAAACGGTGGAATCGCTCTGGGCGGATGTTGCGTTCGCTCTGCGGCAACTCTGGAAGTCACGTGGCGTCACGGCCATCGTCGTACTTACGCTTGCGTTGGGTGTCGGAGCAGCCACGGCAGTATTCAGCGTTGCCTATGGCGTACTGGTGGACCCGTTTCCGTATAAGGATGTCCACACGCTGGCCACTCCGAAGTTATGCTCTCCACGCCTTGGCCGTTGCTACTGGGATTCCTATACGCCTTCGCAATTTCTGGAACTGGAACAGAAGACCAGCATCTTCAGTGGAGTCACAGCATCCACAGTCGGCAGCGTCACCCTGACGGGCGCTGGAGAAGCGCAGCAGATACGTGGGAATTACCTCACTACCAACACGTTTGATGTTCTCGGCGTGCAACCTATGCTGGGCCGTGCCTCCACGCAGCAGGATGTTTCCCCGGGGCATGAAGAGGTAGCCATCCTCAGCAACCGCTATTGGAAATCGCACTTCGGCGCAAGCGAATCGGTGCTGGGCCAGGTCATCAATGTCGACGGTCATGCACGCACCATCATCGGTGTCATGCCGCAACGATTTCTGTGGCGCGGGGCAGACGTGTACCTTCCTGTGGCGATCATTCCGCAGCCCATGATTGCAGGCCACTCCCACTTCACACTGGTCGGCCGACTGAAGCCCGGTGTTACGGAGGCGCAGGCCTCGTCGCAATTCACACCCGTTTTCCAGGACTTCATTCAGTCCGATCCGCGGCGTTATGACAAGGGGATTCGGTTCGGCATCATGCGCTTCAATGAGATGTTCCAGTCCGGTCTTGCCGGGACACTCTATCTGCTGCTGGGTGCGGTGTTTGTTCTGCTGCTGATTGCCTGCGTGAATGTGTCCAGTCTGTTGCTCGCACGCGCTGTCAAACGGGAACATGAATTTGTTCTTCGTGCGGCCATTGGTGCATCACGCCTCCGTCTGGTGCGACAGGTCATGGTGGAGTCGCTATTGCTGGCATTGTTCTCTGTGCCGGTGGCTCTGCTCTTTGCATACGGTGGTCTGCAGGCCATGTTGCGGCTTGTCCCGCCCGATACCATTCCCGACGAAGCGCTTATCTCGTTGAACGTGCCTGTGCTGCTGACTTCCATTGGCATAGCTGTCTTTGCGGTCATTCTCTTTGGCGCATCGCCGGCGTGGCACAGTGCAAACCCGCGTCTTTCCGGCGTTCTCACCAGCATGCGCAGTACCGGCAGTCGCGGTCATCGTCGTCTTCTCAGCGGCTTTGTCGTTGCGGAGATTGCGTTGTCGCTTGCGCTGCTCACGGTTGCCGGACTGATGATGCGTTCCATGATCGCTGTCGAAAAAGTGCCTGTCGTCTTTCCTCCCGAACATACCCTCATGATGCGTGTGCCGCTTGTGAGCCATCGCTATTCCAAACCGGAAGACAAACTTCGCTTCTTTCGTGAGGCGTTGGAGCGGGTGAACCATGTTCCCGGCGTGCGCGCTGTCACGCTCGATTCTGAACTACCCTTTCTCTCGGGCTACGGAAGCCAGATTCAAACGGGTAACTTGCCGGTGGATTCAAGCCACGTCAGCAACCTGCATCTGGTTACACCAAGCTATCTTTCCATCTCCGGCCTGCCGTTATTGCAGGGGCATTTTATTGACGAGCGCGAAATCTCCGTGGGTGCGCATGACGCTGTGGTGACGGACGATTTTGCAAAGAAGTATCTCCCCGGCAAAGACCCGCTCGGACAGACAGTACGACTGGTACGGTCTGAGCTATTCGAAAATGAAGACGCGGAGACCACAACGTTCACCATTGTCGGAGTCGTAGGCAATCTGCCAGCGTATCCCGGCTACCAGCAAACATTCCCGCATCTCTTCATGCCGTACACCGTATCTCCGGTCATGGACACGTTCGTGATCTCCACCGCGGTTCCTGCGGAAAGCCTTGTGCAAACGGTGCGGCAGATCATCACCTCCATGGACAAGGATCAGCCCATCAGCGACATTCTCTCGCTGCGCCAGTTGCTGGATCGTTATGGCTATGCAGGACCGCGATTCGCATTGACGCTGTTCGGCACGTTTGCAGCCGCGGCGCTGCTTCTTTGCGTCATCGGCATCTATGGCGTGTTCTCGTTCGCAACGTCCCGCAGGACGCAGGAGATCGGCGTTCGTATGGCGCTGGGCGCAGACCGCGGCGATGTCATCTGGATGGTGTTGCGGCAGGCATGTGCGTTGGCGGCGCTGGGCATCGGTGTGGGACTGCCATTGGCCTTTGGAGCAGCAAGACTCGCCAGGAGCCAGTTGTTCTACACGTCCCAGTACGACCCCATCACGTTCGCGCTGGTCTTGTGTACGCTGCCGTTGCTGGCAGTGGCTGGAACCTGGATACCCGCACGTCGTGCTGCTGCTGTGGACCCGATGGTGGCCCTGCGTACAGAGTAGGAACGCGATCTACAACACACGCGACAGGATAAACGCGAACATCGCGGCAGCACTCGCTACCGTAAGCGCCAGCATACCGGTGATGTAGCGTGCCGCGGTGCGTTCGCGGTTCTTTTTCGGCGGCGTAATGCCAACGGGTGAGAATGAAGCCTTCGCTGAATTGTTTCGTAATGTCTGCCATGGTGAATTCACCTCGCTGTATCCGGTATAGCTGTGCGGCAGCTTGGCAATATGCAAATCTTGCGGCGAACTGCATCCGCTGCACGTTTGGCGCATAGTAGAAGCATGGCTGCATCCGCCACAGAACGCGTGATTGTGGTGCGCAACAGCAGAGAAGAACCTCTGCTGGCAGGACGACCACGTCTTACGTCTTCTGACTCGCCGTGGAAGGGCATCGTACTGGAGCGGCACACGGTAGGTTCCGTAGAAGTGCCCGAGCACGACCACGGCAGCCTGTGCATGCATCTGCAATTGCGCGGCGACGTCGAGATGGAGTGGTGGTGCGAGGGCCGCAATGCAGTCGAGCAGCCACACGCTGGTTCGCTGATCCTTCTGCCGGAGGGCACGCGGGATCGTCTGCGTTGGGAAGGCACGTCGGAGCGATTGATTGTTTCTGTAACACCCGCAGTTATGCAACGCGCCGCGGAAGAGGCCTGCCTCAGCCGTTCACCGCACATCGCCATGCAATGGCATCTGCATGACGAAGGCCTGCGAGCCTTATTGACGGAGATGGGCAGGGAAGCAGAGGCAGGCTGGCCTGCGGGATCGCTCTACGGAGAACTGCTCGGCATGTCGCTGGCGCAAACGTTGCTGCGCCGTCATGCTGCTTCGCCTGTCCCGCTGAAAGATATGCGTGGAGGCATCCCACTGGCGCGGCTACGTCGCGTCCTAGAGTTCATTGAGACGCATCTGCATACAGACGTGCGGCTGGAACAACTCGCCGCAGAAGCAGAACTGAGTCCGTTTCACTTTGCACGGCTCTTCCGCGAAACCACCGGCATCACGCCGCACCAGTACCTTCTGGAGCGGCGTATGGAACGAGCAAAAGCTTTGCTGCAGTTAGGAAAATTAACCATTGCGGAAATCGCCCGTGAAACGGGATTCACTTCCGCAACAAACTTTATACGCGCCTTTCGCCAACGTGTAGGCGCTACCCCCGGCGAATGGATGCGACGACACTAAAAGCAAGTCCTGCCTCCGGGTAAGCAGGACTTGTTTTGTATGCGAATGAGGTTACTTCGCGGCGGCTTCCAACTCTTTCCATTCCGCGTCACTCAGCTCCACATCCTGTGCCTTCACATTTTCTTCCAGGTGTTGGATCGACGTTGTTCCCGGAATCGGCAGGATCACCGGGCTGCGATGCAGCAGCCACGCCAGTGAAAGCTGCGATACGGTCGCATTGTGCTTCTTGGCCGCGGTCTCCAGTGGGCCGCCTTCTTTTGCCAGTTTGCCGGATGCCACAGGGAACCACGGGATAAAGGCGATGTTGTTCTTCTCGCAATAATTCAGAGAGTCTTCGCTCTTGCGTTCGCTCAGGTTGTATTCGTTCTGCACGGAGACAATGTTGGCCACCTTGCGCGCCTGATCAATCTCCTTCGGCTTCACTTCTGACAGGCCAATGTGTTTGATCTTGCCCTGCTTCTGCAACTCCACAATGGGCGCCAGCGATTCTTCTACCGGCACCTTCGGATCAATGCGGTGAAGCTGCCACAGGTCAATCACATCGGTCTTCAGGCGGCGCAGGCTCATCAGCACTTCCTGCTCAAGATATTCGGGGCGTCCCAGGGGCAGCCACTTGTTCGGGCCGGTGCGTGCCAGCCCGCCTTTGGTGGCAATGACCAAACCCTTCTTGTACGGCGCCAGCGCTTCGCCGATCAGGTCTTCACTCACATACGGGCCATAGCTGTCGGCCGTATCAATGAAGTTCACGCCCAGTTCCACGGCCTTCTTCAGCACCTTGATGGCGCCGTCGTGATCCTTGGGTGGCCCCCAGATGCCCTCGCCGGTGATTCGCATTGCGCCATAACCAAGGCGATTGATTTCAAGATCGCCACCGAGGAGGAATGTCTTCTGGATGCTCATGCGCGTTTGGATGGTGGTTCTCAGGAAGAGGGTGCAGCGTTGCGCTTTGTGGCACGACTTTTTGCAGAGTAGAAATCAAAACCCACCCTCATAGACTGCTGTGGGTGGGTTTGATACATACCGTTAAGCGGGGCAGTGTTTAGAAACGCGGACGCGCGCCGCGACTGCCGGTCTTCTGTCCCGGCTGTTTCAGGCGGGCAGCTTCCGGCAGCTTGTGTTTCCGTTCTACCTTCTTGCCAGCGGCAGCACGACCCAGCGCCTGCACTTCGCCCGGCGTCAGTTCGCGGAACTCGCCGGTAGGAATATCCAGCACCAGGGCGCCGTAACCGATGCGGCGAATCTTCTCCACATGGTGCCCAATCTCTTCAAACATCTTGCGAAGCTGGCGATTGCGGCCTTCCGTCAGGGTCACTTCGTACCACGGATTTTCGCCACCGCGCGCCAGCGTCACCTTTGCCGGTGCCGTCAGAACACGGTCACGGCGATTGCCACGCGTCTCTGCCAGGCGTCCGCGATCAATCATCACGCCGCTGCGAAGCTGCTCTAACGCCTCTCCTGTGGGACGTCCGGCAACCTTCACCAGGTACGTCTTTTCGACGGAGTTCGCAGCTTTGGAGAGCGAATTGGCAAGGTCTCCATCGTTCGTCATCAGCAGCAGACCTTCGGAGTTGTAATCCAGCCTGCCCACCGGATACAGACGCGTATCCAGCTTCTTACCGGAAAGTCGGGCAGACTCTTTCAGCAGATCGACAACCGTCTCGCGGCGTTCCGGATCGCTCATGGTGGTCACATAGCCGCGCGGCTTGTTCACCATGAAATAGCGGTGTTCCTGCGGCCCTTGCAGCAGCTTCCCATCCACGCGGATGTGGTCTTTGGCGGCGTCGGCGCGGGTGCCAAGTTCGGTGATGGTCTCGCCATTCACCTGAACGCGGCCTTCCAGGATCAGTTCTTCGGCTTTGCGGCGCGATGCTATGCCGGCATCGGCAAGGATCTTTTGCAGTCGAGTCCCTACCGGTTCCTCTTTTGCGGGAACGGTGGACTTCTTGGCGGGTCTGGCTGCCTTCACGGCGGTCTTACGTACGTTATTCATCACGTTCTATTATCGCCCGTTTTTCTGACAGTTTCGTGCTTCCCGTCACAGTCTTATCGTTCATGTGGGCGTAAGTTGGGTCGTAAGGAGGGAAATGGGCAATGGCAAAGACGATGAAAGCGGCAGTGGTGCGGCAGTTCGGCAGTCCGCTCAGCGTGGAGGAGGTTCCCGTACCGGAGGTCGGTCCCGGACAGGCTTTGTTGAAGGTCATGTCCACCGGCGTTTGCCATACTGACCTGCACGCCGCACATGGCGACTGGCCGGTGAAGCCTGCCGTCCCCTTCATTCCCGGTCATGAGGGCGCGGGATACGTGGCTGCTGTGGGCGCAGGCGTGAAAGGCCTCCGCGAAGGCGACCGCGTCGGCGTTCCCTGGCTGCATAGCGCCTGCGGTGTCTGCGAATACTGCCTCAAAGGCTGGGAGACGCTCTGCCCGTACCAGAAAAACAGCGGCTACTCCGTCAACGGCAGCTTTGCGGAATACGTTCTGGTGAACCCGAATTATGTAGCGCATCTGCCGCAGAGCATCGGTTTTTCACCCATCGCTCCCGTTCTGTGCGCGGGCGTCACGGTTTACAAGGGGTTGAAGGAAGCCGATGTTCAACCCGGCCAGTGGGTCGCCATCTCCGGTATTGGCGGGCTGGGACATCTGGCGGTGCAATATGCCAGGGCGATGGGAATGCATGTCGTAGCCGTGGATGTGGCGCAGGACAAGCTCGATTTGGCGAAGCGGCTGGGAGCGGAGATTGTCGTGGATGCCAACGAACCCGAAGTTGCCGGAAAGGTGATCGCCGCAACCGGCGGCGGAGTCCACGGCGCGCTGGTCACGGCGGTTTCTCCTGCGGCATTCACACTTGGCGTTAACCTGCTGCGTCGCATGGGAACCATGTCATTGGTGGGCCTGCCGCCGGGAGAATTCCCCGTCTCCATCTTTGACCTCGTGCTGCAACGCAAGACGCTGCGCGGCTCCATCGTCGGCACGCGCATGGACATGGCGGAATGCCTCGACTTTGCCGCTCGGGGGCTGGTGAAATCCACCTATTCCACGGAGAAGCTGGAAGACATCAACAGCATCTTCGACCGCATGATTGCAGGCAAAATCGACGGCCGCATCGTCATGGAAATTGCAGCCGAATAAACCGGTGGATCAGGACGGCTGTGTTTCGCCGTCCTGATCTACTTCGGCCGCTTCTGCTTCTTCAACCACGACTACTGTTTCTTCCACTGCGATTTCTACTGAGGCAGCTACAGGAACTTCCGATTCCTCTGGCGAAGCAGCATCCTCTTCAACCGAAACTTCTTCTACCTGCGCTTCGTCTGGTTCGGCGGCAGAAGTTTCCTCTTCACCCGTAGCAACATCGGTATCAGCTTCCGCAGCTTCACGCAGCATCTCCGCATCGCCGCGTGCATTGGCCTCTTCGATGATGGCGTCTGGCGATTCCATCGGCAGGTCTTCCTGCTCAACCAGTTCGCCTGCCATGCGCTCGAACTCTTCCATGGACGGCAGTTCGTTCACATCCTTCAGGCCAAAGCGCAGCAGGAAGTCGCGCGTGGTCTTGTACAGCATCGGTCGACCGATGACCTGCTTGCGGCCCGCAGTGGCAATCAGCTTGCGTGTCATCAATCCGCCCAGCACGCCGGCAGAATCCACACCACGAATCTCTGAGATTTCCGCTGCCGTTACCGGCTGCTTGTACGCCACAACAGCAAGTGTTTCCAGCGCGGGCAGCGTCAGCTTCAACGGCGGTTTCAGGCTCTTCACAAAGCCGCGCACCGCATCGTGATATTCCGGCTTGGTGCCCATGCGGAAACCGCTGGCCACTTCGCGAATCTCAATGCCGCGATCACTCTCGGCATACTCGCGGATCAGCGCGTCCACCACGCGACGAATGTGCTCGCGCACGGCCTTTTCGCGGTCACGCTGAATCCGCTTGTCTTCCTCGGGATCGACGTCGCTCGGTTCCGCTGCCTGATCTTCTGAGGACGCGGCTTCTTCCGTCGCTTCTGACGCCTGCTCGTCTGCGGGAGCAGCTTCGGTTGATTCTTCCGCTTGCAAGGCCGGGGCTTCTTCTGCAACGACGTTTTCGTCGCCTGGGGCAGCTTCGCTCTCAGCGGCGCTTTCTACCGCTTCTGCAACCTCTGGCGCGGCGTCCTCACCCGTCTCTTCGGATGGCGTGAACTCAGCGTAGCCCTCGTCCAGCGGCAGCATTGCCTGGTCAGCGGCAAGTGTGTCCAGTTCGTCCTGTGCTTCACCGGCCAGCAGGCCAACAAGCTGGGCAAGAGTAACAGGCTCTTCCGAGGCGTAAATGACGGCTTCGATCTTCGACTTAAGACTCATTCGTTCTCAGGGCTTAAAGGGTTCGGCGGCTGCGCACAGCGGCCTCAGAGCAGTGTACCTGTATTGCCGCATCCAAGGGGGAGGGAGGGCGACCCGTGGGCAGGTTAGACAGCATTCTGGCGGACATTACCACCCTGCAGGTGGACGCGATCGTGAACGCCGCCAACCAGCAATTGAAGGGTGGCGGAGGCGTCGACGGAGCCATCCACCGCGCTGCTGGCGAACAGCAACTGCTGGCCGCAACGGCAAAATTTGGCGGTTGCGCCACCGGCGACGCCGTCCCCACACCCGGCTTCCGCCTGCCCGCCAAGTGGATCTTTCACACCGTCGGCCCGGTCTGGAGCGTCGCTCGCGGTGGAACAGCCGCAGAGGAACGCGCCGATGCTCTGCTGGCAAGCTGCTATCGCCGCTGCATGGAGCTCGCCCGCGAATACGACGTCCGCTCCATCGCCTTTCCCGCCATCAGCACCGGCATCTATCACTTCCCACCCGATCGCGCCGCACGCATCGCCGTGGCAACGGTAAACCAAGCGCTCCAGGGCAGCGGTGTGGAACAGGTCATCTTCTGCGCTTACAACGAAGAGACGCACGCCCTGTACTGCAATCTCCTTCGCTGAACCCGAACCTGCAAAATAAGAGCAGCACATAGAAAGGCGGATCGATGAAGGAAATCAACACACGTATGACTGCAGTCGTATCCGGCTTGATCTTGATAGGTGGCGCCTGTTTCTCATCTGCTGTCTACGCGCGAAACGCAGACATACCTGCCATCAGCCTTCCCGGCGACTACCGCGACTGGAAACTAATCTCCGTTGCGCATGAAGCAGGCGCGCTGAACGACATCCGTGCCATCCTGGGCAACGATGTGGCAGTAGCTGCGTATCGCAACGGTGCGCAAACATTTCCCGATGGCGCCATGATCGTGCGCGTGGCCTGGGCCTATACGCCTTCTGAGGAAAACAACCGCACCTTCGGTCGCGAGCAGTCTTTCATCGCAGGAGAGCCAACCAACATCCAGTTAATGATCAAAGACGCGGAGAAGTTCAAGGCAACCGGCGGCTGGGGCTATGCACAGTTTGCCAGCGCGAACACACCGAACTCCGTCAAGGACCCGGCGAACCAGTGCTTCCACTGCCATCAGGCGGTGCAGTCGCGCGATTACCTCTTCACACGTTACGCGCGATAAAGGCCAGCAGGAACCGCGTTAGCGCCAGTCGTCGCGCATGCGTTCCTGGTGCGCAAGCACCTCGTCAAACTCATCTGTCTTCTTGATCAGGATGTCGCCGAACTTATCGCTCTGCCGCAGCATGATCGCCTGCAGGCGCACCAGCTCCAGCATTGCCAGGAACATGCAGATCAGCGCCTGTTGCGAATGTGTGTTCGCCAGCAGTCGACGCAGGCTGGTGGGCTTGTCTTCCAGCATCAGGCGACGCTTCGTGTATTCAATCATCTGCGCCACCGTGACCGTCTCTTCGTTCACGTTCAGCACAGGACGCGTGCGCAGCCGCTCCAGAATCTCCTGGAACACACGTGCCAGATCGTCGGTATCCGCGGCAATCTCGCGTTCCGCGCTGGCCTGTTCCTTGAACTCGCGGATACCGGGCTGCGTCCACGTGGCATCTTCAATCTGCTGCTTCTGCATCAGCATCTGCGCAGCGGCCTTGAAGCGTTCGTGCTCCAGCAGGCGTTCCACCAGCTCGCGACGTGGATCTTCAATTTCGCCAGCCGCAATGCCGGAAGCCTCGCGCGGCAGCAGCATCTTGCTCTTGATATGGATCAGCAGCGCGGCGGTGTAGATGAAGTCGCCCGCGGAGTCCACATCCGTCTGCTTGATCTGTTCCGTGTACATCAGAAACTGCGCGGTGATCTTTGCAATCGGAATGTCGTAGATGTCAATGGACTGCTTGCGGATCAGGTCCAGCAACAGATCCAGAGGACCTTCATACACCTTGCCTACGGTCAGCAGAAAAGGGGACTGCGAAACCTCTTCTTTCGAGGGCGCGGGCTCTTTCTTCTTCACCGGTTTAGGCGGCTCGGGCACGGGCGGCGATTGCAGAACCAGCGGCTCTGCTGCGGGTGCAGCCTGTTCCTCAGCCGTCACGGACTGTTCCTGTTCCAGTTCTGCGGTCGTGTCGCTCACGACATCAGTATCGCCCACCGGGCCTTGTGCGATCTTTCAGGGGCTGAGGAAAGTGCGGTACGAAATTCAGAGAAATTCGCTACGAGGGGGGAAACCAGGGGCCTTGCCATGCCGCTGCGCCGGGATGCAGTTTTGCTGCAAGAATGCAAAGTGCATCCTCGGCGGCGGCAGGTACTTCTTAAACGGGTTCGCCCGCGGATTCCAGGATCAGCCGCAGCGACTTTGTGGCCCGATCCAGCGCGCTGCGTTCCTCAGCCCCCAGTTCAGAGAGGCGTTCTGCCAACCAGTCTGCGCGGCGTTCACTCACCGCGCGAAGATATTGTGTTCCGGTTCGGGTGATGGAAAGCCCCACACGGCGGCGGTCCACCTCTCCCTTTGCTATTTCCCGCTGAACATAACCCAACTGCATCAGTCGCTTGATATGGGCGCTCATGGCCGGACGGCTCATCTGCTCCATGTCTGCCAGTTCTGATACACCCAGGCCGGGTTCTTCTCGAAGTGTGCCCAGCAGTTGCATATCCACGGAGGAGCTTCCACCGCGGAGAGCCTCCCGGCGAAGATGACGGCTAAGGCGAAGAATGGAGGGGCGAAGTTCGGCGGCCAGTTTGACCGTCTTTTGTACCGAAGGCGTGATGTTACGCATGTGCTGCAAAACTCCCTACAGGTTCGAGGAAAAGGGAACTACACTCGAACCCACAACACACTACATCGCTTCTCGTTACAATGGCAATCGTTAGGCGGTAAATACGTGCAATTGCCGGTTCCCACCCTTTGAAATGACTGAGATTGACGCAAACCGAAGCTCCGACCTCCCCGCATCCCCAGAGCTGATCGAAGGCTTTCGGCAGGCAATGCGCCGTCTGGTGGCCACTGTCACCATTGTGGCTGCGGGTGACCACGAGAGCCGCGCAGGCATGGTGGCAACCGCCGTCATGAGCGTCGCTGCCAACCCGCCATCACTCGCCGTCGGTGTCAATCGTGAGGCGGGCGTCTGGCAGGCCATCCAGCGCAGCGGTCGCTTCAGCGTCAACCTGCTCTCCAACACCCATACCAGTCTGGTGCTGCCCTTCAGCGGCCAGCTTCAGGGTGAGGAGCGCTTCAGCCTCGGCGAATGGGAGACGCACCACACCTGCGTGCCCTACCTGGCCGACGCCGTGGTCACCCTCTTCTGCAAATCAGAAGCTTCCGTGGACTACGGCACCCACACCGTCTTCATCGGCGCCGTGGAGGACATCCGCTTCTCCCCAAACGCTGACGAGCCGCTGCTGTGGCGCAACGGCTCGTTCGCAAATGCGGTTTCTCTGGAAGACCTGATCGACTGAATCAGCGGGCCGCAGGCTCTGCCAGCAGCTTCTCCACCAGCGCAAACGTTTCTTTGCGCAGATCGACATAGGCCTGTCCCGTCGCGGGTCCGCTGAATCCGGCATGAATCTGTTTCACCAGGCCATCGCGGCCAATGAAGAACGATGTCGGCCACGCGTTCAGATTTTTACCCTGCGGCAGTCTGTCGTTCAGATCATCCGGCGTGCCCATCAGCAGCACCGTGTAGGGAATCTTGTACTTAGTCACGAACGCGCGCAGCCGTTCCGGGTTCTTCAGTTGGTCGCCTTCTTCAAACGAAAGTTCCACAACTTCCAATCCGCGCTGGTGGTACTTGTTGTACAACTCCACCAGCATGGGCGCTTCGTCGTGGCAGTTCGGGCACCAGCTACCGCCAATGGCCACGATCACCACCTTGCCCTTGAACTCCGCATCGGTGCTGCTGATGGTTTGCCCGGTCAGATTCGGTCCCTGAAAACGCAGCGGCTCCGCGGGGTTCACCAGCGTGGTCTGTTCCGTCGCTTCCGTTGGAGGCGCCAGCTTTTCCTTGCGTGCGTCCTCCGGTCGACGAGCTACGTTGTTCTCTTTCGGATCACGCTGATTCGTCACCTGCAGCGTGCCATCCGCATTTGGACGAATGGTGTAACCCGTAGCGCCAAAATCGCCAAAACGGCTCACGTGGTATTCACCCGCGGCCTCATCAAACCGGCCGAACAGCGCGCCACTATCGCCGTCAATACGCTGGATCACCACGCGGATCTCGCCATCGCCGCGGAAAGGCGCCACGGTCATCGTCCATGCATCTTCGCCCTTTTCGCTCTTGTTGGGCAGCGCAATCTCCCATGTGCCATTAATGGCAGCACCCTTGCGCGATCCAGTGGCCTTCGACGCTGCGGCAAACACCGTCGCGGGCCTTCCGTTCGCATCACGATGCAGGGTCACAGCATAGGGCTTCTTGATGCGTGCGCCGCCAAACGTACCGGTAAACGTGTCGCCATGAATATCTCCCTCCAGCGTGCGTGCAAAGGAGTGGAACTGCAGCTTCAGGTGCGATCCGGTAAGGGTGCCCCGGCTGGAAGGCGAGCGCAGGTCGCCATTCAGAAACGTGCCGGTGATCGAGCCATTTTTCGCAGGCGCGGACAGGTCCAGTTCCACCGGGATCTTCGTCGTAATGTCGTCGCCGTTATTGGTTACTACGGCGGTACCGGCCCAGTGTCGTGCAGGACGCTGCGCCGTGGCAATGGAGGCCGTGAGGGCTACGGCGATCAGGGCGGTCGTGAATGTCTTGGTGGTCATGGTTGTCGTGCTCTCCAGAAGCGTGTGGATGCGCGAGAAGCGTGTCCCGATGCAACGGAGGGAATGAGCGACCAGCGCGCATACTCCGCATGTGCGGGGCGTAGCGTCGGCGCAGAGAAATGAAAGAAGGGAAAGGGTGACCCGGCGCGCTCGGCTACGAACAGCGGCAGCAACAACAGGTCTGGACAGGAATTGTCACGTTTCCCATTCTACCTGTCAAAAAGCGTCATGGTCAACCGCTGGCAGACCCTACTGGTTCTGCGGCAACATGGGGCTCACCGACAGCAGATTACCCAGCGTGCCACGCTCCTGATCGCTGAACTGCTGGCGATACTGGGGTGAATTCAACATCTGGTTCTGCTGCTCCGGCGGCATCGAGCGCAGTTCGCGGAAGCTGCGAGCCACCGCCCGGCGACGGTCCTCCGGCAGAGCGCCCAACTGTCCCATGGCGCCACGTACCTGCACGCGCTGCTGCGGCGACAGTCGTTCGATGGCTTCGCCACGCTGGATGACCTTCTCCCGCTGCTGTGCCGGCATACTGTTCAACCGGTTCAGGCGCTCCTGCATCCTCTGCTGCGTCTGCTGAGGAAGCTGGTTAAATCCCGGCTCCTTCTGCAGGGCCCGCTGCTGCTGCTGCGGGCTCATGTTCTGGTGCTGCTGCATCCACTGGTCCAGATGTTCACCACGCGGCCGCTGCGGTCCAATCGTCGCTCCCTGACCAGGCTGCCCACCCTGTTGAGGCATTCCGCCCGGGCGTCCACCGTACATGCCGTTCGAGCCGCCGCCATTGTTCGGAGAGCGAGGAGCGCCACCGTAATTGGGCGCATGAGGAACATTGCCGCCGCCGTAACTCTGTGGATGAGGAACTCCGCCACCGCCATAATTCGGCGCATGAGGAGCTCCTCCCCCATAACTTTGTGGATGAGGTGCACCACCGCCAGAAGATGCCTGACCCCGCTTTCCCTGGGCTACGCAGGTCATCCCCAACGCCACAAACAGGGCCGCGACAGCAGTCTGCCGCAGCTTGGAAGTAGCAATGGAGTAAAGCGGTATCATTTCTTGCAACACCCGTTATTACAGCTATATACAGAGAATAGTGAAAATAGTGGTTTATCCCTGTGGCGAGTCATCATCCAGCAGTTGGCTCATCCCCTGGATCGCCTGATCGTTGTTATCCAGTATTTGCAGATCCTGTACAGTCGCTGAAATGGAAGCGGGATATGCGGGTGCGGAGAGGTGTGTCATCTCAAGATATCCGCCGCCTACGCCCACCAGCAGCAGGGCAAGCGACCCCACCATCACTGGCTTCATGAAGTTGCTGTTACCAAAGAGCCAGCGATCGCGCAGCCGCGCAAACAGGCTCTCCGGCGGTCGCTGCGTCTCCTCTCGGAACCGCGCCATCATCTTGCCGTCAAACCACGGCGACGGCTCCGGAGCCTTCCAGTCGTCCAGCAGGGCCATCATCTCCTTCATGGCCTGCTCATCGCTCACCGAATTTTTCTTGGCAGAAAACATCGCAATATCCCTCAAATCTTACTTACGTTACACAAACTCTTTAAGTCGCTCGCGCAGCGTCTGGTAGGCGCGAAACAGCAGTGACTTCGTCGCAGACTCGCTCAACTTCAGTACGGCGCCAATCTGCTTGTAATCCATCTCCTGGTACTTGTGCATCAGCACGGCCATGCGCTGGCGTTCCGGCAAGGCCATCACATGGGCCTTGATCGCCTTCATCCGTTCCTCACGCAGCAGGTCGGCTTCCACGTTGGGCGTTCCATCCGCCACGTCATGCATGCTGCCGGTTTCCGGATCCGGCTCATCCAGATGGATGGTCGGAGCGGTCCGCTCGTTCTTCGTGTCGCGGGCGTAGTTCACCGCCAGGTTCGTGGCAATGCGATACAGCCACGTCGTGAACCGAGCCTCAGCGCGATAGGTCTCGCGGGCACGATACACCCGCAGAAACACCTCCTGTGCCATCTCCTCCGCCACCGCTTGGTTATGCACCATGCGGAACATGAAGTGAACAATCGGGCGGCGATACTTGTTCATCAGGTACTCAAAGCAGTCCAGTTCGCCTGCCTTCAGCCGGAGCATCACATCCGCATCGCCCGTCTCCGCAGCTTTGCCGGCCGTGGCCACTGCATTCAGATCAGCCGCCAGTCCCTTACCGCGAACGTCCTGATCGACGATCGCACCGCCCAGCATCCCCGGATTCAGTGCCAGCGTACCCATATCCTCTCCGACACCGTCGGGGTCAGATTGTTGCGCTTCCGGGGAATTTTCTATCTCTTCCGCAGCCTCTTCCATGTCTGTTGAGCCCAGTTCGTCCTCCGACCCACTGACATCGTGATCGTGGGGCGGCTCGTCTTCTTCGGGATGGTGGCTCGGTCGGCGATTCATGCGGTGCTGCAGCTCCCCGCGGGGAGCATTCATCTCCTGTGTTTGTACCTGTTTGCGGCTCTCTGCGAAAGTGCAAAACCCAGGCACGGGCCAATTCCAGAGGTAAGATGCGCCGGAAACGCGAAACTATCCTCTTCTAAAGCTTAACCGTGATTGTTTGTGTAGATTCCGCCTGGTCTTAGGGGCAAAGCTCCGGGCGTACAATCAGATTTCGAGGGAATCGAGACCACATGAAGGCAGTCATTCTTGCGGGTGGATTAGGCACCCGTCTCGCAGAGGAAACTTCCGTGCGGCCCAAGCCCATGGTGGAGATCGGCGGTCGCCCCATCCTCTGGCACATCATGAAGATGTATTCGCAGCACGGCAT
Source organism: Terriglobus sp. RCC_193 (assembly GCF_041355105.1). Lineage (NCBI taxonomy): Bacteria > Pseudomonadati > Acidobacteriota > Terriglobia > Terriglobales > Acidobacteriaceae > Terriglobus > Terriglobus sp. RCC_193. The sequence goes on along the minus strand of NZ_JBFUPK010000001.1, from coordinate 1,898,871 downwards.
CCACGACTTCATCATCTGCTGTGGCTACAAGGGTTACGTCATCAAGGAGTACTTCGCCAACTACTACCTGCATACCTCTGATGTCACCTTCGACCTGCCGCAGAACAAGACGACGGTCCACGCCTCCGTCGCAGAACCCTGGACGGTCACGCTGGTCGATACCGGCGACGACACCGGCACCGGCGGCCGCCTGAAACGCATCCGCAAATACCTGAACCCCGATGAGCCGTTCTGCATGACCTACGGCGACGGTGTCTCCAACGTCGACATCACGGCTGAGATAGTGTTTCACCGGCAACATGGCAAATTGGCAACGCTCACCAGCGTGCAGCCCGTGGCGCGGTTCGGCGCACTTCAGTTGAACGGAACGCAGGTCACCGGCTTCCATGAAAAGCCTTCGGGCGAAGGTGGGTGGATCAACGGCGGCTTCTTCGTGCTGGAACCATCCGCGCTGGATACCGTGACCGACGACGCGCAGATGTTTGAACGCGAGCCGATTGAAACGCTCGTCTCACAGGGCGACCTGCACACCTACCAGCATCACGGTTTCTGGTACGCCGTGGATACGCTGCGCGACAAGCAGCATCTGGAAGAGCTCTGGCAATCAGGCAAGGCTCCCTGGAAGACCTGGTAAGCAAGCCCCCGAACGCGAAAGGGAATCTGTGACAGCAAGCAGCAAATGGGCAGGACGCCGCGTTTTCTTAACCGGCCACACCGGATTCAAGGGCGGATGGCTTGTGCTCTGGCTCACATCGCTTGGTGCAGAGGTGCGCGGTTATGCGCTTGATCCCTGGACGAATCCCAGCCTGATGGAAGCGGCGCGCATTCCTTCACGAGTAGAAGACGTGCGCGGCGACCTTCGCAACGGCGCACAACTCGAAAAAGCCATCACGGAATTTCAGCCAGAAGTCGTCTTCCATCTCGCGGCACAGCCGCTGGTGCGGGCTTCGTACATTGATCCCATTGGCACCTATGAAACCAATGTGATTGGCACCGCCCGTCTATTGGATTCCGTGCGCCGCACGCCTTCCGTACGCGCCGTCGTCTCCGTGACCACGGACAAGTGCTACGAAAACAAGGAGTGGCTCTGGGGCTATCGCGAAACCGACCCGCTCGGTGGTTACGACCCCTACTCCAGTTCCAAGGCATGCGCAGAACTCGTGTCTGCCGCTTATCGCCAGTCGTACTTTCCAGTTGAAAAATGGAATGAACATCATGTCGCAATCGCAACCGCACGTGCAGGGAATGTGATTGGTGGCGGAGACTGGTCCGACGATCGTTTGATCCCCGATTTAGTTCGAGGTTTTCTCAAAGGCGAGCCCGTTCTCATCCGCCGTCCCCATGCCATTCGCCCGTGGCAACATGTGATGGAACCACTGGCCGGATACATCCGCCTAGCCGAACATCTTCTGCAATCAGACGCCACGCGCTACGCCACCGCGTATAACTTCGGCCCCAGCGACGACGACGCGCGTCCGGTGTCATGGATCGCCGATCATCTCGCAAAGACTTGGTCCACCGGAGCAACGTGGGTGTTGGACAAAGACGCTGGCGTGCACGAAGCCGGTTATCTCAAACTCGATTCCAGCCGCGCGCGCGCCGAACTCGGTTGGCGTCCGCGTCTGCATCTTGCCGATGCTCTGGACTGGACGCTGGATTGGTTCCGTGCCCACGCATCCGGCGAAGACATGCAGCGCTACACGCTGCAGCAGATCGAAGCGTATGAAGCTCTCGCCGTGAACGAATCGTAAGCCGTGGCCGACGGAAGATGCGCATCAGCGCTTTCTGAAGCCCTGGCTGTGATGTACGACTCGTAAGGGCACGGCTTCAGCCGTGCCGATAAAGGTGCTTTGATAAGCGGCTTTAGCCGCTGAGGTGAGTCAGATCGAGTCCACTTCTATCGTGATAAGTAGATACATCGAGTCCGCGTTTCCATGTGTAGCCCTGTTCGCTTCGCATTCCGCGTCGTAGCATGGAAGCCATGCATTCCGATGGCCTGATGATCGTGCAGGGCGGCGGCCCCACTGCCGTATTCAACGCCAGCCTTGCAGGCATTGTGCGCGAAGCGCAGCAGCTTCGCTTCAGCAGCATCTACGGCGCACGCTTCGGCATGAAAGGGCTGTCCTCCGGCGATGTGATCAGCCTCACTTCTCTTACACCCGATGCATTGGAAGGCATCCGTCTCAGCCCCGGCGCAGCACTCGGCACATCGCGCTTCAAACCAACCGAGGAAGATCTCGACCACTGCATCCACGTGCTGCAATCGCATGGCATTAGCCGCATGATCTTTCTCGGCGGCAACGGCACCATGGGCGGCGCGCATCGCTTCCTTGAGTTCTGCGCCTCACGCGGCTTCTCTCTGCAGGTGATGGGCGCGCCAAAAACCATAGACAATGACATCCGTGCAACGGATCGTTGCCCGGGCTTTGGCAGCGCCGCGCGTTATGTAGCTCAGTCGCTGCTGGACCTTTCCATGGACCTGCAATCCCTGCCGCAGCCTGTCTCCATCATGGAAACGCTGGGTCGCGATGTGGGCTGGCTGGCCGCTGCGTCCATGCTTGCCAAACAACATCCTGACGAAGCGCCACACGTCGTCTGCATCCCGGAAATCCCCTTCGTGCTGGACAACTTCCTGCAACGCATCGATGCAACAGTGAAGCGCATCGGCTGGGCCGTTGCCGTCGTCTCCGAGGGAACATCGTATGCGGACGGCACACCGGTCTTTGAACAAGTGCCATCCTCCGGCGGCAAGATACCGATGCGCCCACTGATCGGCGGAGTCGCCCAACACCTGTCAGGTCTGGTGGCAGAGCATCTCGGCCTTCGCTGCCGCAGTGAAAAGCCCGGCCTCATCGCTCGGTCTGCCTCGCCGTATGTCTCCGCGCAGGATCGTGCCGATGCGGAACTCACAGGTCGCGAATGTGTTCGCGCTCTGGCCGCAGGCACCAGCGGATTCATGGTGTCTCTGCGCGCCATCGGCAGTAATCCCGCTTTTGAATTGCTCCCACTCACAGAAGCCGCAGGCCCACGCCGAGCCATACCGCAGGAGTGGCTGCGTCACGATGGCCTCGCGGTCAACGATGCATTCCTGCAGTACGCGCGTCCCATCGTCGGGCCGCTGCAGCGACATCCCGCATCGCTCAGCGGCCATCCCGTGCAGTAACTACCGCAGCTTCGGCAACAGCTTCAGCGCATTCTCGCGATACACCTTGCGCAGAACATCATCCGGCAGCGAAAGCCCATAGATATTCCATCGTCCCTGTCGCGAAGCGTGCGAAGGATACGGGAAATACTCATCCGCTGTTTCCAACATGCGGTAATACAGCCGATACATCTCTGTCTCCGGCAGCAGATCGCTGCCAAACAGAATGCGGTCCGCATACTTCAGGAAGAACTCACGCGCACGGAATGGCTGTCGTCCCAACTCAGAAGCACGCGCGCTGATGTCCACCATCAGGTTCGGCAGCGCATCCATCTGTTCGTACAGATACGCTAAGTCTTCACTACTCTCCGCACAGTGCGCGCCCACAAACGTAATGCCAGGGTGCCGTGCAATCACACGATTGCGCTGTTCCAGCAACGCGCGCTTCGATACTGGCGAATCGCTGAATCCCCAGTCCGGGTGCGCCGCCAGTTCTTCATACCGTTCGTTGAAACGATCAATCGGATCAAAGAATGCCGTCGGGTCAGCCGTATGAAACATCACCGGTAATTGCAGCTTTTCGCATTCTTCAAAGATCGGAATCCACCGCTCGTCATCAATGCGCAGCAGCTTGCCATCCGTGCCACGAATCGTAAGCCCCATGTCCTTCCAGAACTTGATGCCGACAATGCCATGATCCACAAGCCGCCGCAGACGATCCTTCGTGACCTTCACAAAGTCATCACGTTCCACACCAGACCAGTCCATCCATCCAATGCTGGAGAAGCGCGGCGACGCCGCATGGTAACGATCAAGAATGGCAATGGCCTCATCGCCCACCTTCATCGTGATGTTGATCACGTGTTCCACGCCGCAGCTATCCATAATGCGCAACACATCCTCGGGCTGCATGGAGTCCAGGTGGTTGTGATAATCAATCACGGGAAAGCGCGGCATCAACGGCGTATTGTCCGGTGTCACCAGTGCCGACTTCGGCTGAAACTCGCCCAACGGAAGCGAAACCTCTGCAGTAGCACTCACCAATGCAACAAACTTATCCTGCTCCGTCATGGATGCGCTCGTCCTCCAGCCTGCTGTCGCGGCAAGAGTAAGTAAACCAGATACATCAACACATGCGCTACGCTGCGTTATCCTTGCTCCTGAGCGGCTCATTGGTTTCAACGAGTCCATCCCGCACTTGGAGTCACTGCATTGTCTTTCGGCAGCAACGCATCTTCGTGGTCGCAGTCAACCGCCATCACAGAGCTACTTCAGCAGGCAGAACAGAAAGACGGCCTGCGCGACACGTTGCGAGAGATACTGCAACAGCCCGATACATGGCGTGAAACTGCAAGCAGAGTGAAGGCAGCACTACCGCAATACACCGCTATGCTCGACGGATTGCAGGCTGTCATCCTCACCGGCTCCGGCAGTTCAGAGTACGCAGCAGAATGCGCTCGCACAGCCTTTCAGCGATTGTTTCCGGTAACCGCACAATCCATCGGTTCGGGCGCGCTGTTGACGGATGGTACATCCTTGTTGCCGCAGTCGCGGCCCGCGTTGATGATTCACTTCGCGCGTTCCGGTGACAGCCCGGAGAGCGTCGGTGCGCTACAGGCAATGCTGCACGATGATGCACGGATCCGCCAGCTCGCCATCACCTGCAATGCGGAAGGAAAACTCGCGAAGGCCGCCGCACACGATGGACGCCTGAAAGCTCTCACGCTGGATGCGCGCACCAACGACCGCAGCCTGGTCATGACCAGCAGCTTTACCAACATGGTGCTCGCAGCCATCGGCATGGCGTCGCACGCAGACACGGAAGCCTACGTGTCCTCAGCGGAAAGACTCGCTATTGCGGCAGAGGCCATCCTCACCACAGCCTTTGAACAATTCCGTGCCCCATTGTTGCAAACGTGTTCACGCGTCTTTTATCTCGCAGACCTCGCCACCTTCGGCGCCGCACGCGAAGCTGCATTGAAGATGACAGAGATGACCGCAGGCCGTGTCATGACCGTAGCGGAAACATACCTCGGTCTGCGCCACGGCCCCATGAGCGCCATTCACAAAGATGCATTGATCGTGTGCTTCCTCTCAGCAGACCCGCTCGTTCGCGCTTATGAAGAAGACCTGATTCGTGAACTGAATGCGAAGGAACTCGGCGCTGCGAAAATCTTCATTGGCTCCACTGTGCCGCATGATTTGGTTCACAAGGAAGACATCGTGATTGAGAGCGAAGTCTTCTCCCAAACATCCGTTGCGTTTCACTCGTTGCTCCATGTCGTCGCAGGACAGGTACTCGCGTTCTATCGCTGCCTGCACGAAGGGTTGAAACCAGATGCACCGTCTGAAAGCGGAGTCATCAATCGCGTAGTACAGAAATTTCAGCTTCACGGCGCAGCAGCGGAGCAGGCCTGATGAGCACCAAACGTTTCGATGTAGCCATCGCCGGTGAAATCAATCTCGACCTCGTGCTCTACGGCTTGCCAAAAGAGATGCCGTGCGAAAGGGAACTGCTTGCGGACAACTTCGCCATGACACTCGGCAGTTCGTCCGCCATCCTCGCGCACAATCTCTCCACGCTCGGCGTCTCCGTCACCATGACCACGCTCGTTGGCCCGGACGCACTTGGCGAAATCGCTCTGCAACGCCTGCGCGAAGCACATGTCGATCTTGGTGGTACTCGCCACACCGATGCATGCAGTACCGGCGTGACGCTGATGCTGCCGCATGGCAAAGAGCGCCACACGCTCACTTATCCCGGCACCATGGCGAAGATGTCGCTGGCCGATCTCGATCTGGACTACCTCTCCAACGCGCGCCACTTCCATCTCTCATCGCTCTATCTGCAAACCGCGCTGCGTCCTGATGTACCGGAACTCTTTCGCCGCATGAAGTCCGCGGGACTGACCATCTCTCTCGACACGAACGATGATCCCGATGGCCGCTGGGAAGGCCTTCTGGATACCGTGCTTCCTCTCGTGGATATCTTCATGCCCAACGAAGATGAAGCCTGCCGCATGACACGCACCACATCAGCAGAAGCAGCCATTGAAGTGCTTGGAAACATCGTGCCACTCGTCGCGGTGAAGTGCGGCAGTCGCGGAGCACTCATACGTTCGGCTGGCGTTGTGCAGGAAATCGCTCCAGTGCCAGTCACGCCGGTTGATACGGTGGGCGCGGGCGACAGCTTCAACACAGGATTCCTCTTCGGCTATCTTCGTGGCATGTCACCCGCTGCCGCCGCTCGTTGCGGCAACATCTGCGGTGCTTTATCAACGCAGCGTTCCGGTGGCACAGAAGCCTTCCGCGACAAAGCATTGCTCGATGCTTTCCTCGCAGCCCATGGAGGCCTCACGCAGGCTTAACGCGGGTGACTTTCCAGCGCCTGCTGCATGTTGCTGTAGAAGCGTGCAGCGGCCGCCTCCGTCTCGCGTCCCAACCGGCTACTGCGCAACAGTTCCTCGCGATAGTCTTTTCCAAAATCAAACCATGCAGACTGCAACAGCGTCTGCATGGTCGCAAGATCAGCAGATACCTCAGCACGCATCGCTGCCATTGCAGAAGCTTTTGCCGAAGCGGTTATCGCATCCGCATTGTGAACCACACGATTACGTATCGCCTCCAGCGCGTGTGACGTGCGCACAGGCCATATCTGGTCAAACACAAACCACATCACCAGGATGCCCAGCGCAATGCCGAAAACACGATCGCGCGCCGGTGCAATCTGGCTTGCAGCGCCAAAGCCTGCAAGATCGGTAATGAAAAACGCAAACGCAATCTGCACGCCAGTGTAGCCAATGCGAGGACTACGCGACACCCATGCCGACAGAAGACAAACGGAACCCGTAACCAACACCATCGACGTGATCGAATCCATGTTCGGAAACAGCAACGACTCCACAACAATCGCCAGCGCTCCACCGATGGCCGCGCCAGCCAGCCGATACAGTTGCTTCTGCTTCATCGCGCCTGTCGAAGTCAGGCCCGTAAAAAGCACAGTCACAACGCACGTCAAAATGCCCGGCCATGCAACCGCGTTGTACAGCACATAGCAGATACTCGCGCTCAAAGTCAGCTTCAATGCATACAGCGCCGCATCGGGTGAAGTGAAGGCATCGGAATGAAAGAATCGAAAACTTCTCGCAGGAGCCGGAGCATCATGGCGAATGGTCACGCCCTCCTGGGCCACATCACAGTAGAGGTTCAGTTCGGTAAAGATGCGGCGCAATCGTTCCGGCGCATCGGCAGAAGGTGAATGTGGTTTGTTGAGACTTTGGTCAAGAATGAAGTCGCACTGTTCCGCAATGCGTAGATGCGCTTCGGCGGCGTTGGCATCCGTGTCAAAGCCCGCAAGATTGCTCTCCTCCATCACACGGGCCAGCACACCAATGCGGAAGTGAACACCCGGCGGCATCCGCCTTGGAAATCTGCTGCGAACTTCCTCATACAGTTGGTTTAGCTTCAGGTCACCCGCATGGCTGTATTGCACCAGTTGATGATGCAGCGCAGACATACCAGCCTTTCGCGGCATCTCTGCCTGTTCACGATGGAAACGCGCCAGCAACTGAATTCTCTTCGTTAATTCCTCGGCAAGCGCATCCACCGGATGCCGTGTACGTAACAGGAAATTGATCAGGCTTGCAGCCCCCAGCGCTAGCGCGAGTGATGCAAGGTTGTAGAGCGTCGCGGTCACAATCGCATTCGCTGGCCGATGCGTATCCCACGCAGACAGAGCTACAAATCCATAGAAGCCAAAGATGGTGAAGAACAGCGGAATACGTGTCGCTGTCATGCAAAAGCCAGAGAAAGATACCAGCAGCAGGAAGCCAAGAAAACGGAAAACCTCCGTTCCATCCGTCATCTGAACCCACACAAAGCACGCCAGCGACGAAGCAGCCGCGCCGCCCCAGATCTGGAGCGTATTGCGCAAGGTCACGCCGGGGCTTTCGCGCTGCAACATCAGAATCAGAGCCAGCGCAAGCCCAATGCCCGGAACACGCAAAGTATCGGCGAGTACCAGCGCCGACACCATGCAAAGTGTGTCCTGCAACGACCCCGACATGCGGCCCGGATAAGACTGCAGTTCCGATCGGATGGTGCTGAAGATTCGCTCGAAGCGGCTCATAGTTTTCTTAACGAACTACCGTGATAGCGGTTGCGCCAATGCGGAATGTCTCAGGATCGGGATTCAGCACGCGAATGCGAACAGGGAAGCGCGCCGACAGATGCACCCAGTTCAACGTGCGATCCACATTCGGTAGCCCATTGATCGTGCCACCATCTTCCGGAAACACGCCGCGCCCCACGCTATCCACCACACCGTCATAACGGCGACTCGGCTGGTCCATCAGATACACGTCCACATGTTGTCCCTGGCGAATATGTTTCAGTTTCGATTCGCGATAGTTCGCCAACACCCACCAGTGACCCGTGTCGATAAGTGTGAAGATCGGCGTTCCCACATGGGCATACGCACCCTGCGAGATATTCATGTTCGTCACATAACCATCGAACGGCGCGCGAACACTGGTCCATGTCAGGTTCAATTCCGCCTGATGCACCTTTGCCTCGCGCGCTGGCCGTTGCGCAATCAACGTATCCAGCGTGTCCACCGCGTGCTGCGCCTCACCCACCTTTGATTGCGCTGCCTGCAGATTGGCACCTGCGGCCTGCTTCGCCGCCACAGCCATCTTTTCCTGCGCCTGTGCCTGCAACAGTTGCGACGCGGCCTGATGACTCGCTTCCTGCGCCACGCGAACCGCGGTCTGCGCCTGGTCCACCTGCTGCGTGGTGACGTAGTGCTTCTCCAGCAGCGGAGCAATGCGGTTCAGGTCATTCTGCGCATACTTCAACTGCGCGTCTGCAGACAACTGCGCCGCGCGTGCGTGTTCCACCGCAGCCTTTGCGGCCAGCACGGAACCTTCTGCTGCGGAGATGTTGCTCTGCGAACCAGCCACACCCGCCTGCGCCGTGCCCACAGCAGATTTCTCCGTGGCAATGCGTCTGCGCTCATCGTCAATCTGGCCTTCCAGCGAAGCCTGTTCCGAGCGGGCCTGCTGCAGCGCGTATTCATACGGGCGCGGATCAATCTGAAACAGCAGGTCGCCTTTGCGAACGGCCTGGTTGTCCTGAACATTCAGAGCCACAAGTCGCCCCTCCACTTCAGGAGCAAAGGCAATGGCGTTAGCACGCACCGTAGCGTCATCGGTGCGTGGATTGCGGTCCACAGACCAGATGGCAACCAGCAGCACAACAACAGCAGCAGCGGCAATGAAGTATCCAATGCGTCGAACGGGAAACGTTGATTCCGGCATGGCGTGTGTCCTTATGCGAAGAGCAAGAGCCAGAGAAGGCATGTGAAAAGTGTCAGCAGCGCGGGATACAGCAGGGCAGGATGTCCAAAGTCCTGCGAGGGATAGCGTCTGCGAATCAACAGATGTGTCAGCATGGTCAGCACCACGCCAATCACCAGCGAAATCATCCAGCCGGGAAAGTACGAACCCACAATTTCTACATTCGGGTTGCGGTTGCAGCCGGTGAGAAAAATGGCTGCAAAGAAAGTAAGTCGCTTCATGGCCGGGCCCCCACGGCAAAGTTAAGTGCAGCAGCGCTCAGCGCCACCTGTGCATTCGCATCCACAACGGCCAGTCGCGCCTGTGCCAGTTGTTTTTCCGCCTGCACCACATCCACCAGCGAACGCACGCCATAACGAAATGCATCCAGAGAAGAGTCATATGAGATTTGCGAGGAAGCAAGAAAACTCTGCGCGGCCTTCTGTTGCTCTTCCGCTGTCTGATAGTCCACGTAAGACTGCCATACCTCGCGCGTCACACGATCCTTCGTCGCGCGCTGTTCTTCAGCAGCGGCGCGTTGTTCTGCCAGCGTCGCAGCAACCTCATGTTTGCGCGCGCCGTTGAATATCTCCCACTTCAACGACAGTGCAGCAGACCACGTCGTCACGTTGGCATAACCAAGCTGGCCAAAGTCCGCGGTGGGCCACGTTGCAGTCTGTCCACCCGTACCCGCAAGCCGCGCAGAAGGAAGATAAGCCGCATGGGCCACGCGAGTATTCTGTTGCGCACGCTTCAACGCCTGCGCACGCGCCAGCAGATCGGGGCGCGAACTCCACGCGGCCTGAATCAATTCCTCTACCTTTGAATCCACAACGTCGGAAGAGACATCATCCGCTTGCACTGGCAATTCAATTTCGACAGACGGCTCCACCCCCACAGCTTCCGTAAGCGCAATCTTCGCCTTCTTCACAGCACCCTCAGCCGCGGCAAGTGAGAATCGAGCTTCCGCCACGCCCGCCTGCGCATTTTGAAGATCAGGAAGCGTGGTGCGTCCATTGTCAAACTGCGACTGCGCGTTATCGCGCAGCGTCTCCGCGTCCTGCAGAATCGTCTTGGCTGCGGCCAGCCGTCCTGCTTCCAGTTGTTCGCGGTAATACAGCGCGGCCACGTTATAAGCAATCTGTTGCTGCGTGCGACTCAGCGTTAAAGCACCCGCCAACTCCGTGGCCTTTGCCGCCTCCAGCTTCGGGCCTCTCGCAAAATTCAGCAGCGTATATTCCAGCTCCATCTGCGCTGCTGCAACGGGCTGTTCCACCGTCACATAACCGCGTGGCGCCAGTGGCTTGGGGAAGGGAACAATCGCACGCACATCGCTGCCCTGCGCAGCAAACGCAAGCACCGGAAGATATGATGCGCGCGCAATCCCCGCCTGCTCCAGGCTCATCTTGGCCCGCGTCCACGCAATTCTTCCCTCAGGACTATTGCTCTCGGCCAGGTCGATCAGTTCGGGAAGCGTGTAGATATGGTCATGTTTCAGCTCCTGTACCGGCAGTGCGGGCGTGCTACCAATGCACTGTGCCGCATCGCGCACATTCGTCACCGCTGCGCAGGAGACACGTTGCGCCGCAGCAGCAGGCCCCGGACACCACAGCAGCGCCCCCACTGTAATCAGAAGGCATGTAATGGAAACATCAGGCTTCATTGTGTACACCGTAAACTTAATTTGAGTATACGCCGTATACAATGATTGTGTACAGCGTATACTGGATCAGCATGAAAAAAGCATCCGACCAGGACTACTCCACCGACACGCTAAAGCAGAAGATCGTTCAGGCTGCGTCTCATCTCTTTACCTCGGGTGGTTACGATGCGCTTTCCATGCGCCGCGTGGCGCAGGAGGCAGGATGTTCCCAGATGGCAATGTATCGTCATTTCGAGAACAAGGAAGCGCTGGTGCAACACATTTGTGCGGACCTATATACAAAATTCGCAACACGCATCAACGCCGAAATCGCCGCGGAGCCGGACGCCACTCGAAAGCTGCGACGTTTTATTGCGGCAGTCCTGCAGTTCGCGGAACAGTATCCTGACCACTACTCACTGATTTTTCTTGTGCGGCATGCTGACCCGGAGGTGGTAGCCACGCGCGAACGCCTGGGCCAGCAGTTCCTGGAGGGCATTGCGGGAATTGTACGGGAGGCGCTGCCGCCGGATACTCCGCTTGCGCACGTCAGGACCATACTGCGTCGCATGATGGAGTCTCTTCACGGCGCAGCCGCGCTATGGATTGCGCACCCCACGGTCTACAGGTTGACGCGTCAGCGCGCCATCGAAGACGTGGAGGCCATCTGGCACTGCCTTCTACAGGATCAGTAATACGGTATTAGCCAAAAATAACCTGAAACGCCTGCTCAAGATCGGCAATCAGGTCCTTCGGTGATTCCAGTCCAACGGAAAGACGGATCAGGCGGTCGGTAACACCAAGCCGGTCGCGTTCTTCCAGTGGCATATCGCAGTGCGACGCAGTAGCAGGATGCGTCACCAGCGTCTCCACGCTGCCCAGACTCTCAGCGCATGTGCATAGCTTCAGCGCTTCAATAAAGTGCAGCGTCTGTTCGGTTGTGGCCTGAAGTTCGAACGACATCATTCCGCCAAAGTCCTTTTGCTGCTTTGCCGCCAGTGCATGTTGTGGGAACGATTCCAGCCCGGGATAATTCACCTTTGCCACGTGAGCATGTTTCTCCAGCCACTGTGCAATCTGCATGGCATGGCTGCAATGCATGGCAAGCCGCGCGGGCAATGTCTTGATGCCCTGCAGCGCCAGCCACGAATCAAACGGTGCCTGGATGCTGCCAATGATCTTGCGCACAAAGCGCAGCCGCTCCGTGTTGGCTTCATCATGCGTCGCCAGCGATCCACCCAGCGTCGCGTTATGCCCGTCAATGTACTTCGTCGTGGACATCATGGAGATGTCAGCGCCCAGGTCCAGGCAGTTCTGCAGCAGCGGTGTCAGGAACGTGTTGTCCACGGCGACGAGTATGTTTTCGTGCCGGTGCGCCATGTCAGAAAGCACGCGCACATCGCTGATCTTCAACGTGGGATTCGCGGGTGTTTCCAGAAACAACAGGCGCGTCTCCGGCCGAATCGCCTGTTCCGTTGCCTCCACTGAGGAGGTGTCCACAAAGTCATACGCCACGCCAAAGTGGCCCAGCACCTGGTGAAACAGTCGCGCGGTGCCGCCATAGATCACGTCGGACAGCAGCACATGGTCGCCCGACTTCAACAATCCAAAACACAGCGTTGTAATGGCTGACATACCCGAGCGGAAGCAAAGCGCGGAAGCGGTACCTTCCACGGCGGCAATGGCCTGCTCCAGCGCATTCACGGTCGGGTTTGCGCCACGCGTGTAGCCATAGCCTTTCGTTACACCCACACTCTCGTGGATATACGTCGCCGTCTGGTGAATCGGAAACAGGATCGAGTTCGATTGTTTCTCGTAACTACGATTCGAGTGGATGACGAGTGTGGATGGATCGAAATCTGGCCGGTCGGACACGATGAGGCTCTCCTTGAAGGAACGAAGGGCACAGATTCAGCGCGTGTGCAATTCGCCTGAGCCAGCCGTTTCATGCAAGATGCGGAAAGTTGTTAAGAAGATTCCGCTTTCTTTGTTATTCAATCACATGGCAGCTATCCGCGAACGGCATAGAAGCGCAAACGAACATAGTCGCCCCACCAGACGCCATCCGCATCACACAGCGCAGGACGAAGCAGTGCAACGGCCTGGTCCACCGCAGACTGCCTGTCCGTCTCCGACAGCTTGCACAGAATGCCATTGCGGAAGGTCTTCAGCCACTCTTCCATGCCGCTTTTGAGCAGCGTGGGGCGGGGAATCAGTTCGATGCTCGTGACGCTGAATCCAGCCTCTTTCAGGATGCCGCGCATCTCATCGCGCGACGGATAGCGCGAGGCCGCATCCCTCTCCGCATCAATAGCGAAGTTGGCCATCACGGCTTGCAGTGCCACACGAATGGCCGCAATGTTGCCCAGCCCACCCATCTCCGCAACGAAACGTCCGCCCGGCTTTAGCGCCCGATGCACACTCTGCGCTACGGCTGGCAGATCGGTCACCCAGTGCAGAGCTGCGTTAGAAAATACCGCGTCAAACTCACCCTGAAACGGCAGCGAACGCATATCCGCGGCCACCGTGTTCAGCCCGCGTTCCTTCGCCGATTCCAGCATCGACACCGAAGCATCACAGCCGATAACGACCGCTCCCATGGCCGCAATCTGCTCGGTCAGTGCGCCGTCACCGCAGCCCAGATCCAGGATGTGTTCCCCGGATCGCGGTGCCAGCAATGCGACTACATCCTTTGCAAGATCAGCCACAAAACGGCCATTGGCGGCGTACTGGTTGGCATTCCAAGTCTGTCCTGTTTGCGTTTGTTGCTCGGTCTGTGATGTGCTTTCCATGCATCTGATTGTTCGCCTGCACACCGTTTCTCTGCAACGAACATAAGAAATTTGGAAGGACGTAGAAGCATGTTGGATACCGCGCTGCAATTTACCGAAGCAAATAAGGCCAACGCGCTGGACGAGTTGAAGCAGTTTCTGCGCATCCCCTCCATCAGCACATTGCCGGAAAACGCAGGCGATGTGCGCCGCGCGGCACAGTTCCTCGCTGCAGAATTAAAGCGCATCGGCATGGAAAACGTGCGGCTGATTGAAACCGCTGGTCACCCGCTGGTCTACGCGGATCACATGCACGCCGCAGGCAAACCAACCGTGCTTTGCTACGGCCATTACGATGTGCAGCCGCCGGACCCGCTCGATGAATGGCTGTCGCCTCCGTTTGAGCCTGTGGAGCGCAACGGCAACATCTATGCTCGCGGCGCAGTCGATGACAAAGGTCAGCTCTGGATGCAGGTGAAGGCGCTCGAAGCCCTCTTGAAGAGTGGTTCGTTGCCGGTGAATGTCCGCGTACTCGCTGAAGGTGAAGAAGAAGTTGGAGGCGAAGGCATCGCCGAATATCTGCGTGTACACCCGGAAGAAGTAAAGTGCGACGTTGCGCTCGTATGCGATACGGAACTGTTCGCACCCGACTTGCCAACATTGTGCGTCGGCCTTCGCGGCATGATCTACACCGAGATTGAAGTGCGTGGCGCAAAGACTGACCTGCACAGCGGCATGTACGGCGGCGCTGCCCCCAATCCGTTCGTGGCGCTCTCGCAGATCATCGCAAAGCTGAAGGATGCAGACGGACGCATCCTCATCCCCGGCATCTACGACGGCCTTCAGAAGCCAACGGAAGCGGAACTCGCCGCATGGAAGTCGTTGCCGTTCGATGAGGAGCACTATCGCGAAACCGAAGTGGGCAGCAGCGAACTCACCGGCGAACCCGGCTACTCGGTGCTGGAGCGTACCTGGGCGCGTCCCACACTGGACGTGCACGGTATGCCCGGCGGCTTCACCGGCGCAGGCGCAAAGACAGTGATCCCCGCAAAGGCATTGGCTAAAGTTTCACTGCGTCTCGTCCCCGGCATGACCCCTGCCGACACCTTTCGCAAGCTGCACGATTACGTGGCCACCATCGTCCCACGCGGCGTATCTGCAGAAGTGCGTCTGATTCATTCCGGCGATCCCATCGTCGTCGGCACAGATAACCCCTTTATTCATGCGGCCACGGAAGCCATGCGCGAAGTCTTTGGCAAGGAGACAGTCTTCGTGCGTGGCGGCGGTTCTATCCCCGTCGTGGGCGACTTCGCACGACAGCTACGCGTGCCCACGGTGATGATGGGCTTCGGCCTGCCCGACGATAATCTGCACGCGCCCAATGAGAAGTTCAACATCAGCAACTTCTATCGCGGTACCGAATCCATCGTGCGCTTCCTGGTCCACGCAGGCCAATGAAATCCAACGTCAGCGGCTACGTGCTGTCCGGTGGCCAAAGCTCGCGCATGGGCCGCGATAAATCGCTCCTGCGTGTCAACGACTACACGTTACTGGAGATCACGCTGCGCAAACTGGAACAGGTGTGCAGCGATGTTTCCATCCTCTGCGGCAGCGAAGCACACGGCGAATATCTCGCTCCCTATGGCCGCGTGGTCGTCGATCGCATCGCGGACAGCGGCCCCCTCAGCGGTCTGGATGCGGCACTGCACGATGCGCGTGAAGAGTGGCTGCTGATCGCGCCCGTTGATGTCCCTCTTCTGCCGGCATTCGCCATGCAGGAACTGGTGGATCAGGCCACCGGCAATGGCAAACCGAACGTCGCCTGTTTCGACGGGCCGGGAAAGCGGCAACCTCTTCCTGTGGTGCTGCACCGCTCCACGCGCCAGGTCATGGCACAAGCGCTGCATCAGGGCCGACGTACACTGTTGCCAGTGCTACGCGATGCTGCGGACGCAATCTGTCCGTTAGGCATGTATGTTCTTCCCGCAGAAGAAATCACAGATGAGATAACGGCATCCATCTGGTTCACCAACGTCAATACGCCGGACGATTTTCAATCTGCGAAGGAGTTGCTGCGCGCGGAGAACACTTTCCCGCAACGCGCATCTGAATAAGGAATGGCAGACGGCAAACAGGCAAATGGCTCGCAGACAGGGCCCGCGGAACACATCGAGCAGTTGCAGCCGAATCACGAAAGCATGCATGCAACTGCTGAGAACACCAGCGAAGAAGAGTTGAACAAACCGCTGGTCGATACCGTCTCGCAGGATGTTGCCGAAGAAGTCAGCGAGTTCTTTGAGCAGGCCGCCGAGCAGAACGAAACCAACATCGAAGAGGGCGACAAGCCTTACATCTCCTTCGAGCACGTCTACAAATCCTTCGGCAGCTTCAAGGTGCTGGAGGATGTCAGCTTCTTCGTTCGCCCTGGTGAAACGCTCTGCATCCTTGGCCGCTCCGGCGTGGGCAAATCCGTTTCTTTGCAGATGTTGATGGGCTTTCTGAAGCCGGACAAAGGAACCATTCGCGTTGCAGGAGAAAACATCTGCGGCTTCAACGAGCGTGAAATGCTCGAGGTTCGCCGCAAGGTAACCATGGTCTTTCAGAACGGCGCGCTGTTTGACTCGTTCTCCGTGGGCGAAAACGTAGCCTTCCCCCTGCGCGAAAAAAACGAACTCGACGAAGAGCAGATCCGCCAGATCGTGAAAGGCCTGCTGGAGATGGTTGGCGTGGCCGGTATGGATGACCTGCTGCCCAGCGACCTCTCCACCGGCATGAAACGTTCCGTCGCCATCGCACGCGCACTCGCATCGCAGCCGGAAGCCATCCTCTACGACGAGCCCACCACCATGGTCGATCCATTGATCGCCCACCTCCTCGGCGACCTCATCGAACGCCTCAAGCGCCAGCTTCACCTCACCAGCATCGTCGTCACGCATGACATGCGCTTCGCAAAGAAACTGGCGGACCGTCTGCTGTTTCTGCATGAAGGCAAAGCCCGTTTCTTCGGCACGCTGGAAGAACTGGAGCATAGTCAGGACCCGGTATTACAGGAATTTATGGCGATGGATGAACTCGTATTGCCGCAGTAACGTAGTGCAGCAAGTTGTTTCACCCGGTCGCAAAAGCAGCTGTCATTCTGAGCAAAGCGAAGAATCCCGGCGAACTTTCGGCGACCAGGGCAGTGTCCGGCTTTCGTGCAGAAAATTTTCAAGTGCATTGCCACACTGCGATTCAAGAATTGCCATCACGCAAACGTATAAAGACGCTATCGCCAGGTCTATTCACCTGCGATAATTCCGGCATATTTAAAACATTCGCAGAGGACGTCTCCAATGCATGTAACACGCCGTCTTGCCATGGCGACACTGGCCGTTCTGGTCAGTGCTTCAGCCGCTACGCTTCATGCCCAGGAGCCGCTCGGTACGCGGCCCACAGACAAGAACATGATCCCGCCTACGTTCACGCCGCCCAGGCATGAAGCGCCCCTGCAGCAGCCGCCCCTGCCGCTGGATTATGAAAAGCGCGTGGTCATGATCCCCATGCGCGACGGCACCAAACTCTACACCGTCATCGTGATTCCCAAAGGCGTGAAGAATGCGCCCATGCTGATGACGCGTACCTGTTACAATGCCGCAGCCCGCGCCCATGCCGCTCGCACACCGGAGCCAGCCGCACCGGCAGGCCCTGTACGTCGTCCCGGCGCAGGTGCTCCCGCCGGTCCACCAGCAGTGAAGCCGCCCGCCTCGCACATGGTGGATGAACTCAACCTCAGCGATGAGGTCTTCGTGCGCGACGGCTACATCCGCATCTATCAGGACGTCCGCGGCAAGTACGGCTCAGAGGGCGTGTACCTCATGACGCCGCCGCCCGTCGGCCCCTGGAACCCCACCGGTGCAGACGACACCACGGACGCTTACGACACCATCGACTGGCTCGTGAAGAACGTTCCCGAATCCAACGGACGCGTCGGCATGATCGGTTCGTCCTATGAAGGATTCACCGTCGTCATGGCGCTGCTCCATCCGCATCCCGCGCTGAAGGCGGCCATCCCGGAAAGCCCCATGGTCGACGGCTGGATGGGCGACGACTGGTTCCAGTACGGCGCCTTCCGTCAGCGCATGCTCGATTACTTCATCGGGCAAACGTCCGCGCGCGGAGCCGGTGCACGCACCGCACACGAGGGCAGTGACGACTACGAAAACTTCCGCAAGCTCGGCTCCGCCGGCGACTTCGCTCGCTGGCAGGGGCAGGAGCAGTTGCCCTTCTGGAAGATGGTCGAAAACCATCCCGCATACGACGCCTACTGGCAGTCGCAGGCGTTGGACAAGCTCATCGCCAAGGCTGACCTGACCGTCCCCACCATGTGGCTGCAGGGCCTCTGGGACCAGGAAGACATGTACGGCGCCAACCACTCCTACGCCGCATGGGAGCCCAAAGACAAAACCAACACCATGAACATCCTCGCAATGGGTCCCTGGTTCCACTCGCAGATCAATCGCGAAGGCAAGCAGACCGGCCCGCTCACCTGGGATGGCGATACCACCGCGTGGTTCCGCGACAACGTGCAGCTTCCGTTCTTCAACACCTATCTGCGCGAGAACGCCACCAAGGCCGACATCAAACCGGTGTACATCTACAACACAGGCGAGAACCGCTGGGATACACCCACCAAGTGGCCGCTCTCCTGCGAATCCGGCTGCGACTGGAAGCCCAAACCGCTCTACCTGGGCGCCAACGGCAAACTGAGCTTTGACGCGCCCACCGGCACAGGCAAGGCCGACGAGTACGTCTCCGACCCAGCAAACCCCGTCCCGTTCCTTCCGCGCCCCATTGAAAACAGCGGATGGCAGACCTGGCTGATGCACGATCAGCGCTTCATTGACGGTCGCCCGGACGTGCTCGTCTACACCAGCGATGTACTGAAGGAACCCCTCCGCGTCAGCGGCGTTCCCAAGGTCAACCTCGTCGCCAGCACCAGCGGCACCGACAGCGACTGGGTCGTAAAACTCATCGACGTCTTCCCGGACGGCCACACCAGCGAGATGAACGGCTATGAGCTGCCTATCTCCATGGACATCTTCCGCGGACGCTATCGCACCAGCTTTGAAAAGCCGGAACCGCTCAAGTCCGGCGAAGCGCTCACCTACAAGTGGGACATGCCCAACGTGAACCATGTCTTCCAGCCGGGCCACCGCATCATGGTGCAGATCCAGAGCTCCCTCTTCCCGCTCTACGATCGCAACCCGCAGAAGTACGTGCCCAACATCTTCAACGCAAAACCCTCCGATTATGAGAAGGCCACGCAGAAGGTCTATCGCGAAGCAGGGAAGGCCACCTTCATCAGCCTGCCCGTCGTCCCGGTCGATCTGAAGAACTAGTCAGCAATACCGAAGCAACCCCATCACAGAGGCCGCCTTTTCGCAAGGCGGCCTCTCTGTTTGCATATCGGTAACCGAACCGCTACAGATAAATCAAAGAAAAATAAGGCATTAACAAAACTTATAAAATAAATTCAGAAATCATTTGACAGCGATTATTCGCTCGGTTTATTTTGGTGTTGAGAACACCGAGGGACGCCTCGATCAACAGTATCCGTACGACGACCCAATAAGGAGATCACCCAATGCGCTCAGTCCTCGCCGCCGCTCTTCTCGCAGTTGCCCCCGTTGCCGTTCCCGCCCAGGCCCTGCACTCTGGTATCTCGCACCTGGTCGCTTCTGTTGACGCTCCGGCCTTCGCATTCCAGGCCAGTGCTATCAACGCTGCCAAGCCGCGCATCTTCAGCGGCATCGTGGCTCCCATCCGTCTCACGGAAGTAAAGCTGGCTGGCTCGCTGGCTCCCACTCATGCCTCTGACGTCACCGTGCAGTACACCGTGAACGAAGCAGGCGTACCGGAGAATGTGAAGGTTGTTTCCCCGATCGATGCGTTGACCGCTTCTAAGGTAACTGACGCAGTCAGCAAGGTTCGTTACAAGGCAGGTACGCTCGACGGTCAGCCGGTTGCTGTTCCGGTCACCCTGCACGTTGCACTCCGCTAAATTGCACTTTCTTTAGGGGCGGGCCTCAAAACCTGCCACACAATTTCAGGTCACCCATCCGTGGGTGGCCTTGTTGCTTTTGCACGCTCCCAGCCGTGCCAATTGCATTCGGCTCAGGGCGGGATATAGTGGCATTCATCATGCCCGGAATGTTCTCTCGTGCAAGGACCGCCATCTTTTTCAGTGCAGGTTGTGTGGCTTCTCTCACCGCGCGCCCAGACACATCTGCAGCGCCGTCGCCTTCCGGCGAAACCATTCAGTCGTTAGCCGGACAGGTTATGCAATCCAGATGATCCTTCACCACGAACTCACGGGACAGCACGATGCCCCATGCGTCGTACTCTCCACATCGCTTGGCGCAACCATGCAGATGTGGCAACCGCAGATGCAGGCGCTCACGCAGTGCTTCCGCGTCCTCCGATACGACATGCGAGGACACGGCAACAGCCCATCCCCCGCAGGCTCCTACTCCGTCGCTGATCTCGGCAACGACGTGCTGCGGCTGCTCGATCACCACGGCATCCGCAGTGCACACTTCTGCGGCATCTCTCTCGGCGGCGTCATCGGCCAGTGGCTTGGCATCCACGCACCGGAACGCATCCAGAAGCTGATCCTCTGCAACACTGCAGCAAAAGTCGGCACAGACGAAGGCTGGCAGAAGCGCATCGCAGAGGTCCGCGCCAACGGCATGGCCTCCATCGCTGACGCAGTCATCGCCCGCTGGTTCACCGCACCCTTCGCTGCGTCACATCCGGAAGTCATCGCCTCCATCCGTGAAGGCATGCTGGCCAGCAACGTGGAAGGCTACGCCGCCTGCTGCGAAGCCCTCCGCACCTGCAATCTGCGCAGTGAAATCGCCACCATCACCGCACCCACCCTCGTCATCGCAGGCGATCAGGATATGGTCTGCACCATCGCAGACGCACAGTTTCTGCAAAGCCAAATCCCCGGCAGCCAGATGCTGAATCTACCAGCCGCCCACCTCTCCAACGTGGAAGCAGCAGAACTCTTCAACACATCCCTGCTCGACTTCCTGCCATAACCGGCATCACTCGCAGCAACAATTCAGGTGCCCACACGATAAGAAGCGGAAGCAGCCAAAACCGGGTGCCCAGGTTCGCGAAGCTAACCTGCTCCATCGCGCTAAAGCGCGACCAGCGAAGCTCAAACGGTCAAAGACCTCCCCCCTGAACCCAGCGAAGCTCCCACGCCCCAAAGACCGTCATCCTGAACGAAGCGAAGCGTAGCTGAAGGACCTGCATTCCTCCACACCATCTACAACGCACCAGGAAACCCAAAACAAACCAGCATCAAAAAGCCGGGTGCCCCAGGTTCGCGAAGCTAACCTGGGCAGAGCGGCAAAGACCGCTCTCCAACGCGCAAAGCGCGTCTTCTTTGAAGGGCACGGCTTCAGCCGTGCCATAAGAAACCCAAACCAAAGAAAACCGCGCGGCCAAAAAGACAAACAGGAGCATGAATCAAACCCCGCGCGCCCTCAGAAGACCATGGCTGGCACCGCGCCGAAGGCGTCGAGAACCGCACGAAGTGCCGAAGTGCTGTCAAGCCCCCAACCCACCCAACCCCAACAAACCAAAAGAAATAGAGTTGGCATGGTATTTCCACCAAACCACTAAAATAGAAACAGGACAGAAAAGGGCCGCGCCAAGCGCGGCCCTAACCCTTTTAGAAAGACGATTTTGCCCCTAACTCCAATAACAAGACGATTTTACAGCCACTAAACCCCTAACCCCAATCAAAAGAGGATTTTAGAAAAACAGGGGGGAGGGGAACCCCTACCGTCTTGCCACTCTGTTTTCCAAAGTCCCAATCCCATCGATCGACACGCGGATCACATCTCCATGCGACAGGGTGAACTCCGTAGGAGGCACAATTCCTGTGCCCGTCAACAGAAATGCTCCGGTCGGAAAATCCAGTTCGCGATAAAGGTATTGCAGCAACTCTTCCGGATCGCGCTTCAGCTCCGCCAGCGTTGTGCTGCCGCTGACAACCGTCTCATTGCCACGCAGAATCTGCAGAGCAATCTTCGTTGCGCGATCAATCGGTCCATTCCACAGCAGGATGCAGGGCCCAATCGCACAACTGCCGTTGTAAACCTTTGCCTGTGGCAGATACAGCGGATTCTCGCCCTCAATATCACGCGAGCTCATATCGTTGCCAATGGTCAGGCCAATGAGCTTGCCCTTATTGTTCGCCACCAGCGTCAACTCCGGCTCAGGAATCGACCATGTAGCATCGCGGCGGATACGCACTTCGCCGCCCGGATGAATCACGCGCCACGGCGACGACTTGTAGAACAGCTCGGGCCGTTCCGCAATGTAGACACGGTCATAGAAGTCGCCGCCGCCCGCAGCCTGACTCTCTTCCATGCGCGCATTACGGCTGCGATAGTACGTCACGCCGGAAGCCCACACTTCCTGCGACGTCACTGGCGTAAGCACGTCACCAGAGATAGCCTCAGCGTTCCCTTTGGCCGCGTTTACCTGCGCAGGTAGATCGTCACTGTTCAGCAGAGCATCCCAATCGGTCGTGTTCAGGCGGTACGTGCTTCCATTGTCGTCCACGAAGATGCCTGTGGTGGTTCGGTAGAGCTTCACGGTGTTACTCCTTCAGTGCGACGTTCGCGCCGCGTGCAAGCTGGGTTATGACGGCATCCGCATCATAGACGCATCCACCCCACACGCCGCCACTGGCCTGCACCAGCGCGGCCCAAAGCCGTGTGTCATTGGTCATGGCCGGATGCGGATGCAGGTCGTCACGCAGACTGCGCATCGCCAGTCGACGCGCACCTTCTTCGACGGAGAACGTCTCATCGCCTTCGCCCATCAGATCGACGGACGCGCTCAAAGTGGTGCGATTCACGGTAATGGAGATGGTGTCTCCCTCACGCACCTTGCCGATAGGTCCGCCGGCAAGCGCCTCCGGTGAGATATGCCCAATGCACGCTCCTGTCGAGACACCGGAGAAGCGAGCATCCGTCAGCACGGCAACGTGCTTGCAGAAGGGCAGGCTCTTCAGGGCAGACGTCACCTGATACACCTCCTGCATCCCCGCGCCCATCGGCCCGCCGCAGATCATCACCATCACATCGCCATGGGACACTTCGCCAGCCTTGATAGCGCGGATCGCATCCTCTTCGGTCAGGAAGACACGCGCCGGTCCAGTGTGGCGATAGACTCCATCGCCGTCGATCAGGCTCGGATCGATGGAAGTACTCTTGATCACCGATCCTTCCGGTGCAAGGTTGCCGACGGGAAAGCTGACAGTGGACGTAAGTCCGCGTACGCGTGCTTCGTCTGGGGAGAAGATGACGTCATCCGCATCAATGCCATCCAGGTTACGTAGTCGCTGCCGCATCCCGCGTCGACGTTCGCTCTGCTCCCACCAATCCAGGTTAGTCTCCAGCGTCTCACCCGTAACAGTGCGGACGGAAGTATCCAGCAATCCGGCACGGCGCAGATGCAGCATCACCTCAGGAACAGCCCCGGCAAGGAAGACCTGCACCGTCGCATAACCCATCGGCCCATTCGGCAGAGCATCCACCAGCCGCGGAACCGCCCGGTTCACGGCGATCCAGTCCTGGCTGGACGGACGCTTAAGGCCCGCTGCATGGGCAACAGCCGGAATGTGCAGCAGCAGGTTGGTCGATCCACCAAATGCCGCATGCACCACCATGGCATTGCGGATAGCAGCATCGGTAAGTACGTCGCGTGTGCCGATACCAAGCTGTGTCATGCGCAGGATAGCTTCCGCCGACTGCGCCGCAGCGCGCAGCCACACCTGCTGACCGGAAGGAGCAAGCGCGCTATGCGGCAGTGATAGTCCCAACGCCTCGCCGACGACCTGTGACGTAGCCGCAGTACCCAGGAACTGGCACCCGCCGCCCGGCGACGCGCACGCACGACAACCCATCTCCGCGGCATCCTCCAGGCTGATCTGTCCCTGTGCATACCGGGCACCAATGGTCTGCACCTTGCCTGCATCCTCACCACTCTCCGGCAGCAGCGTAACGCCGCCGGGAACAAGCACGCTGGGATAGTCACCGGACGAGGCCAACGCCATCATCATGGCAGGCAGACCCTTGTCACAGGTAGCAATGCCAATCACACCACGCCGCGTAGGCAGAGACCGCATCAGGCGGCGCAGCACCATCGCAGCGTCGTTCCGGTAGGGCAGGGAGTCGAGCATCCCAGCGGTGCCTTGAGTCCGTCCGTCACACGGGTCGGTACACGCTCCGGCAAATGGGATAGCATGGCGATCACGCAGAGTGCGTGCGGCCTCCGCCACCAGCAGCCCCACCTCCCAATGCCCGGTATGGAAGCCAAGCGCAATGGGCGTACCATCCGCCGCACGGAGGCCACCATGGGTACTCAGGATGAGATACTCCGGATCCCGCAGACGGGCGGGGTCCCACCCCATACCGGCATTTTGCGAAAGCCCAAACAAATTCCCCGAAGGCTGCTGGAGCAGCATCTCCGGAGTGATGGGAAGTGTGCCCTGCGGCCCGGCGTCGTGGGTGCGAAGAGTTTCCCAATAGCTTTCGCCGTCCAGCAACTGCTGCAACGTCATTGCGTCTCCCTGTGTAAATTCAGACGGGATTATGGTACCTGCGGAGAAGTGTCATTGGCGAAATTCAGGACAGTTGCTTCGTGGGTACGGGGCATAAAGTACCGGGGGAAATGCGAGCGATCGGCTGTAGTTATGTGGATGTGTGGAGTGTACTGCCCAAATCGGGAATGGGATGTAGGATTCGGCAATTGACACGGATAGAAGGCATGATCTGCGTGTAAGCTTTTTGGCACTACACGACTTAGAAGGGTGGAAACGAAGGTTCCATGACAGCCCCCAAGCCAAAGACCGCATCCAGCCTTACGGAACACGCACATCAGAGCATTAAGCGCCACATCCTGAGCAGCGATATAACGCGAGGAGAAAGGCTTACAGAGGAATTCTTTGCGCGTGAACTCGGGATTAGTAAGAGCCCGGTACGAGAAGCAATGAATTCTCTCGAACGCGAGGGTTTACTCAGGATTGAACCGCGGCGAGGAGCATATGTCAGAACTTTTTCTGAGCGAGAGATTGCAGACTTGTACGCCGTGCGCGAAATTCTTGAGGTTTATGCTGCGACGCATGCCGAGCTAACGGAAGAGTTTATTGTGGGGCTGCGTGCCAGCGTGGAGCGGACAAAGGAAATTCTGCTGCGTGATGACAAAGCAGCACACATCGAGGAAGATATTGGATTTCATGCGCAGATTGTGCAGTCAGCAGGGAATGCAGAATTGACCCGTGTCCATGCCAACATTCAGGACAAGCTGTGGCTGTGCCGCTGCCAGACGTATCAGATCACATCGACGGATACACCCAAGGCGCATAGTGAAATCGCGGAACACTTTGCCGCAGGTGACCGAGCAGGAGCCGTGGAGGCTGTGCGCGGTCACATACGGTTTGTGTCGCAGGCCCTGCGGCGGGCGCAGTCGCAGTTGTAACTAGAGGCCGATGGCTTTGCGGACTTCCACCATGGTGGATTCCGCGAAGTTACGTGCTTTCTGCGCGCCTGCTGCGAGGATTTCCGTCACGAGTTGTGGCTGCGCTTCGTAGTGCGCGCGACGTTCGCGGATGGGTTCAATCTCGCGCAGGACGCTGTCAGCGACCCAGCCTTTGCACTCAATACAACCGATGGAGGCGCTGCGGCAACCCTCGTACACCTTCGCCATTGTCTCGGGTGTTGAGAAGACTTTGTGCAGATCGCCCACAGGGCAGACATCGGGATCGCCAGGGTCTGTGCGGCGAACGCGTGCTGGATCGGTGACCATGGTGCGGAGCTTCTTACGCACATCATCCGCGGGTTCCGTCAGGCCAAGCGTGTTGCCATAGCTCTTGCTCATCTTGCGGCCATCAAGACCGGGGAGCTTGGGCGAAGGCGTGAGCAAAACTTTCGGCTCGGGAAGTATCTGGCGTTCGAGCACGTTTTCGCTGATCTCTGCCTTCATCAGCTCTTTGTCGGATTCTGCTGCTGCGACTTCTGGCGTGACTGCTGAGCCATAGAGCTGGTTGAAGCGGCGTGCGACTTCGCGCGTGAGTTCGACGTGCGAAACCTGATCCTGGCCAACGGGAACAAAATCCGGCTTGTAAAGCAGAATGTCTGCTGATTGCAGCAGAGGATAGCCGAGGAAGCCAAATGTTGCGAGATCCTTTTCGCGAAGCTGCTCCTGCTGGTCCTTGTACGTGGGCACACGCTCAAGCCAGCCAAGCGGTGTGAACATACCGAAGAGCGTGTTCAGTTCGCTGTGCTGCGGAACGTCGCTCTGTTTGAAGATGGTGCAACGCTCAGGATCAAGGCCCGCTCCGAGGAAGTCGAGCGCGACTTCACGTGACTTGGCCCCGACGTTGCCGGGGTTGGCGTAGTCGGTGGTCAGCGCGTGGATATCTGCAATGAAGAAGTAGCAGTCGTACTGCTCCTGCAGGCGCACCCAGTTATACAGGGCACCCATGTAGTTGCCCAGATGAAGACGCCCGGTGGGGCGCATGCCGCTAAGGACGCGACGCTTGCTCAGTTGTTCGGTCATTCCTCTTTGAGAATAGCTGAAACTGCGCCGTTTTCAGAGAAGCATCAGGCAAGCACGATCAGATGATCAAAGATGGCGAGCACCGGCATGTAGAACCAGCCGAGAATGGGCGTACGGATGAGCACCAGGAAAACGACCAGGCTGATGAAGCCGGTCATGTTGTCGTATTTCTGCTGGATGTTGTACGGCAGAAAGTGACGCAGGATGCGTGATCCGTCCAGCGGAGGAATGGGAACCAGGTTGAAGATGGCCAACACCACGTTGATCACGATGGAGCAATAAAGCAGCAGCGCCAGCGGGTAAATCACCGAGGTTCCGGAGAGCGAAGCATCCACCAGCCCATGACGGAAATCGACTGCGTTGAATACGGCGTCGGTGCCGCTCCGGAAGATGTGCTTGATCGCCAACAGCAGGATGAGCGAGAGGATAGCCAGCAGCAGGTTGGAAGCAGGGCCAGCGAGGGTGACGAGCATGTCGTCGCGCTTGATGTTGCGGAGATTGCGCGTGGTGACGGGCGTCGGCTTGGCCCACCCCAGCAGGGGCATGTGGGTAAAGGCAGCGAGCAGTGGAAGCACCACGGAGCCCAGCGGATCAAGATGCTTGACCGGGTTGAGCGTGACGCGACCCATCATGCGCGCTGTCTGGTCGCCAAAGTAGGAGGCCGTCCATGCATGTGCAAATTCATGGAAGGTGAAGGCGAAGATCAGCGCCACAAATTCAAAGAGGACGAGTGCGGTTTCCTGGCTCATGCTGCTTTGGCGAGTGTAGCAAGTTACAAGCAGTTGGGTTGAGGGTGTGGCTCTTAAATGGGCATTTCGGCTTTGTTTACCGCGTCATCCAGCAACTCCTGGAGCTGCAGAGTCGTGGGGGAGGCAACCGGCGCTTCCCAGACGATACAGACGCGGCTGAAGGGCTTGGGAATGAGGAAGCGGTCCCAGCTTTTTAGCGTCCAGGCATTTACCGGGTGCAGATAAAAGCAGGAGGCGGTGCTGCCGCTGCGATTGGCAATGGCGGCGGCGCCTTCCTTGGCGACGTAGTTAGGACCACGTGGGCCATCGGCAGTGATGGCAACCTTGTGGCCTTCTGTGCGGGCGCGCGTGGCCGCCAGAAGTGCCGCTGCGCCTCCGCGTGAGGATGATCCGCGAACAGGCACGAAGCCAAGTCGTTGGACCAGCCGCGCGATCAACTCGCCGTCAAAGGAGTCTGAGATCAGAATGCGGATGCCAAGGTTGCGATACCGCCACGCTGCCAACAGAAGACAACGGTGCCAGAAGACGTAGACTTCGGGTTCGGTGGGATACACATCGGCAGGCCGCGCCAGTGGCGCATAAGCGGGCTGCCAGCGCAACGTTGCACCCAGCAGGTGCAACAGGCCACTGGCCACGCGAGGAATGACGGCCAGGAGGATTCGTTGTTTTGGGGTGAAGTCCGCCACCACGATTCATTGTATGTTGCCGTGGCATTGTCTATTTTTTGTTTGACAGGTGACTTCGTTCTGCAGCAGGTGTGACATAGACTGTGTGCAGTTATCCCCCGGAAACCATTCATGAAACCTGGCGTTGAGGACAAACAGAAGTCTGAGGCGAGACCGTCTGCGTTGGAGCTGGCGGTGATGGCTGCGGATGTGACTGCAGACCTTCGCTGGGTGTTGGATAAGTTGCCAGATGGTGTGCTGTTCATGGACCGCGAATGGCGGATTACCTACGCCAATGAAACGGGAAGGGCGATCAGCCGTCTGAAGCCGGAAGAACTGAACGGTCCCACACACTGGGAGCTGTTTCCAGCAGCGATTGGGACCGAGCAGGAGCAGAGATACCGGCGCGTGATGGAGCAGCGCGTGATGGAGGAGCTGGAGTTCTTCTATCCGCCATTCCAGATATGGGTTCATCTGCGGGCTGTGCCCATCTCCAGCGGTATAGCTGTGATCTTCAGCGATGTAACGGAGCTGCACCAGGCGCAGGATGAAGCTGTAAAGCTGACCACGGAGCTGCAGCAGGTATTTGAAGCGACCTCCGATGGGGTTGCCGTGCTGAACCGGGAATGGCGCTACACGTATCTGAATCGCCGCGCGAAGGAGATCCTGGAAGGGGATGGTAGGAAACTGCTGGACCAGAGCCTGTGGAACATGTTTCCAGAGACGATCTATGATGGGTCACCTTTCGTCGAAAACTTCTATCGCACGATGAATGATCGCGTTGCCACAACGTTCGAGGCGTATTACCCAGAACCGTTCTGTAGGTGGTTCCGGTTGGAGGCGCAGCCTTCGCTGGATGGTCTGGTGTTGTTCTTCCGCGATATCACACGTTCGAAACAGTACGAAGCGGAACTACTGGCGGAGAAAGCGGAGACGGAACGGCAGAAGGCGGAACTGGAAGCGGTGTATCGTACTGCGCCCGTCGGTCTGGCGCTTTTTGATGCAAAGGAGTTCCGCTATCTGCGGGTGAATGATCGACAGAGCGAGGTCGTAGGGATACGTCCGGAAGAGCTGCTGGGTATGCGGATTGAAGACGTTGTAATGGCACCCGCAGTCCCCAATCTGTTTCGAGAGCGAGTGGCTAAAGGCGAGGCGATTCGCGACATGCTTTACGAGACGGAGTTGCGGACCAGACCCGGCGAGGTTCGATCTTTCAACGTGAACTACTCGCCGATTCTGGACGAAGCAGGGGAAGTGCGCGCGATCAGTGCAGCCGTCCTTGAAGTGACACAGTTGCGCAAGGCAGAGAGGGCACTGGTGCAGAGTGAGAAGCTGGCAGCCGTAGGACGGCTGGCCTCGTCCATCTCGCATGAAATTAATAACCCTCTGGAGGCGATAACGAATTTGTTGTACCTCGCGCAGGGAGTGGACCGACTGCCAGAAGAGGCACGCTCATACCTATCCCTGGCGCAGGACGAGTTGGCAAGGGTTTCGCAGATTGCCACGCAGACACTGCGATTTCATCGGCAGGCGAATAAACCATCGCGTGTGACGGCAGCGCAGCTGGTAGATGCTGTACTGAACCTGTTCGCCGGACGGCTGCTGAATAGTGGCATTCATGTGGAAGCCGGATATGGTACGGCGGTATCCATCCTGTGCTTTGAAAACGATATCCGGCAGGTATTGAACAACCTGATTTCGAATGCAATGGATGCGATGCGAACCGGCGGGCGCCTGTTCGTACGTGCTCATGATGCAGTGAATTCTGAGACAGGAGAGGCCGGGGTGAAAATCATCGTGGCTGATACAGGAACAGGTATGTCGTCGTGTACGCAGCGGCGATTGTTCGAACCGTTCTTCACCACGAAGGAGCTGAATGGCAACGGACTGGGGCTCTGGATCTCGCGACAGATCGTGGAGCGCCACTGCGGAAGGCTGACATTTCGATCCGCGCAGGGCACCCTGTTGCACGGTACGGTATTTGCGTTGTTCCTGCCCTGCGAATCGTCTGAGCTTCAAGCCTAGTGCTGCGTTAGCATGATGCTTGTGCTGCATGAGGAGGCGGCGGCCACTATGGATCTGACGCCGGTTCCATGCTGCACACTGGTAGTGCCCTGTTATAACGAAGAGCTCCGTTTTCATGCGGATGCATTCACTGCGTTTCTTGCGGCGCAGCCGGATGTGCATCTGTTGTTTGTGAATGATGGCAGTCGCGATGGTACATTGACGCGTCTGCGAGCCTTCTGCGAAGCGCATCCGGGGCAGACATCTTTACTGGATATTCAGCCGAATGGTGGTAAGGCCGAAGCCGTTCGCAAAGGCATGCTGCAGGCTATGGCGACTTTGCCGGGAAGCACTGTGGGCTTCTGGGATGCGGATCTGGCAACACCGCTGGATGCATATCCTGAGTTTCGCGAGGTGCTGGAAGCGCGTCCCGAAGTGGAGATGGTGTTCGGCGCGCGCATTCGACTGTTGGGCCGGCATGTGTCACGCAATCCCATGCGGCATTATGCAGGGCGCGTCTTCGCCACGACCGTGTCGCTCATGTTGAAACTGGCTATCTACGATTCGCAGTGCGGGGCGAAGGTGTTTCGCGTCACACCGCGATTGGAACAGGTGCTGCGTCAACCTTTTGTGTCGCGATGGATCTTCGATGTAGAGATTCTTGCGCGCTTTTTGAGTTCGTGGCGTGCGGAAGGGTTAAACCCGGACGGACCTATCTACGAACTGCCGCTGCAGACGTGGATCGATGTACCGGGCTCGAAGATAAAGTTGGGTGACTTCGTTCGTTCCTTTACCGACCTGCTCCGTATTCGTCAGAACTTTCCTGGCCGTTAGAGATCAGCTGTAACAGACATGAGTTTTTGGGATAGCTTGTCACTTGCAATGACGCCGTCTCGAATGGTGACGACGCGGTTCGCGTGATCAGCGATCTCCGGTTCATGCGTAACCAGCACGATGGTGTTGCCCTGGCGATGCAATTCTTCAAAGAGATTCATGATCTCAATGGAGGTCTTTGAATCCAGGTTGCCGGTCGGTTCGTCGGCAAGAATGATGGAGGGACTGTTGACCAGAGCGCGTGCAATCGCCACACGTTGACGTTGACCGCCCGACATTTCATTGGGCTTATGGTCCATGCGGGAACCAAGGCCGACAGATTCCAGAACAAACTTCGCGCGTTCGATGCGCTCGGCAGCGGGTGTGCCGTTATAGATCAGCGGCAGTTCCACATTATGCAGAGCGGATGCGCGTGCCAACAGGTTGAACGTCTGAAAGACGAAGCCGATCTCCTTGTTACGAATGCGGGCCAGTTCGTCGTCCGTAAGACGCGAGACATCGTGGCCGTTCAGGCAATAGGAGCCTTTGCTTGGCGAATCAAGGCAACCGATGAGATTCATCAGAGTGCTCTTGCCTGAGCCGGACGGACCCATGATGGCGGTATATTCGTTGCGCTGGATTCGCAGGTTGACGCCGCGAAGTGCGTGCACCTCCTGCTCTCCCATGATGTAAGTCTTCCAAAGGTCGTTGGTGACGATCACATCGTTGGGATCGCACGATACGCTGGAATTTGCTGCTGAACCCATAGTGTCCTTCAGTGTAATGCTCAGGAGCTCTTGCTATCGCCCTTGTCGGAGTTGTTATCACGCTTGACGGCAGTACCGCTGGTAAGTTCGCGAAGAACCTTGTAGCGGCCGGTGATGACTTCATCGCCCGGCTTGAGACCGCTCAGCACTTCAATGTCTGTCAGAGCGGTAATGCCGGTCTTGATAGGGGTGAAGTAAGCGCGAAGCTTGCCATCCTGATTGCGCAGAACGTAGACACCCTGCACCTTTGGCGCGGACTTGGAGCTTCCTGCCGGTGCGGCATCGGCAGCGCTTTCCACAGGCTTCCCGTTATTCCTGGCCAGCACGGCTTCTGCAGCCGTATCGCGTGACACGAGCGCCTGCAGTGGCAGAACGACAGCCTGCGTAACTGTAGCGGTGCTGATCTTTGCCGTGGCAGAGAGGCCGGGGCGGAGTGACTCGTTGTTCTGGCCGTCAATGTTGTCCAGGGTGACAACGATCTTGAAGTCCTTGGCCTCTTCCGTGCCGGTGGTCGATTGCGAAGTGGCAATACCAGTGGTTCGCAGCAACGCCTGATCGCCCACTTCTGTGACATGGCCTTTAAAGACCTTGCCGGGCAGGGCATCGACGGTGACATCCACGGCCTGACCGTTCTTTACGAAGACGACGTCGGTTTCATCGACCTTAACCTCGGCCGTGACGACGGACATATCGGCGACGGTCATCAGCGTAGAGCCGAGTGCGTTCTGGATACCGGTGACCATGGTTTCGCCCTCGCGGACAGGGACGTTGGTGACCAGGCCGTCAAAGGGTGCGCGGGAGATGGTGCGGTCTAACTGGTCGTAGTTCACGCGCTGCGATGCGACCTGTTGCGAAACGTGACTGACGGCAGAGGTGGTTTGTGCCTTGGCCTGAGCCAGAGCCGCCCGACGCTGTTGCTCGGTCGCGGCGCTGACGTCGTAAGCAGCCTTCTTGGCGTCGTAGTCCTGCTTGGCAATCAGTTTTGCGTCATAGAGCTGTTGGGCGCGCTCTATGTCGAACTTCTTCTGCACGAGATCTGCCTGCGCCTGGACAAGGTTGGCTTCGGCAGTCTTTTCCGCGGCAACGTAACTGTTGACGTCCGTCTTCATCGACGCGATGTTCGCCTCTTGAGCAGCCACTGTGGCGGCCGGCTGGACGCTTTCAATGGTCGCGAGCGTCTGGCCTTTCTTAATATGATCGCCCTCCTGCACATAGAGGTGGGTGATGCGGCCAAAAGCGGTGGCGCCAATGTTCACGTAATTCTTCGGCTTGATCTGGCCAGTGCCGGTGACTACGGACGTTAGATCCTGCCGTGTGATCTTTGCAGTGGTGACGGCAGTAACGCCGGATCGGCTGTGGTAGATGGTTCCTCCGACTATGGCAGCGAGGAGGATGACGCCAAGAACAATCAACAGGACTTTTTTCATAGAGATTCGTCTATCCGTCAGCAAACGGTTTCAGCACGGATACGGATGGATTCGCGGGAAGGTTCCCTGAATTACACCCTGGAATTGCGCTGGGATGCGGTTCGAACCGGTCGCGGAACCATCATAGCAGTCGTAAATTGACGTGACAGCACCGATTTCGAGAGCGGCGCCGGGCGCATCCAAGGCATCGCTTGCCCGGCTGGTGTGAGGTCTTTACAATACAGTTACCCGAAATATGGTTGGGTTGGCGGAGCAGCAACAGCATGAGCAAGGCAGTCTGGCAGGGAAAGATCGGTGCAGTGGCGCTGATCTGTGGATGGATGGTAATGACCGGGAGCGCTCACGCGCAGACCTCGCCCCAGCCTGATTCGCAGCAACAGCAGCAGGAAGCTGTTCCCTCCGTGAACAAGAGCACGCCGCCGGAAGAGCGGCCGGATCCAATGAAGCGTCGCCTGTCTGATCGCGAGCGCGTGCAGCAGCAGAAATATCTAAAGAACGAGTTGAAGCCGGACGGCACCTGGAAGAAGTGGCTGGAGCAGGACGTGGTGTGGATCATCACGGACCAGGAGATGCAGGCGTTCAAGCAGTTGAAGAACGACGAAGAACGCGAAAACTTTGTCGAAAATTTCTGGCTGCGCCGTAACCCGAATCCGGATTCGCCGGAAAACGAGTACAAGGACGAGCACTATCGCCGTATCGCCTACGCGAATGAACACTTCGCTGCGGGTAAACCAGGATGGAAGACCGACCGCGGCCATATCTACATTGCGTTTGGCAAGGCAGATTCAATTGATTCGCATCCGTCCGGCGGAACCTACCAGCGCCCGATTGAAGAAGGTGGCGGCACCACATCGACCTTCCCGTTTGAAACGTGGCACTACCGCTACCTGGAAGGTATCGGTGACAACATCGACCTGGAATTTGTCGATACCTGCCAGTGCAACGATTACCACCTGACCATCGACCGTTCTGAAAAGGACGCGCTGAAGTACGTGGCTGGCGCAGGCGCCACGCTGTATGAGCAGATGGGTATCGCCAAGCGCGAAGACCGTATGAACAATGGTCTGGAGCAGCTTGGCAACGGCCCGATGTCGACCTCGCAGCAGTCCAAGCAGTTTGATCGCATCAACCTGTACGCGAAGATCATGGCGGCGCCGCCCATCAAGTTCAAGGACATGGAGCATTACCTGACCTCGTCAGAAATTCTGAAGGGGCCGCCGTTCCTGTTCGACGTCCGCACGGATTATGTGAAGGTGACGAACGATACCGTTCTGGTGCCGGTGACGCTGCAAATCCGCAATCAGGACATCACATTCAATACCAAGGAAGGTATTTCTACCGGTACCGTGAACATCCTGGGGCAGATATCGAACATCAACCACCGCGTGGTGCAGACGTTTGAAGACACTGTAAATGTTACGGTTCCCAGTGAGTTTCTGGCACGCACGCAGGCTCAGCGCAACCTGTATTGGAAGGCGTTACCGCTGCGTCCTGGCATGTACAAGGTCGACATCGTCATCAAGGACGTAAATAACCCGGACCACGTGGGTACGTGGAAGCGGTCGGTGAACGTTCCGAAGTACGACGATGACCATCTCTCGGCATCGTCCCTGATTCTGGCTTCCAGCATGACGCGCGTGCCGTCAAAGGAAATTGGTGCAGGCTCCTTTGTGATCGGCAATACCAAGGTGATGCCGAGCGTGACCACGGGTCCCGGTGTTCCGGCTACATTCAAGAAGGCTGGCAACCTGAACTTCTGGATGCAGGTTTACAACCTGGGCATTGACGATAAGAGCAAGCAGAACAACGCGGAAATTCAGTACCAGGTGACCAATCTGGATACGAACAAGCAGGTGCTGGACACAACGGAGTCCACCACAAAGACAAATCCGAACGCCGATCAGGTGACCCTGGAAAAGAGCCTCCCGCTGGGAAGCCTGGCACCTGGAAAGTATCAATTGGCCATCAAGGTGAACGATGGCATTTCCAAGCAGCAGATTTCGCAGACAGCGAACTTTGTTGTGGAGTAAACTGCTGGGCAGGCTGGTTCGTCAGGGCAGGGCTTCGGCTGGTACGTGCATCAGGCGGATTCCGTAGATCGGAATCCCGTTCTTAGGGACGAGAAAAGGCAAGATACGACATCGCCGCTCGCCCGCAAGTATTTCGTTTTCCCGGGTTCGCAAGATGAGAACTTCCGGGTGAGGCTGATACGCAGAGAAGGCACACCTACGCAGTGAAGCAGTCGACGTTGCAATCCGGAATGCTCCTTACGCTGGCAGCGCTAGCCTGTTCGCCCTGGGCGGATGCGCAGTCGAGGCGCGTGGTGGACGCAGCGGGAAGCGGCCTGCTCACTGGCGTGATCCGCGACGCGGAGGGTGTTCCACAGATGGGCGCGCTCGTGGAAGCAATCCTCCCTGACACGGGCTTGGTGGCCTCTGCCGTGACCGATGCGCGTGGGCGTTACCGGTTGAACCTGCGTCCCGGACAATACAACATCAAAGCGACCGCTGCCTTGCTGATGCCCAGTGTTCGTCAGCACCTGGTGCTGGCACGTGGCGGACGTACCGTTGTGGACATGACATTGTCCACTTTGCTGGCCCCCAGCGGATGGATTCCCGCGTCTCGCCGCACGGTGAATGAGCCGAGCGATGACTGGATGTGGACGCTGCGTTCGTCTGCCAGCCGTCCCATGCTGCGGTATGCAGACCAGAAAACCTACACCGTCGACACCGATAATGATGGTCAGTTAAGCATCTCTTCGAGTCGCCAGGAAAGCCGCCGTGGCGCAACGGGTGGCAGTCTCTCTTTGAAGAGCAGCGACGGCGGATTTGGGCGTGGTGGCACGCACCAGGTGCTGGTGCTGACGCGGGTGGACGAACATGGCAGTGGTTCCGTGCTGCGTGCGGACCTGGCTGGGCCCAGGACGCCCTATCCTGTTGCACCCTCTGCCGATGTGAGTGTCGGGTTCCAGCGACGCACCATGCTGAACGGATATGCACGCACGGTCCTGAGTTACAGCGGTCATCCGGAACTGACTTCCGGCCTGGGACAGACAGGGCTGCAGGGAGCCGTCCTTCGTTCCGCAGAACGGATGGAGCTGGGAGACATGATTCGCGTGGACGTGGGCTCTGTTCTGCGTGAAGTGAATTTTAGTGGGAATGCGGTGGCTATGGAACCGTTCCTGCGCGTGCAGGCGCATGGTCCCGGCGGTCTCATACTGGCCTATGGAGTGACCCGATCGCGCGGCACCGAATCCATTGAAGACCTGGATCGCGTACAGGCACCACTTCCGGCCGCAGTAATGCGCAAAGGGCATCTCCGCATGGAGACAGGAAGCCACCATGCGCTGTCTGCCGCGAAGAAGATTCGAGGCGAGGGTGTTATTGAAGTTGCGCTGTATCAGGATTCACTGCAGACGCCCTTGATCAGCGGCACAGGCACGCTGGCAGTGGCGGAAATCCCTGCAGAGGGTTTTATCGCAGACCCGACGACGGGAACCTATCGTGTGGCGGGCAGGGACTACTCCAGCGGTGGCATACGTGTTTCGTTCCGTCAGCCGGTGACGCACAGCATGAGTTTCGGTGCGGAGATGGCTACGGGGCGCGCTTTGCGTGCGGCCTTCGTGCAGCAGGGAAGTCTGAGTGAAGTGCTCGCAGGGCTATCGCCGGATCGTGTGTACGCTGGAACGGCATTTGTTGATGGCAAAATTCTGCGCACAGGAACCACCTTGCGCGCGTCGTACCGCTGGCAGCCAGGACGCACGCTGACGGCGGTGGATGCCTTCCGCGTCAGTGATGATGGAGCGTATCTTTCGTGCTCTGTGCGCCAGTCACTGGGACGCCTGCCGGGTGTGCCACAGGGATTGGAAGCAGTAGTCGATCTGCAGAATCTATTGGCGGAAGGGTATCAGCCGTATCTTTCGACCGATGGGCAGACGCTGTATCTGGCGCAGACGCCGCGTGCATTGCAGGCAGGGCTGACGTTCACCTTCTAAGAGGGTTTTCCTCATATGCACATCCTTTGAGGCATGCCCCTATGTGTGCTATAGTTACGAAGTAACGCAGCTGTGACGGAGCTCCCGCTCCCTGCCGTGTTGGCCTCTGGTCTTCGGTACGATCTCAGCGTGTTCCCAACCTGGACGCGTAGCTCAACTGGCAGAGCATTCGACTCTTAATCGACAGGTTGTAGGTTCGATTCCTACCGCGTCCACCATTCAAAATAACAGCTTAGAAAGTAATCACGAAGCCCTCAAAAAGGTGACTGTGACGCAGCTTTTTCGTCGCTCCTCTCCGTCTGCATCGGGCGCGCTACGTTGCGTGCTTCGATTCGACTTGAGATGGTCCTCGCCTCGCCGCCATTTAGAGCGCACTAAGTGCCACTGCGAGGTTCAGCTCAAGCTTAGAACCAATTCCTGCTGCACGAAATTATCCAGCGAGTTCCCGAAGGCTCGTTGAGGGAACCGATGAAATGTCATGGCGGCTGAATAGCTCGGTACCGCGCTGCAGAGATGGATCACTCTGCTACGACCTCCTCTGACCTTCGGGGCCTCGTGAGTTTTGAAATCAACGCTTCTTTCTCTTATGAACAGCCTGTTCTGCCGTCGGCCAGGCTTGCATTGCTTCGTCTACAACTAATTTCAGTTCACCACGGGAACTTCCCATGACGCCTCGGATCGTGATGCCGAGTGCAACGGTCGTTACGAAGCGTGCGAGAGCGGCGCAATCGACGTGTTGTGGAAGCTCTCCATTTTGCTGTGCTTTGCGAAAGCGCGCTTCAAGCATTCGTTCTCCTTTGCGGGTGTTTGCTGCTGCTGCATCCCGGATCTCGCCATCGTGCGCCATGGTCGCCTGCGTGTACAGGCACCCTCGCGGGCCGGTTGCACAGGTCGAAACGTTGACCGTTCCATCGAGGAGCGCTTTCACTACTTCACGAGCGGTTGGTAATGAGTGTGCACGGACCGCGAAGGAGTATGGACCATCTGCATACCGCGTTAGCGCTGCTTCGAAAAGCGTTTGTTTGTCAGTAAATGCAGCGTAAAGACTGGGCTTCGTGATACCCATCGTTGCCGCAAGCTCTGCGAGCGACGTCCCGTCGTAGCCCTTCTCCCAAAAAAGAACCATGGCTTTGTCGAGCGCCTCGTCGATGTCAAACTCCCGAGGCCGCCCAAGCGTTCTTGCTTCTGTTGTCTTTGTTCTGCTCATTTTTATCCCGCCCGGAATATATTGTGAAACTTTTCCAGCCGCCCGCGTATCCTATGCGTAATTGTATTCCATGCCGAACAGAATAGAAAGAGATGGCCATGCGATAGGAAACGACTACGCTCATTCTTCTCCGCTCCGCCTATTGCCGACTATTGGGCTTCCAACAACCAATCTTCTTCAGGCAAAGCCAGACGAATTCTCGGCTGGTTACCAGTACATCTCGACATGCTTCACGAAGTCGAAATCAATCCAACACCCGCGAAGACCTGGTTAGGGAGGCGCGGATAACCAAGTACCAATCAGGAGAAACGCAGTGAGCAAACTCGCCGGAAAAGTAGCAGTCGTCACAGGCGCATCGCAGGGCATCGGAGCTGGAATTGCAATTTCGTTGGCCGCAGAGGGTGCGGCTGTCGTCGTCAACTATTTCAAAAACAAGGAAGCCGCAGATTCAGTCGTCGCTTCGATCACGAACGCAGGCGGGAGAGCCGTTGCTGTTGCAGCAGATGTTTCGGGCGCGGCCGGCGCGGAGGCCATTATTGACGCGGCTATACAGACTTACGGAAGACTCGACATTCTGGTGAACAATTCGGGAATTTATGAATTCTCGCCGCTCGAAGCGATTACTGCGGAATCGTTCGAGAAGACATTCCACCTCAATGTGCTCGGAGTTCTCCTCACGACGCAGGCCGCAGTCAAGCACTTCAGCGATGGTGGCAGCGTGATCAATATCGGCTCGAACATCACCACCATGACGATGCCAACATCAGCCGTGTATGCAGGAAGCAAGGCTGCTGTGGAGACCATCACCCGTGTGCTTAGTAAAGAACTCGGGCCGAAGAAGATTCGTGTCAATTGTGTGATCCCGGGACCGGTAGATACCGAGAACTCTCGATCGAAGCTGGTCGGATTCGAGGAACAGATGAAGATGATCATCGGCATGACCCCGCTTGGACGAATTGGCCAGCCCAGCGACGTCGCATCCGTCGTGACATTCCTTGCGTCGGACGATGCAGCCTGGGTCACAGGAGCATTGATTCTCAACAGTGGCGGGTTGTAATTCCAAAACCTTCAATTAGGCAAATCGAGTTTGCGGGGCACTCCCGATTGGTCGGGGTGCCCTATTTGAGATTCGCACCTAACAAATCCATTCAAGGAATCGAGGCTATAAAGATGACAACAAAATCGCGGAATATCACAGGGTGGGTCCTCGCTGGTTTCACCTTTCTTATGCTCGCTGCTTCAGCTGCAGACAAGATCATTGGTAGCCAGCACGCTCTAACAATGGGTGCTTCGTTCGGCTTGACGGCTTCCACCTACCGCCTGCTCGGCATCATTGAAGTGGTGTCGGTGTTCTTGTTCCTGCTTCCGAGAACAGGCGTGTTGGGAACATTGTTATTAGCTTCCTACATGGGTGGCGCAATCGCTACTCATCTTCAGCATCAAGAACCGATTGGCTTTCCAGTCGGAATCGAGATCCTGATCTGGATCACTGCTATCGTTCGGCTGCCGGAATTGACGGACCGTCTATGGAGCAACAAGTAAAGAGGCCCGTTGCTGAATATACGGGTCGGGTGCGGCTTACTTCCGCTAACAGCGTTTATGAAGAGTTATCTTCCGATGACTTCGGGCTCCGTTTACCCAGGATCAATGCCAGATTCATCCAGATGTCTCGTCTGGAGGCCACTCGTATCGAAACTAGGGCGCGTCGGGTTCTTGATAGTATGCTCCTGATCATGTCCACAACCTATCTGCTGATTCATGGCGCCTGGCACGGAGGTTGGTGCTGGCGAAAGGTCGTACCCCTGCTCGAAGCAGCAGGACACAGGGTCTTCGCGCCGGACCTGCCGGGGCATGGAGACGACAAGACGGCTACGGCGACGGTCACGCTTGAGAGTTATACCGGCCGCATTTGCGAAATCGTGTGCGCGCAGACCGGGCCGGTGATTTTGGTGGGCCACAGTATGGGCGGCATCGCCATTACGCAGGCCGCTGAAAACTGCTACGGACGAATTGCAGCGCTTGTATATTTGTCCGCGTTCCTGCCGTGTAACGGCGAATCGCTGCTGACCTGGGCCTCGCAGGACCAGGACAGCATGGTCAATCCCTCAACCATTGATCCGCGGGCTGACGGGGCCATCGGGTTCAAGCCGGAATATAGCCGCGAGGCGTTCTACGGAAATTGTGCGGATGAAGACGTAGCGTTTGCCCAGTCGCGCCTCGTCGCCCAGTCTGGCGCGCCTTTTGGAACGCCGGTCCAAACATCGGCAGAGCGCTGGGGTAGCACTCCGCGGTATTACATTGAGTGCGACCGCGACCGCGCTGTAACGCTCAGGCTGCAGCGGGAGATGCAAAAGCATTTGCCATGCCGGCAAACGTTTTCCATCGACACCGACCATTCGCCATTCTTTTCCGCGCCAACGCAGCTGGCGGACATACTTTCGCGGATTGCAAGCCCGTAATCGTCGGTCCCGCGAAGTCCGCTTATCGTCAGTGACGCACGTGAACTAGTGCCAAATCGTCTACTCATCGAGAGAGCGAGCGCTTCCTCTTGTCTCCCGCAAAAAGCCTGGGACCGACCTCTATGAGCCTTGGCATCATTTTATGTAAGCTCACACGATCCCACGGAGAATTGGTCCGGGTTCGCAGTCCTTTCTCGTTGAGGTCACTGACAATCTGGGAATAGGAAAAATCCTGGCTCAGCAGATCCATCATCTGTATCAAGACCGAATTCTCATAGGGGTCGATCTCCAGACGCAGGCAGTCGTCGGAAAGCCGAAGACCGTAAGGAATCTCTTCAGCGTGTTCTGGTTCATGAGGTGTTTCCGATTCCGGAAGTTCTCGACGCCACTCGATCGAAACC
This sequence comes from Terriglobus sp. RCC_193, assembly GCF_041355105.1. NCBI lineage: Bacteria > Pseudomonadati > Acidobacteriota > Terriglobia > Terriglobales > Acidobacteriaceae > Terriglobus > Terriglobus sp. RCC_193. The sequence goes on along the minus strand of NZ_JBFUPK010000001.1, from coordinate 1,857,871 downwards.
AACTGCCATCCAGCCTTCTGGCGTTCGGTGATTAGAGTCGGGCTGAAGGGGCCGGAGAACCTGTCCTTCACTCGTTCAAAGTAAGGCATGTGTTCCCTCCTGCCTTTGGACGTGCACTCGCCATGCCAAAGTATTTTTCTTCATAATCAAGCGGTTGACCCGCAATGTCTTTCGCAAGGTGTACATCTTCGGACGGAGCTGTTCGCATCCGGACAAATTTCCGAAAATTCCGCAAGCCCGAAGGTTGGCGTCCCAACTTCCATCTCCACATCGATCACCCACTACTGAGGAACGGCTGGAGTTAGAGGCAGGCGTGCCTGCATTCTTCACACGCAACACAACTGAGTGGGACATAAGCTTCCTCTTCACTTCGCCGTAACGATCGTCAATGGCGATAGATATCAAAATTCCTCATGACAAAGTGCACTCGAGCGACAGTAGGGATGTCCTGAGGTGGATTCCGTTGATTGCGAGGGAATCGACATAGAAGCCGGGTTTAGCTCTCCTATCTGGTGTCCAGCACATTCTTCGCGGCGTCTTCTCGCCTGAAGCTGGCAGCGGGGATGAGCTTGTTGGGGCATGTTGAGTACATGCAGTAACGGGTTGTGGTGCGTTTGCTCAGACGAACGTTTTCCCAGAAGATGCATCCGGCGCTTGCCCAACTTGAGGCTCTGGACGTATGATTCGCTCGCGTTCAAATGCTCTCTTACAGTAAACGTTTACCCAAATAGCGCGCGCGACCGATTTCATCGGGGGCATGCTCGTTGTAAACGGAGGTCTGCGCGCTAAAAGGAGTTGTCTCGGACATGAAGCATGGGAAGATGAGTCCGTTTTCTCCGCCAATCAATCGGCGGCGGTTCCTGCAGTTTGCGGCATGCACGGGGACGGCGCTGAGTCTCGGCAAAGGCATGTTCGCGCAGACCGCGTCCGCTGCTGCGGACAACAGGCTTCCAGATGGCACGGAGCATGTGTCGTGGGAGCAGCCGCTGAAGTTTACGAAGACTTACTTTGTCGACAACAAGTCTGCGAAGGCGAGCGACACAGGACCAGGGACGGCCGCGAGACCGTTCCGCACTATCGGCCGGGCAGCACAGATACTGCAGCCTGGCGAGCGTGTTGTTATTGCGTCCGGGACCTACCGCGAGTGTGTTCGTCCGGCGCGCGGCGGGTCCGGACCAACGCAGATGATCAGCTACGAGGCCGCGCCGGGGGCAAAAGTCATCGTCAAGGGGTCGGAAATCCTGAAGGAAGGTTGGCAGGCGGAGACGCTGCCGGTTTTTCGCCGTCCTGGCGACAGCACACCGCCGCCTGCGCTGATTCAGTTATGGCAGCATGACCTATCGGGCAGCCTCTTCCCGGATGCCTACAACCCGTTCGCCCTGGCCAGCGCGCCGGGGGATCGCTCGTGGCTCGATACGAAGAGTGTGGATATGGGACCGTATTTCCGTCGTCGCGGTCTGGTGTTTGTGGACGGCAAGCCGCTGGAGCCGGTGGAACAGACGCGTGAACTGGTGCAACCAAACCTGCCCGGACCGCCGCCGCCCAGCGCTCCGAAGATGCTGAACGGCCTGCCAGCGCGTATCCGTACCGCGCCCATGATGCAGGAGGTGGGCGGTACAAAGAACGGCCGCTTCTCCGTGGACAATTCGGGACAGGGCATCCACATCCGGCTGGAATCCGGCACACCCGCTGACCACGTCATTGAAGTCACCACGCGCGAACAGGTCTTCGCGCCCGCCGTGAAAGGCCTGGCATTCATCCGTGTGAGGGGCATCACGTTCCAGCACGCGGGCAACGTGATCCCGGTGCCACAGCGCGGCCTGGTGTCCACAGGCGGCGGCAATCACTGGATCATCGAGGACAACACTATCGAGTGGGCGAACGGGACGGGACTCGACATTGGCAACGGAGACTGGGGTGGCCCCGGCGCACCGCAGGCAGGGCTGAACCAGATCATCCGTCGCAACACGATTCGCTACTGCGGCGTGGAAGCCATCGGTGGCATGGGAACGAAGGGCACCGTCATTGAAGACAATTTAATCGAGTGGTGTGGCTGGGCCGACGCGGAGCGTGCGTGGGAGGCAGGGGCGGTGAAATTCCATCGCGCCCAGAACATGCTTTTCCGCCGCAACGTGGTGCGGCACATCCGTCATGCCAACGCGGTTTGGTTTGACAGTGGCAACGTGAACAATCGCATCACCGGCAACATCATGGCGGATGTTGTGACCGTGGCGGCCGCACTGCATATTGAAGTGAACATGGGCGAGAACCAGATTGACAACAACATCATCTGGGACGTCCACAACGCAGAGCCTGGCACGCCGGGGCAGCGCGGATGCGCGGGTTCCGGCATCTTCATCAACGCCAGCGAGAAGACGATCATCGCGCAGAACCTCATAGGGCGTTGCGACAACTCCGGCGTCTTCATGATTGTTCGCGACGACCGCGCAGGTACCGGCAGGGCCATCGACAACAAGATTTACAACAACATCTTTGCGCGCTGCGACAAGTCAGCCATCGTCTTCCTGAACGCGAAGAACGAAGCGGACGGAAATGTCTACGCGGCCATGCCGAAGGGCTTCCTGGGCTTCACCACGCCGGACCAGAAGGAGTGGCTTGATCTGCCGGAATGGCGTGAGAAGCACGGCTGGGACAAGAACGGAAGCATCGCCGATCTGCAGATGGACTTCAACCCCGACACGCTCGAGCTATCGCTTAAGAGCACGAAGCCGTTGCCGAAGGTCGCCGCCTTCCGGCAGATTGACACTGACCTTTTTGCAAAACCTGCTGGCTCCACGCGCTGCGCCGGGCCGCTTGCCGATCCGGAATCCAGGCCGCTTTGGAAAATCGACCCGCGCGTGGCCGTGGCGTAGCAGGCTGAACTGATGATGCAGAAGAGACATATCGCAAGTGTTGCCGCACTGGGTCTGACAACGGCCTGTGTCGTGTTAGCAGCAGTCCAGAAGACGGTCGCTCTCAAGACGTCGCCGATTGATGCGGGACACACACGCTATTCGCCGCTGACGGAGATCAACCCCGCGAACGTGAACAACCTCAAGCCGGTCTGGGTCTACGACACGGGCACCAAGGGGCGCGGATGGGAAGAGACACCCATCGTTGTGGACGGCGTCATGTACCTGTCCATTCCCGGCGGTGCGTCCGCCATTGATCCAGAGACAGGCAAAGAGTTGTGGAGGTTCGCTCCCAAGGACCTGGCGCGTCCAGGGCGAGACCGCGGTGTGGCGTACTGGCCGGGTGACGGAATGCTGAAGCCACGCATCATCTACGCCATCTCTGACAGGCTGTACGCGCTGGATGCGGCGACGGGAGTGCCGGTGCCCAGCTTCGGCAATGGTGGCATGGTGAACCTGCGAGACAGTGTCGCGGACAAGTATCCGAACGCGCTGTACAGCATCGTTTCGCCTGCGGTCATCTACAAGAACCTTGCCATCATCTCACCAGCCACGCAGGAGTTTGGCAGCCACGGTCCCAGCGGTGATCCGCGTGCGTTCGACATCGTAACGGGCAAGCAGGTGTGGCGCTTCCACACGGTGCCTCAGCCCGGTGAACCCGGAGATGGATCATGGGGGCCAGACGGCTGGAAGGAGCGCGCGGGGCCCAGCGCGTGGGCGGGAGCGACGCTTGATCCCACGACGGGTCTTGTTTACATCCCGATCGGCAATCCAGATGACAGCTACAACGGCGTGGACCGGCCCGGTAACAACCTTTACGCGAACTGCATCATTGCGCTTGATGCGGCAACAGGCAAGTTGAAGTGGTTCTATCAATTCACCCACCATGACATCAATGACCTGGACGCGCCCGCAGCGCCCAGTCTGATCGACATCCATCGCAACGATAAGGTGATTCCCGCCCTGGTTGAGATTCCGAAGTCAGGGCTGGTCTTCATTCTTGATCGCCGCACGGGTAAGCCTGTGTTCGGTGATGAGGAGCGTCCCATCCCGCAGAGTGACGTTCCGGGAGAGCATAGCTCACCCACACAGCCTTTCCCGCTAAAGCCGCAGCCGCTGGTGAAAATGAGCGTCACGAAAGACGACATCACCACCTTGTCGCCGGAAGCGCATGCGTACTGTCTTGCCCAGTGGGACAAGCTGCAGATTCAGAACCACGGACCATACACGCCTGTCAGTATCAAAGGCACGACGCTCTTTGCGCCGGGCACATCTGGCGGCGGCAACTGGGGTGGGGTTTCCACGGACCCGAAGCAAGGCTACTTTTTTGCGAATGTGTCGAATAACCTGACCACCAGCCGCGTGGTGCCGGATGGCAATGGCGGTTACAAGCTGGAGGGTGCATACGGACGCTTCGTCGATGCAAAGGGCTGGTCCTGCATTAACCCTCCGTGGGGTGAACTGATCGCCGTGAATGCGAACACGGGCGACATTGCATGGCGCTCGCCGCTTGGCTCCGCGGACGCGTTTGGGGAAGCGGGCAAGAAGACGGGTGTGGTCAACATTGGCGGCTCGGTTGCCACGGCTGGTGGACTGGTCTTCATTGGCGCCACCGTGGATTCACGCTTTCGTGCGTTTGACACGCATACCGGCAGGGAAGTGTGGACGGTCACGCTGCCAGCTCCTGCGTCGTCCACGCCAATCACTTATCGAGGCAAAAGCGGGCGGCAATATGTTGTGGTGCCGGACGGCGGCCCGGGCACGCTGGGTGTTCCTGGCAAGTTCGCCAGCTATCGCGGCATCCTGATCGCATACGCGCTGCCCCGGTCGGGTGAAGCCGCGGTAGACCTAGCGCAGTTCGCTCCCATACCCATGCAGATACCAGTGCGTCCAACGGGGGCTGGCGGACCAGGTGTGGCTGCGGCACAGGGGCCTCCAGCGCCGGGTGCGCCCACCGTGTTGCCGGATGGCCCGGGCAAGGACGACTTTACCTCCATGTGCGGGCAGTGCCACGGCGTGAGCACCGCCATCTCCGTGCGGCGATCTCCAGACGCATGGCACGACCTGATCCAGGACATGCGCGCACGTGGAGCGCAGGGTGACAACGCTAAGGCGGCACGCGTGCAGGACTACCTGTCGCGTTTCTTTGGAGTGCTGCCGATGCCGGCTGATCCGAGCAAGTAAGGGGTATCACCAGTACGGCAGTTTTGATCGTAACCGCAAACTTACGCAAGGGAAGAGGGAATCATGAATCGGCGTTCGTTACTGAAGTTCTCCGCACTACTGGGTGTCACAGGTACACTGCCTGCACTTGCCGCAGCAGCAGAACAGAAGTCGGCTGCGTCAGGCGGCAAAGGCATCGTGCTGTATTGCGATCTGGCCATCGACCCGGCCCGTGAGCAGGAGATGCTGCGGCACTTCCACAATGAGTTTCGTCCGGCGGCAGAAAAATTTGAAGGTTACATTGACGTCAAGATTCTGAAGCTCCGCAAGGTCATTCAGGGCAAGCCGGAACCCACGCCCAACATCAACTACCGCTTTCAGTTGACGTACAAGAGCGAGGAACTGCGGCAGAAGTGGATTGCGTCTGACGTGCACAAACGCGTGTGGCCACTCATTGAAAACACCGTGACCAACAAGGACTATCTTGTGCTGCTTACGGACAATGCCTAACTCTCTCTCAGGAAGGAACGCGCGGATGAATCTCGGATCGACGCTAATGGCAACTGTTGTGATGACCGTGGCTCTTGTGACGAGCGCCGTGGCGCAAGGCCCTCCGCCCTCGGCACCGCCTCCCGCGAAGGTCACTACACCGGAGATCGTCCGCATGGATCCTTCCCTGGACGCCATCATCGCGCCCGGCACACAGCTTGAACGGGTGGCGGACGGTTTCGCCTTCACTGAAGGTCCCATGTGGCGCGAAGGCCACCTTTGGTTTTCAGATGTGGTGGGCAACAAGATGTACAGCGTGACGCCGGACGGTAAGTACACCGTGTTGATTGACCATGCGGGTGGACTGGAAAGTTATCCGGCTGGCATGTCCAAGGGGTCGAACGGTATGGTCACTGCAAAGGATGGCAGCGTGCTGATGACGCAGCACGGTATCCGGCGAATCGCCCATCTTGACGCGACCCTGAAGCAGACAACGTTTCTGGACAACTTCGAAGGCAAAAAGTTCAACAGCCCCAATGACCTGGTCTTTGCGCCCGATGGTTCGCTGTGGTTCACGGACCCGCCGTACGGACTGACGATGCAGGATCGCGATCCGGCAAAAGAGGCGCCGTTCAACGGCGTCTATCGCTTCGCGAACGGTAAGCTTACAGCCGTCATCAAGGACCTGCGTCGCCCCAACGGCATTGGCTTCACACGCGACGGTAAGACGCTGTACGTCTCCAACTCCGGGCCGGAGATGTACGTGGAGAAATACTCCGTCAACGCGGACGGTACGGTGTCGCAGGGCACTATCTTCATCGACTATCCCGGCCGTGCGCCGGATGTTCCGGACGGCCTCAAGCTGGACTCCGCGGACAATCTCTGGAGCACTGGCCCTGGTGGCATACGCATCATTTCTCCGGCCGGAAAGGTGTTGGGGCAGATCAAACTACCAGAAACTGCAGCCAATCTTGCATGGGCAGACGGTGGCAGGACGCTCTACATCACCGCTTCCACCAGCATCTACCGCCTGAAGGTGGCGACACCGGGCAAGATGCCACTGTACGTGAAGTAAGTGATGAAGGAGCAGGCAGCATGAGTGCAAGAGGCGGTATGAAGATGCGTTGGGCGCTTGCGTCATGGCTGTTCGTGCTGAGCGCTGTCGCGTTCCTTGACCGCACCAACGTATCCATCGCCGGGCTGCAGATGAGCAAGGAATACGCACTTGGCAACCAGCGGCTCGGCTGGATGGCGAGCGCATTTCTCATTGCCTATGCGGCCTTCCAGGTGCCGGCGGGATGGGTCTCTGCGAAGTTCGGCCCTCGTCGCGTGCTGGCTCTCGGCGTGGTGTGGTGGGGCGTGGCAACTGCGCTGACGGCATTGCTTCCGCCATCCGTGTCGCATGCTGCTGCCATCCTGGTTGCACTTCGCTTCGGCCTGGGCATCGGCGAATCTGTCATGTACCCTGCGGCGAACCAGTTTGTCATGCGATGGTTTCCTGCTCAGGAACGAGGCTTCGTAAACGGGCTCATCTTCGCTGGCGTGGGGGCGGGCAGCGGACTTACGCCGCCGTTGTTGACGTGGTTCATCCTTCACCATGGCTGGCGCTCCGCGTTCTGGTTGAGTGCAATCGTTGGTATGGTGGCCGGGGCTATCTGGTGGTGGATTGCACGTGACCGGCCGGATCAGCATCCGTGGGTGGCGGTGGCTGAGGTTGATGAGATTGTCGGCAGTAGTACCGATGCGCACGAGGAGAAGATTCCGTGGCGATTGATGCTGAGGCGCTTCGATCTTCTGGCCATGATGGGCGCTTACTTCGGTTTTCTGTACGTGGCGTGGATCTACTTCAGTTGGTTCTTCATTTACATGGCGCAGGTGCGCGGGTTCGACATGAAGGCCAGCGCCCGCTACACCATGTTGCCGTTCCTCTCCATGACGCTCTTCTGCCTGCTCGGTGGCAAGTGCAGTGACGTGCTTGCACGCAGCTTCGGTGTGCGCGTGGGGCGTTGCTTTATCGCGGCTGGAGCATCTCTGCTGACGGCGGTGTTCTTGTTGCTTGGATCGCAAATCCACAACCCGCAGTTGGCAGGATTGACCCTGGCGTTGGGCGCGGGCTCTCTTTACTTCTCACAAAGCTCGTACTGGGCTGCGTCTATCGATATTGCGGGTATCAGCTCCGGCGTGTTCTCCAGTGCGGTGAATATGGGTGGCCAGATTGGCGGCGCGGTGACAGCTTCGTTGACGCCCTGGATCGCTCATCGTTTTGGCTGGACAACGTCGTTCGGCGTTGCAGCCGCCTTTGCTGTTCTGTCCGCATTGTTGTGGCTCACTGTTCATCCAGAGCATCCGCTTGGTGTCGAAAGGTCAACCCAGCCACGGAACCATCTCGCAGAGCAAACCCTGGCAACGCAAGAGTTGTAACAACGGTTTTGAAGGAGAAGAACATGCACGCACTGGTGAAGGCCGCACTGCTAATACCGATGAGTTCTATGGCATTTGCGCAGATGGGGCCGCCATCAACTGGTCCCCAGACGCTTGCCCAGCGCATCGGTCATACGGATCCTGCGAAGGCCATGCATCAGACCGCGGTGCATGATGGTGCCGGTGCTGTGGACTTTCGCCCACTGCTTGGGTTTAACTCTGTCGACACGAACCTCATCTTCTTCCACCGCGGCGTCATTGAGCCGAAGAGCGGGATCGGGCAGCACTTCCATAACAAGTGTGAAGAGATGTTTGTCATTCTGGATGGCGAGGCGCAGTTCACCGTCGACGGGCACACATCACTGCTGAAGGGGCCGGTTGCCGTGCCTGATGTGATGGGCCACGCCCACGCCATCTACAACGCGACCGACAAGCCTGTACAGTGGCTGAACATCAACGTGGGCATGAGCAAGGCATACGATGCCTTCAATCTCGGTGACTCACGTGTGGGAGCAACACTGGATCCCATTCCGCAGTTTATGTCGGTTCACTTTGATCGCGCGTTGCTGAGGCCGGTGGAGAAGATGGGCGGAGGGACGGGCACGGTGCAGTATCGTCGTGCGCTGGCACCAAGCGTCTTCACCACTACATGGTCGTACGTGGACCACCTGCTGCTGCCCCCGGGTAGTTCTGTTGGGCCAGCCACAAAGGCTACGATCAGCGAAGTCTATTACGTCATGAGCGGCAGCGGCGAGGCACACATTGGTGCGGAGACTGCGGCGATTCACACCGGCGATGCGATCCCGGTACACACCAATGAAGCGCAAGGCTTCACGAACAACGGCACAGAGCCGCTGGAGCTTCTGGTGGTTGGCGTGGCGAAAGACTTCGCCGCAAAGGATGCGTTGTTGAATGCTCCACGCGGACGCCAGTAACCGGCGACCGCATTCATTGAATTACTTCGCGGCTGAAGACTTCAGCGTGATGCTGTAGAGCGAAGATCGCGCCCCAATGTAAAGCGTGTTGCCGCTGATGGCCAGCGAGGAAGGACGCTCCGGCACTTCCACCGTGCCCAGCGGCTTGCCTGCGCGGTCATAGACGAAGAGTTGCGCGCCCGCCACGTACACGTTTCCATCCGCGTCCTGCACCACAGATGTGCCACTGCGCGGGATGAACGTCGTTGCGGTGAGATGCGTCAATGCATCCAGTGAAACGCGGTATACCTTGTCATCTTCTTCGCTGACTGCAAGCGCGCTGTCGCCCACACGGAATGCTTTCAGTTGCACTGACTGTTGCAGGCCCTTCCAGCTTCCGCCAGCAATTACGGCCGTGTCTGTGCCCGGCGCGTAGAAGTAGCTGCGTGGCTCGTTTTCCGTTGCGCTGACCAACGCCATGTTGCTGCGCCCGGCGTACACAAAGCCCTGGTGCGCCACCAGGCGCTGGATGCTGCTTATGTCGTTGTGGAAGCCGACCGGAATCAGCAACTGAACGTCTTGCTTCAGGCCACCGTCCGTCAGCTTTTCTGCTGCTCCGGTCTTTGTGTTCACGCTATAGACAGCCTTGTCGCGATCCACTGCAAGCAGCGTGTCACCACTGCCGGGCCATGCCAGTGCCATAGGTTCCGGCACAGTCTTGGTCAGCACCTTTGCGGTCCCGGTGGGTTCATCCCACTGTGCGACAGTCGCCAGCGTTGCATCCGCAAAGTAGAGCGTGCCATGACCATCGACGGTGAGACCCGATACGTCGCGATACCCCGAGATGAGCTTCTTCAACTCGGACGCGAAGACCGGCAAACGCATCTCTTTCACAGGAGGGTGAGTGCCGAGATGAAGCAGGAAGCTGGTGAAATCATGTGTTCGAATCTTTGTATCGTTGTCCTCGTCGATCAGGCTATTGTCAAAAGCCAGACGCGTCATGCTGAACACGTGGACATTGGCAAAGTGGATGTTGTCTGAGCCTTTTGCCGTGGTGGCTGCAAGCTTCGGGATGACATTGCGCGAGACGCGGTAGTTGAACAGGTTCGCGAAGGTAATATTCTTTGCATTCACCAGCTCTAAAGCGGTAGCGTCTGCCCCATTGGGTTTTTCTTCCTCTGTCTGCAGGGCGTATACCGTCCAGTTCGCCGCGTCATGAAACTGCACCTCGTTCTGCATGTGGTGCTCGCATGAAATCTGGTAAGCAACGGAAGGTGTTTGCGTGTGTTCCACCAGCAGACCGGAACGAGCTGTCGTGTCCGCCGTCCACACATCACGGAATAGTCCACCTCCACCATCGCGTACCCACAAGCTGGGGTATTGCGAGGCCCGCATATCTGGCCGCTGCGCGAAGGGTACGGTCGAACGCACAAGCTTTGGAGCGATGGCCGGACGCACTCGCATTCCGGCGGGGAAGTTCACGTCATGCATCAATGAGTGAGATCCGCTCCGCCACACCACGCCCGCGGCACGGGGCGCAATATCTCCGGTGAACACACCAATACCGCTGACGATCTCGTGCCCGTTCGGTGCGGTCTCCAGCAATGGCACCGCTGCGCCAGTGCCTGTGAAGTTGGCATCGTTATCCTGCACCATCAGCACAGCCGTTGCGGGATTCAGTCCCACCAGCACTGTGTCAGGCTTGGTGTGCAGCGTGCCGCGCAAACGGTACATGCCTGTTGGGAAATACAACACGCGATGCGAGTCGATGGCGCGCTGCAGTGCTGCGGTATCGTCTGTGCCGCCATCGCCCGTTGCCCCCAGTGTGCGCACATTCGTCCATTTGCTTACTGGTGGCATGTCTCGGATGTCACTCGGTGGAAGCGTTGGCGCAGACGGCAGACGCTTCTTGCCAGACAGGATCAACCTTAGTGCACCTTCGCGACCGTCTGGCAGAATCTGCTGTCCCGCAGTCATGTTCGCAACGGTGTAGTACCGATCCGTGCTGCGCGGCATAGCCGCAGACTTCAATCCTCCAACCGGATCGTCGACGAAGGCTGCGACGTGGTCGCAAAGAATGTTATCGAGCGTGACCTGGTTGTGCTGGCTTGTGGTGTCACCCAGAACGAACGCAGTTTTACTGATGTTCTTCAGCAGCAGGTCCTTTGCATAGAATTGCTCTGGCATGTTCTGCGGCGTCTCGATAGCAACGGGCACGTCGGTGATCTCATCGCGCACCAGCGTCATTCCCACTTCCTGGGTGTGGATAGCGGCACGACGCTGGCCGTGGATGCGCGAGTCCATCAGCAGAAACTGCCAGGCCGGCGCGGTGCGAACACTCACAATGCCATATTCGCCACCATCGATGTCCAGATTTTCCGCCTGATTGCCGACGTCTTCCAACGCCGCGCGGCCCTCACCTACGCTGAAGTGCATGTGGTCCAGAAACGAGTGCTGTGCCACATGAAACCGCACTACAATCGCAGCGGGATTGCCTGCGCCAATTTCGAAGTCAATGTTGCTCAGTCCGCTGTAGAACGTGAACTCGTTCGCGTCCATGATGGCTGCACCTGCGACGGGTTTGTTTGCAGCAAACTGCAGCATATACCGTCCGGTTCCCAGAAAGTCATGGCCGCTTTGAAAGCCCGGCGTGTTCGGCGCCAGCACCAGCACCGGCCGCTGCGCACCATACCCGAAGATGCGAATGCCCGACCACAGGTATACCGTCTTCGTAACGCGATAACGCCCCTGTGGCAGGAAGACGACGCCGCTGCCTGTGGTATCCGCAACCTTGTCGATGGCCGCCTGCAGCGCCGCAGTGTCATCGGCAACGCCGTCGCCGCGCAGTCCACTCGCCGTCACGGCCAGGGCATCGTCTGGCTTTGTAAGGTAAATGGATTGTGCCTGGGACATCGCAGTGACGATCAACAGAAGAAGCAGAAATAAAACGCGCATGTACGCTCTCAGAACCCGAAGTTCGCAACAGCATACGGGTGCGATGAGAGAAGGGTAAAGTTTTATTTTCGGTGCGAAGTAAATACGCTGTCACACCAGTGCGGCATGGAACATCAGCGATGACGTTTGGGTGATGATGAGCGAGAAGAAGACGTCTTAGCCAAGGCAGCCTTGGGGGGAACACCGGTCGTCTGCCGAACGATCAGGCTCGTCTCCACCTGCTTTGGAGCAGTGCCCGGGTTCAGCAACGCATACACGGCACTTGCTGCAATGTCCCGGCCTGACATGCGGATGGTGGTCAGCGGCGGCAGGACGTACTCCGTCAGCTTGATATCGTCGAAGCCAATGAGGGAGATGTCGTCCGGAATGGACAGTCCCGCTCGCGAGATGGCGTGCATGGCACCCAGAGCGCTCACGTCGTTCGAACACATAATGGCGGTCGGCGGCTGCTTGATACTTAGCAGGTGCTCCACGCCGCGAGAACCGCCTTCTGATGTGTGATCGCCGTGGAAGATGCAACTCTCCGGCACACGGATGCCGACACGCTCGGCTGCGGATAGAAAGGCATCCAGCCGAGCATTTGCAGAGTGCAACAGATGTGGCCCGGTGATGTACCCAATGCGCCTGTGGCCCAGCGCAGCCAGGTGCTGCACCGCCTCGCGAATGCCCTGGTCATAATTCACATGGATGATGGAGATGTTCTTCTTCCGTGGCGCCACATCAATGAAGACCATCGGGATGCCTTCCGAGGAAAGCCGCTCCAGGATGGGCTGCTCAATGCCAAAGGTCATCACGGCAACACCTTCGACCTGGCGCTCCAGCATTCTCTGGACGCATTGCTCCATGCGCTGCAGATCGTAATTGGTAGACCCAATGAGGGCCTCGTAGCCCACATCAATTGCTTTGTCCTCGAAGCCTTGAATCAGCTCCGGGAAGAAGGGGTTGGTGATGTCGGAGATGATGACGCCCAGCAGTCTGCTGCGGCCGGATACCAGTGCGCGCGCCTGCGTGTTGGGTACGTAGCCCAGCCGCTGCACCGCTTCCCAAACCTTCTTGCTCAGCTGCGCATCGACGGTCGGGACCTTGTTCATTACGCGGGAAACAGTAGCCACGGAAACGCCGGCCGCCGTGGCTACCGTGCGAATGTCCAGTTTTGCCTTCGACTTCTTCGCCGTGGCTGCGCGTTTCCGTATGGCCAAAGTGTGCCTCGCTCAACTCAGGATGATAGCAGCCTGAGTTGACCCAAAGGGGATGCACTTAGGGAGTACAGAAGCTGCTGGCGCAGCGCGCGCAGATCCGCAGGCGCGGCAACTGGTCAACCAACAGTCTTTCATGTCGCGCTGGACGTCTTTGCTGTAGATCCTTCGCTGCGCGCGCCATCTACCGCTTCGCCCGGCCGGTCTGCTACCAATCTGAATGGCAGCTTACGCGATGACGTTTTCCAGTGTCCCGATGCCGTCAATGGTAATCAGTACCTTATCGCCCTGGTCCAGAGTGAAGTCGTCGCCCGGCACAATGCCGGTGCCCGTAAACAACATGGCGCCCTCTGCGAACGTCATCTCGCGATACAGGTAGCTGACCAGTTCCTTCGGATCGCGCTTCAGTTCCCGCAGCGTGGTGCTGCCTTCAAAGGCCGCGACACCGTTGCGCTGAATCTCCAGCCATATGGCTGAGTTCTTGTCGATCGGCCCTTCCAGGATGAGGATGCACGGGCCGATGGCGCAGCTACCGTCGTACACCTTTGCCTGCGGCAGGTAGAGCGGGTTCTCGCCTTCGATGTCTCGCGAACTCATGTCGTTGCCCACGGTCAGCCCCACAATTTCGCCGTCGCTGTTGATCACCAGCACCAGCTCCGGCTCCGGCACATTCCACTTGGAATCCTTGCGAATGCGAACGGAGCCACCGGGTCTAACCACGCGTGAACCGACCGACTTGAAGAACAGTTCCGGACGCTCTGCCGTGTAGACACGATCGTAGAAATCACCGCCGCCGGAATCCTTTGACTCCTCAATGCGCGCGTTGCGGCTGCGATAGTAGGTGACGCCGGAGGCCCAGACTTCCTGGTTCTGTACCGGTGCCAGTAGTTCCTCGGAGGAAGGCGTATCCACCGGTGATCCCTTCACCGCCTCTCGTGCGATGGCGAGGATGTCCCCGCCACCCAGGATTTCATCCAGCCTGGCTGTAGCGGCGTTGTAGAACTTACCTTCTGACTCGATCAAAAGACCACGCTTTGTGTTGTAGAGCTTCATCCGTTTCTATCCTTAAGTGTTGGAGTGCAGGTGAGAGAAGTCATTGTCTTACGCTGAGAGAGTTCGTTGACGAGGTAGCAGCAAGATCAAGAGCGACGACACGATGACAGCAATCGACATGAGCAGAAAACCCGCCTTGGGGCCGCCTGTGGCTGCTTGCAGCCAGCCTACAAAGTAGCTGCCCACAAAGCCGCCCAGCGCGCCGGCAGAGTTGATCATGGCCATAACTTCGCCGGTGATGTTCTTCGGAACACGCTCAGGAATAATGGCGAAATATGGCCCGTACGGCGCATACATGCCCGCTCCCGCCAGCACCAGGCAGACAAACGCAACTGGAAAGCTCTTGCCGGATGCAAAGTAGGACCCAAGCATGGCGAAGCCAGCCATCATCAGGAATGGCCACACCACTGGCGCCCGCTTCATCGTCTTGTCGGAGATGGAGGAGGCAACCAGCATGAAGACGGCAGCGACGGCATAGGGGATCGCCGTCAACAGGCCTGTGGTGCCCATGTCAGCGCCCGAACCCTGCCGAACGATCGTCGGCAGCCACAGCACGAAACCATAAATGCCCAGGCTCCAGCAGAAATACTGCACCGCCAGCAGTAGTACATCGGGCCGGAACAGCGCCTCACGCACTGCCTTTACCTCGGCAACCTCCGCCTGCTCGGCCAGCAGAACAGCGTCCAGTGTGGCCACGGATTCACGCTTAAGCCATCCTGTTTGCGAGGGGAAATCCTTAATGAAGATGATCCATACGAAGGCCCAGATGATGGAGGGTAGCCCTTCCACAATGAACGTCTTCTGCCAGCCAAGCGAGTCAATCAGCTTGCCGGTCAGGGCAGACATCCAGAGGACGGTCACCGGATTGCCCAGGATCAGGAAGGTGTTAGCACGCGACCGTTCGCCCTTGGTGAACCACCGCGTCAACAGCAGAAGGATAACCGGAAAGATAATGCTTTCCGCGACGCCGATGAAGAAGCGGTCGACGACCAGCAGCCAGAAGTTCCGTATCACGCCGGTTAACGAGGCGAGCACGCCCCAGGTGAGCAGCGCCGTGAAGACCAGCTTCGCGGCGCCATGTTTGCGCGCAAAGGCCGCACCCGGAATTTGAAACAAAAAGTATCCCAGGAAGAACGACGCACTGATCAGCGATGTCTGCGCGCCCGTGATGTGTAGCGTCTCCGACAGGCCCGCGGCTGCCCCCAGGCCAAAGTTCGCGCGGTCAAGATAGGCAAGGCTGTATGTCACGAACACCGCAGGCAGCATGAACAGAAAGCGCCGGCGTAGATCACTGTGTTGCATCAAGGAGAGATCGGCTGTTTGGGTCTTCGTCACTCCATGGGCTCCAGCGTTCGTTGCGCTTACTATGTTGTCCCCGCGCCAACCCTTTGACGAGGCTGGTGCTGGTGATTGTCGAAACTACTGCAAGAAGGAAGGTGAGCCGGCCACGATATGGGCGCGGCCAGTTTTTATGCCAGGATGATCTTTCGCGCTGCGCCGTCAGGATCGTTGACCATGTGGCACTGATTGTCGAAGATCATGGTTTGATTGTTTGTGGGGTCGCTGGGTGACCACTTCAGCGTGGCAGTACTCGGCTTGCCTGTCGCGGCAAACGTGGCCCAACATGATGCCATCTTCTTTGCTAACGCCTGCGCTTCCGGCGTGTTGCCCGTGCCTTGCTCGCAGCGCTTTGCGTTGTCGAAGCAGAACTGCAGTTCTGCCGTGTGCCACGCTCCCGGCAGACCATCCAGGATGGGCGTCTGCCATGTGAAGTAGTAGGCGTATGCGGGCGCAGCGTTCAGGTCATGCTTCTGCTTTGCCATCTTCACCACGTTGTTGCGCATGGCGAGGCCATTCAAACCAGGTGCTCCGCTGCACATGTATGACAGTGTCTGGATCGCCTTATGCGGGTATGCCTGCTTCAGTGTCGACACCAGTGCTGTTGCTTTTTCCTCGCCGTAGGCCTTTGCCAGGTTGGCGTGCCACTGTTCCTCGGTGGGATGTTGCGACATGCGGTTGCCCTCTTCGCTGACCGAACCCACCAGCATGGGTACGTTTTTTGAGATATCGGGCGCGCCGTCATAGAACGAACGCATGGTGATGTTTTTGCCGTCAATGCTGGGCGACCAACCGGCGCGCGGCGGACTGCCCATCGGACCACTCATCGGAGCTCCGGCCGGATTCACCTTCATGACAGCGGCATTGCCAGCCGCATTCAGCCTGGCCCATTCCATCTTCTGCAGTGCGCCGATGTCGTTCTTATGGAGCCCCAGGTCTTTCATCAACTGCCGGCTCACCTCACGCTGCTGCTCCCGCGTGGGGATGTTGCCGCCGCCACCGGACTGCGCGGCTGCGCGGCTGAACAGGCCATTCGCGTTGGGCATGCCCATCAGCGTCGTGACCTTTGATCCGCCGCCTGACTGGCCATAGATCATCACCCGATCCGGGTCGCCGCCAAAGTTTGCGATATTCTCGTGCACCCATTTCAGCGCGACGACAAGATCGGTCATGCCCACATTGACTGAGTCTTCATAGGCCGATCCACCAATCTCCGCAACATCCAGGAAGCCCAGGATATTAAGCCGGTGGTTCACGGAGACCTGCACCACATCGTGGAAG
Source organism: Terriglobus sp. RCC_193 (assembly GCF_041355105.1). Taxonomy (NCBI): domain Bacteria; kingdom Pseudomonadati; phylum Acidobacteriota; class Terriglobia; order Terriglobales; family Acidobacteriaceae; genus Terriglobus; species Terriglobus sp. RCC_193. The sequence goes on along the minus strand of NZ_JBFUPK010000001.1, from coordinate 1,841,149 downwards.
CGAGCCATGTTCGCGCCCTCGTGCGAAGGCAGTTCGTACGACGATCCAAACGAGAAGCCGCCACCGTGAATGTAGAACATTACCGGGCGCTTCCCCGTCAGGCTCGGTGTCCAGATGTTCAGCTTCAGCATGTCTTCGCTGATCCAGCCGTCGTCCCAGTCCTGGATGAAGGTTTGCGCGCCGGTCCAGCTATGCAGATTCTGTGGACAGTTGCCGCCATAGGTCAGCGTCAACATTTCATCGGTCCATGCCGCAGGGGCCTTCGCAGGCAGCCAGCGATTCTCGCCCGCCGTCGTCGCGCCGTAGGGCACTCCTTTGAAGGTGAAGACACCTCCATCCAGGAAGCCACGCACCTTGCCGTACTGCGTCTTCGCAATGGCGGATCGCGGCGTGGAAAGCGTTCCCGGGCCGCTGTGTGCCGCGGTCTTTACGCTGTCCGATGCCACGACTGCCAGCGGCATGGACAACCCCAGCCCAGCTGTTGCTGACAGCTTCAGCGCATCACGTCGGCTGATGGTTCCGTTTCCTGTGATTCTGCCCATGTTCCTCATCTCCGAAGTGCGTGATTGTTAACCGCAGGAGGTCCTACTTCAACGGGATATCAATGACCTGAATTGTGTTTCCTGGAACGGAGTAGGGAAGGCTTGCCTTCCAGTCCGCAGACGACACCACCGTCTTCACCGCCTCTGGCCGCTCGATCGTGTTGGTTTCCCAACGGCTGGCTGCGTGCAGTGTGGAGGTGGTTGCCTTTCTTGCTGAGGCTGTGGGAATGTTCAGAGTTAGTTGCTGCGTCTCGCTGGATCCGTTGACCAGCTTCAGGTGCAGCACTTTGTCTGCGGTCGACACTGTGGCAGACCAGAAGAAGCGGCTGTTCAGGCCTGTCGCATCGGTCTTCACCGTGTGATCGCCAAGATGGTTTGCAAACAGCGCCTGCGCGTAGTACGAAGGCGATCCGTATGCGCGCGCAGCGTCATAGCCGATGAGATCAGAAGGCCACTGCATGCCTCCGGGGTTCACGTTCACGAACAGCGGCGCATAGCAGGACATGATGATGATGTCACTGTTGCGCTCCATGCCTGTCATCCAGGCCGCGTCGCCCAGTGCGGCGCCGAAGTCAGGCGTGGGGGAACCGGTGCGCGTCGCCCACTCACCTACAAAGATCTTTGGTCCTTTGCGGTCGGTCTTGTCGTACATGTGCGCCATGGCAAACATCTCTTCGGGTGAACGATAGTAGTGATCGTCCTGCACATCTGGGTTGCCACGCGTGATGGGCATGGTGGTGATCAACTGCAGCTTGGGATACTTCGCTCGGATGGCCTTGGCAAAGTCATCGAAGCGGTCTTCGTAGGTCTTCGCCTTGTCGAAGAAATCCTCATTGCCAATTTCCACATAGTGAAGCGGGAAGGGCGCCGGATGCCCATTCTTCGCGCGCTCCGCACCCCACTTCGTCGTGATGTCGCCGGTCACGTATTCAATCTCGTCCAGGGCTTCCTGAATGAAGGGTTTCAGCTCCGCTCCGGTCACGTGTTCGCCCTTCAACGAATATCCCGCATACACCGCCAGTACCGGTTCGATCTTCAGATCTTCTGTCCATTCCAGGAACTCGAGCAATCCCATGCCGTCAGACGACGTGTAGTTCCACGGGCTGCGATGAGTGGGACGGTCCACCAGCGGGCCGATGGTTTCCTTCCAGTTGAAGCGCTCCTTAATGGTGTCGCCTTCGAGATAGTTGCCGCCGGGAAGACGCAGGAAGTGCGGCTTCATGTCGGCCATCATTCCCATTAGGTCGGCGCGGTTGCCGTTTGCGCGGTCCTTGTACGTCGGGCCCATCAGCGACACAAGCTGCAACCCCACCGTTCCCGGCTGGTCGAACAAGATTTCAAGATGAAACGTGCTGGATGCAACCGTTTTTGCACTCGATTTCATCGTGAACGTGTATTGCTTCCAGGCGGTTCCCTCAAGCGCTACATCTGCCGTTGCCACCGCTTCGCCACTCGTATCTGCAATCAGCAGGATGTGCGCATTTCGAGCACCGTCCGGCCTGGCATACAGCGATCCGGTATACGTGGTGGAAGGCTTTACGCCCATGCCCCAATACCCGGTGTTGGCGACGCCTGCCTGCTCGCCAGCGGCGGCCTTGATGGTCAACTTCATGGATGTGGGCAGTGCGGTGCTTGGCCCGTCCGTACCGCCTTCGATCTCCACTGAGCCATTCCCGCGCGAGGCCGGAAGCCATGAAGCGAAGTTCTTGCCGCGGTGCTGGAACGAGCGATTGCGGACCATCTCCGCGTACAGGCCACCGTCGTAGGAGTAGTTAATCTCCTCTGTCATCAGGCCATAGAGCATGGGACTCACGGGCGCAATGGATGCGGACGTATCCACCGTCAGGCTCGCTCGCTGTGCCGGAAGTACGGCCGCACACAGGACCAGCGAGGACAGCGCGATGCTCCTCTTCAAAGTTGCACCAGAGACATGTTTCATGGACTACCCTTTCGTGGCGCGCGGAACGCGTTGAGCAATTGCAGCTCGACCATCCATACGCCGATCGCAGAATTTATGAGAAAACGTTTACGTCGAAACGATAAGGAGCAGGCGTAGGTGTGTCAAGGATGGAACGTATGCAGCATGAGAAGACACCTCAAGGCCAACCGAGGGATGTTCCCGGGATTCCTGGAGAACGCCAGGCCCGAAGAGTTCAGTTGACGCCTGGGCTGGCCATCGCTAGGATTCTTGCGACCGAGAAATCGTTTACTGAAGCGTCGTCCGCCTGCTTGTTACACCGCAGCAAAGGATAGATCCGTCATGTCAAATCGCCTCCAATCTCTCCCGCTGGTGCTGTTTGCCGCAGCTGTCGCCGCCGCACCCATCGCATTCGCGCTGGACGGTCTGGTCAACATTCATGACCCATCCACGGTCGTGCAGTGCAATGGCAGGTTCTACGTCTATGGCACCGGCGGAACATCACTGGTTTCAGACGATGGATGGACTTGGCGCGCCGACACGCGGCCCACACGCACAGGGCTTGCGCCGGATGTCATCCATATCGGCGATCGCTATTACATGTACGTCGCGCGGAACACCGGCGTTACAAAGGGCGACGTCAACATGATCTGGAGCAAGACACTCGACCCCGCCTCGCCCGATTACAAATGGGAAGAGGGCGGAGTCGTGGCAAGTTCAGACGGCGTGGAAGACTCCAATGCCATTGACCCCGGCGTTTTTCTTGACCCGACGACGGGCCGACTCTGGCTCGTCTACGGATCGTACTTCGGTTACATCCGCCAGGTGGAGCTTGATCCAAAAAACGGCAAGCGTCTTCATCCCGGCGACAAGCCGCGCGACCTGGCCGTCAACTGCGAAGCCTCTGACATGATCTTCCATGACGGCTGGTACTACCTGCTGGCAACGCACGGAAGCTGCTGCCGTGGCGCGGACTCCGGTTACAACATTCGCGTTGGTCGGTCGCGCAAAGTCACCGGACCGTTTGTGGACAACATGGGGATTGACATGATGGAGGGCGGGGGCAAGCTTTTGCTTGGCTCCGAGGCGCGCGTCATCGGCCCTGGCCACTTCGGTTTGCTGGACCTGGGTGACGGTGTGCAGAAGTTCTCGCTCCACTATGAAGCTGATCTGGAACGCGGTGGTGCCAGCGTCCTGGATATTCGTCCGCTCCTGTGGAGTGATGGCTGGCCCGTCGCCGGCAACAACCTGAAGGAAGGCACCTTCGAGATTGAGTCTGCACGCGCTGGCACCGCGTTGGAACTGGCCGTGGAAGGCATGCCGGTCGGCGGACGTCCGGTTCGACGTCCACCACCGCCGCGCCCTGCAGGGGCAACGCCCTCAGGGCCACCCGCGGGCGGTGGTCCGGGCATGGGGGGCGGCATGTTTGCCGGTGTGGGCCACGTGATTGAGCCGCAACTGGCATCGCAGGTCTCGTCCAACTGGCCTTCTGGGAATGTCGATGTTCGCCTTTCCGGCTTCATGTCGCAGGCGCAGCAGAAGTGGGCCATAACCCCGGCAAAGGGTGCCGGCGGGTATCTCGGCTCACCGTATTTCCGCATCACCATCGCTGGAACGGAGCGTGCTCTGACCGCAACAGAGAACGGGGAATTGACCGTTGCCCCATCCTTCACCTCTGCCCCGGAACAACTCTGGCGCATTGATCAGCTCGCCGACGGCACGTGGCGCATCATGCGAAAGTCGGTACCGAACTCTGCGCAGCCCATGGTGCTCTCGTCCATCGGCAGCGGCGGCGTCAGCCTTGCAAAGTTTGATCCGAGCAGCGACAAGCAGCACTGGCAGCTTCATCTGCAGTAGCCGTAAACAGGAAAGCATCACGGGAAGAGGCCTGGATTCGATGAAAACGTATCGTGCACACACACCGGCAGGGTTGGCGATCCTTGCGCTTCTCGGTTGTCTCCCCGGCGCGGCCGCCCTCGCTGTTGCGCAGGCCACCGGCGGTTCGCCTGCAGCCGGTCCGCCTCAGATCGTCCCTGCCGCAACGCTGACGGCTCCCACTACCCCCTCAGCCATGCCTGACGCCGAAGGCTTTATCCGGCGTTGGCTGATCCTGGAGCCCGTTACCGTGGAGGGGCAGACGCAGAACATTGTGCGCGACGCGGTGAAGAAGTACGCTTTTCCCGGTTCCGAAACAGCCATTCCACGCAATGGCGAATCGGTCTCACTGGGTGGCAAGGACCTGGCCTGGCACGCGCTGGACACAAAGTATTACAACATCAACCTCTTCCACTTTGCACGTTCATTAGGTAAGCCGACATCAAACGTTCTCTTCTGGGCGGAGGTCGTCGTGAATTCTCCGGTGGAGAGGAAGGATGTTCGCCTGGCCGTCGGGTCGAACGCAGCCTCTGTATGGTTCGTGAACGGCGAAGAACTCGTGGGGATTTACGGAGATCGCCAGACGGTCATTGACGATGGTGTGTCGAAGCGCGTCACGTTGAAGAAGGGGCAGAACATTCTTCGTGCCGCCGTGGTGAACGGCAGCGGTGCCACCGACTTTTGCGCACGCTTTCTTGACGAAAATGACAAGCCGTTGAAGGGCTATACTCTCACCGTCAGCAAATAAACCCCAACATCACGCTTTCCCTGAGACGTCATCATGTGTGGTTCCCTATCCAGAAGACAGATGTTGAGGCTGGGCGCTATGGCCGTGGCCGCACATGCGCTCCCAGACCTGCGTGCGCAGAGGCGTCCTGTGGAGACAACGCGGAGCGGCCATCTTTCGGCCTTTCCTCTCAGCGCCGTGCGGCTCCTGGATGGGCCCTTCAAGCAGTCGGCAGACGTGAATGAGAAATACCTGGACAGCCTCCAGACCGACCGTCTCCTGCACAGCTTCCGCCTGACATCCGGCATCACCTCCACTGCCACGCCGTATGGCGGTTGGGAGATACCCACCGGCGAACTTCGTGGTCATTTCTCCGGCGGCCACTTCCTCTCGGCGGTAGCGTTTGCCTCGTCCGGTTCCGGCAACACAGACCTGCGACGCAAGGGCGAGGCAATGGTCGCGGGTCTGGTTGCATGTCAGAAGGCCAACGGCAACGGGTATCTTAGCGCATACTCGACGGACCTCTTCGAGCGGCTTGCTATTGGCAAACCAGTCTGGGCGCCGTTTTACACGTACCACAAGATCATGGCCGGCCTGGTCGACATGTACGTGCAGACGGGCAATGAAGACGCATTGAAAGCTGCGGAAGGCATGTCCGACTGGGTTGTAACCTACTTTGCTGACATGGGTGACGAGCAGCGTCAGCGCATCCTTCGGACGGAGTACGGCGGCATGAATGAAGTGCTGGTGAACCTCTATAGCTTGACGGGCAAGGAGCGACACCTGCGTTTCGCTTGCAAGTTTGAGCAGCCAACATTTCTTGACCCGCTGGCCGCCCGGCGCGACGAACTGCAGGGCCTGCACGCAAACACAAGCATCCCGAAAATCATCGGCGCGGCGCGCATGTATGAGGTGACAGGCGACCGCCGTTATCGCGACATTGCTGAGTACTTCCTGGACGACGTGTTGACCGCCAGGACGTACGTCATTGGCAACACCAGCGACGACGAACACTGGAAGACACCAGCTGGCTCATTGAAGGGTTCGCTTTCTCTCAAGAATGCCGAATGTTGCGTGGCCTACAACCTTATGAAGCTGGAACGTCACCTGTACCAGTGGACGGGCGAAGCCCGCTGGATGGACGCGTACGAACGCACCCTCTTCAACGCGCGCCTCGGTACGCAGAATGCCCAGGGTCTAAAGCAATACTTCTTTCCGCTGGCCGCAGGCTATTGGCGCAGCTACGGCTCTGCGGAGGATTCCTTCTGGTGCTGCACCGGCACTGGAGCGGAGGACTTTGCGAAGTTCGGTGACAGCATCTACTTCCACTCTGCGGACACCGTGTATGTGAATCAGTTCATCGCGTCCGAACTAACCTGGCAGGAAAAGGGCCTTAGCCTCCGACAGGACACACGCTTCCCAGAGTCACCAGAGGTCCGCCTCACAGTCGGCGTGAAAGTGCCGCAGGAGCACTCCATTGCCATCCGCATACCGTCCTGGGCGGGTGCCGACGGCTCCGTTGCCGTGAACGGCAAGCGCCTGGAGGCGTTTGCGGAGCCGGGCTCCTATCTGGTGCTGCGTCGCACCTGGCACCCGGATGACACCATCACGCTGCAACTGCCCATGACCCTGCGTGAAGAGACGCTGCCCGGCACCACCGACACGGTCGCTGCGCTGTATGGTCCGCTGGTTCTTGCAGCCACTATGGGCGATGGCCCCGTCGCCGGTCCCACAAAGATCATCACTGGCCGGGCTACCGCTCCGGAAGGTCTTGCAGCACCCGCGGCTTTGCCTGCGGTGAAGGGCGGCCCTCCGGGGGACTGGCTGCGTCCCGTGCAGGGAAGCGCCGCACACTTTCAGTCCGCTGCAGATGGCGCGGCGGTTATGCCTCTTTACCAGATTCGTGATCAGAAATACTCCGTCTACTGGCAGCACACCTAACGGTCCGTACCGCAGATCGAAGTAGCAATGCAGCCTGCAAAGAAACGAGCCCGGCTTGTCCGGGCTCATTTCTGGATTGCAGGTGAAGGGCCTTCTCTTAGCGGAAGAGCCGAGGTGCAAAGTCGTTGAACGATCGACGCCACGTCAGCCATTCATGCGCCGTACCGGGCGATTCAAAGTACACGACATTGACACCCGCAGCCCGCAGCGTGTCACTGAACTGCTTCACACGCGGTCCTTCCACCGATCCAGTCGACAGGTACAGCAGCTTCACCTTTTTGTTGAAGTCCGCAGCATTGGTGAAGGCACCGCTGCAACTTGTCTTCGGATCAAATGTGCCGATGCTGCCGCAGTTGCCGCTGAACCCAGCCAGGTAGGCGAACTTATCCAGGTTGGTCAGGCCCGTGTTGAAGGTTTGAAAGCCGCCCATCGACAAACCTGCCATGGCGCGATTGTCGCGGCCCGGCAGTGTGCGATAGTTCTTCTCCACCGTAGGCACCAGGTCGGCGAACATCATCTCGGTGAACGTGTTGCTCATCCGCGGCATGCCTCCGCGCGGCGGCGCCGGTGCCGCGCCCGGTGCAGGCGGAGGCGTAGGCACCGCCTGTGTCAGCACAGAGCGCGCGTTGTAAATGGACGCATCCTCACCCGGCTTCGCAGCGTTCAGGTTGTCCATGACGATGATCATGGGCTTCGCCTTCTTCTCGGCGATCAGGTTGTCCATGATCAGGTTCACGTGGCCCTGGTCTGTCCATCCCACTTCGTTCTCGCCCCAGCCGTGCAGCAGGTACAACACGGGATATTGCATCTTCCCGCTCGTGTCGTAGCCGGGCGGCGTGTAGATCAGTGCACGTCGCCACTGCTGTGTCACCGTGGAGTAGTACGTCTGCTGCCGCACCACGCCATGCGGCACATCCTTCCGCGCATAGAAGTCAGCATCAGCCGCAGGGACTTCTATGGCGCTGCTCCACAGCCCGCCGCCGAAGTACGTTCGCGTCGCAGGATCAGAAACAGACGAACCATCGATGTTGATGGTGTAGTAGTGGAAGCCTTCCACCAGCGGCGGCGTGGTGGCGTACCACAGCCCGTCATCCTTCTTCGTCATCTCCACACGGCCACCTGCACTTACTGTGACCTTCTGTGCGTTTGGTGCGTTGACCCGAAACATCGCTGTGCGGTCCGGCATGATGCAGGGATACGGAGCGCCAGGAATGTTCAAGGTATTGGGCTTGCAAGTGGCCAGTGGCTGTGACCAGACATTGGTTGCGGTGAGCAAAGCAGTCGCAATCATCAAGGTGCGTTTCATGGTGTCCTCATTTCGGAACGTGGTGTTGCCAAAACACCCGGGACACTTTGAACGGTGTCCGGGGGATTGCCGTAAACAGGGCGGTTAGAAGTTGTATTTTGCGGCAAGCTGGAGCTGGCGCATGTTGCCGGCGGTCACCTGCCCGAAGGTCGATGAGTTGATGGTCAGGTTCGGGTTTGACCAGTTGGGATGGTTCAGCGCGTTGAATGCTTCAAAGCGGATCGATAGCAGGTGATGCTCGCTGTAGGGCATTGCAAAGTCTTTATGAATGGAAGCGTCCAGGTTCGTCATGCCCGGCCCGGTAAAGCTTCCGCGGCTTACATTACCGAAGGTTCCGGCAGGCGACTTGACGTAAGCAGCGAGGTTAGCCCAGTGATCGACCGACCGTGTCGCCCCGGTAAGGTACATGCTCGCGCCAGTGGCGTTGGGACGATCGAAGTTGCCAAACGGGCTGGCAATACCGGCATTGTCTGACCCCACCAAAGGCGTGCCAGGCTGGCCCGTCTGGTGCGTAAAGATCCCACCCACCTGCCAACCGCCCAGGATGGAGATCAGCGCCCTGTTGTTCAGGGCGATCAGTTTGCCTCGTCCAATCGGCAGTTCGTACAAGCCTGCTACCACAATGCGGTTACGGGTATCAAAGGCGGAAGGGCCATACTCGCACGCCAGGCAGTAGCTGTTCTGCGGATACAACTGATCGTTGCCCTGGTTACGAATACCGCTCGTGTTGTCCAGCGATTTGGAATAGGTGTAGGAGCTGGTAAGGCTTATGCCGTTGCTGAAACGTCGGTTCACCTTGAAGGTTGCCGAGTTGTAGTTTGCGCTGCCGCCGTCATGTACGTACTGCAGTCCACCCGCAACGTTCGGGAAGGGTTGGCGCGACGCAACGGGAGTCGCAGACGTGGATCCGTAATAGCCCCACGGAGTTGCGGCATTCGCGTTTATGAAGCCATACAGATGGCGGCTCAGGGCACCCTGGTAGCCAGCTTCAACTGACCAGCTCTTACCAAGTTGCCGCTGCACATTCAGCAGGAATTGCTGCGTGTAACTGGTTTTGTGACTGACGGCGTTCGAATATGCCACGGTGGTCGCCGGCAGATTCACAATGCTGCTCCCGCTGGCTCCTGGTGCTGCGTTTGCCCATGTCAGGTTGGAGGGCGCACCGATCTGGCTGGCATTCTGGTTGGTTACTGTGACGCGTCCTGCGATATTGCGGGAGATGTCAAAGACTGCGTTCGCTACATCCTGTGTATAGAAGATGCCGTACCCCACACGGAGCACCATCTTATCCGTGGGCGCCCATGAGAGGCCGAGGCGCGGCGCGATGTCGGTATATCGCGTGTTCATCAACTGGTCATTCGGAACCTGACCGTTGCTGCACTCCGCCCGGCTCGCTGTCCAGCGAACAGACACACCGTTGTACACATCGCCTGGGGCGCAGTTACCCTGCCGCACATAGTAGGGCAGCTGGGCCGTGCTGTACGTTGTGTTGGTATCGCCCTGCTTCGGCATCTGCGGCAAACGCACGTTGAAGTTGTTGCCATACGTGTCCGTCCACGGTGGCGTCACTTCGTAGCGCAGACCAATGGACGCAGTGAACGTCGGGCTCACCTTGTACGTGTCATCTACGAAGCCGGCCTGCACGTTGCGCACGTCATTTGCGTTTGCAACAGCCACGGCGACTACTGACTGCTGCAGATTGCCCAGCAGCAGATCTGCCAGCGCATCTCCACCAGTCAGTGCTGTGCCGGTGTAGAACGAGGTGTTCAGCGGCTGCACGAAGAACTGGCCGCGGGAGAACTGGTTGCCAAGCTGGTTGAAGGTCTGGCGGTTGAACTCATAGCCAAGGCGAAGGGAATGTTTGCCATGGATCAGCGTCACGTTGTCCACGATCTGCCAGGAGGGATCGCGCAACACATAGGGCCCGTCGCCGCCCTGGTCGCCAAAGCCGGTCCAAATGGCCGGTGCCGTGCCGAAGGCGCCTGAACTCGTGACACCTGAGACGGAGTAATTCGAAAAGCTCATGGAGGGGATACCCCATGTCGATGGGTCGCCACCCGAGAGGCCAGGAATGCCAAGTCCACTCACAACGTCGGTGGTGTAGGCGGAGAGCAGTCCCAGCGAGTTGAAGAAGTTGCTGTAGCCAAAGCGTGTTTCATTCACCACAATGGGCGAGAAGGTGTGCGTTACCGAACCCATGTACTGCTGGTATTGCGTAATGGTTTTGCTGCCGGCTCCCAGAAGGCCCGTGGAGATTGAGTCGCCATCGCCCAGGCCGTAGCGGAAGGTTAGCTGCGTCCGCTCCGACACGTTGTAATCACCGCGGATATAAAGACTCTGACGGTTGGAAGGACTTCTGGTGGAATACCTGTAATTGGGAATGGCGGCACAGGTCGTGTAAGTGGTGACTTTGGTCGGGCAGTTATATGCAGGCAGTGTTGACGCCGTGCCCAGGTATTTCAGCAGTGCCGTTGTTTGCGGCGCAATGCGGGATGAGGGGATGGTGTTGTTCGCAAACGGCTGTCTGCCTGTGCCGTTGGCTGTACCCGTAGCCGGATCGTAAATTGTCACAGGCTGTGTGTGAACGCCGCCTCCTGGATCCACGTACTGATAGGCGTAGCCGCTGAAGTTACCGGCGGCCATGGCTGCAATTGGGACCGTCGCAGTTGCATTGTTATTGCTCGACCGGCTTCGATACCACTCTTTCGAAACCATGAAGAAGAACTTGTCTTTGCCGTTGTACAGCTTTGGGACGCGGACAGGACCGTCCAGCTCGAAACCAAAGTCGTTGTACTTGAACGGGGTAATCGACTGAACAGCTCCCGCAGGCTGACGTGTTGGGAACCAGTACGGTCGTGCGTCCACGTAATTGTTGCGGATGAATTCGTAGGCTGTCCCGTGATATTTGTTGGTGCCGCCCTTCGTCACCACGTTCACCTGGGACGCTTCGTGACCGAACTCCGCCGAGTACACACCGGTCTGGACCTTCATCTCCTGGATGGAGTCTGGAGAGGGCAGGCCAATGTACGTATTGAAGTCCGGATCCGTGTTGTTAACGCCGTCCAGCGTGTAGTAGTTGAACATGATGCGCTGGCCGCCAACTGCGATGGACTGGTTGGCACGGTCGCCACCTAAACGGCTGCCCGCCTGGCCAGATGCAGGCGAAAGGGTGTTGACGTTTGACGAGAGTGCGACAAGACCTAAGTAGTTCCGGTTGTTCAGCGGCAGTTGCTCAATCTCGTCGTTGCCGATCACTGTGCCGGTCGCCGCGTTCTCTGACTGCAGGAGCGCACCCGCGGTGGAGACCTCCACCGTATCACTGATAGCACCTATTTCCAGGTGAAGATCCTGACGGACCGCCTGTCCAATCTGCACCTCAATCTCGCTCGTGGAACTGGTCTTAAAGCCATCGTGCGTTGCGGACACCACGTACTTGCCAATTGGCACTTCCGTAAAGGAGTAGACGCCGGAAGACGTTGTGACGGTGGTGCGTTCACCACCCGTAGCAACGTTCTTTAACGTAACGGTCGTGGCCGGGACCGATGCTCCTGTAGGATCGCCAACTTGTCCAGAGATGCTGCCCGAAGTCTGAGCGTATGCGCCTGCCGACAGAACAAGGGCGAATCCGGCAGCAAGTGCCTGGTGAAGATGCCGTCCCTCCCAATGAGTAAACGTTTTCTTACAGTACGCTACGCAGACCAGGGAAAGTTTCATTGCAGCTCCTTCAGGAAGGTCGTGGGAAAATCGAACGAAACTATACATTCGACCTTGGCTGGAAAGTCAAGGACAATTTCATCCGAAATTCACTCCAGAGAGGGAAAACGTTTTCCATCTTGCACCGACACATGTATGCGTTTGCAGCCGGGAAGGGTAAGTTCCGAACGCCGTTTGCAATGCATGACCAACAGCGGCTCTATTGCTTCTTTGAGCCAGCGGCATCTTCGGCTGAGGCACGTATGGAACTCGACTACGGCGAATACTTCGGCGTGAAGCCGCAAGACGCACTCGCATTTGGTATAGCCGTCGTGGAGGGCGGGAAATCGTTTACTTACAATCGACTGCGAATAAAAACAACGTCAGCAGTGTTGATCGTTTCCCTCCTTCATGGAGCGTTTACATGCATCCACGCACGATTGCGGTTGCCGTCGGCCTGTTCTTCTCAACAGCGATAATTTTTGCTCAAGCACCGCAGGCGTCAACACCCGTCGCTTCCACGCGACCACCGGCACGCCCCGCTCCGCTTGTGTCACCGCAACTGGGCAGTGACGGACGGGTAACGTTTCGCATCTTCGCACCCCAGGCCACAGCAGTGGCGCTGGCAGGAGACATCGGTCAGGGCATTACGCGCGACTCCGCAACTCCACTCAGAGGCGCGCAGGCAAACGCCGCCGGAATTCCCATGACGAAAGATGTTTCCGGCGTCTGGACTGGAACGTCACTCCTGCCATTGAAACCCGGTGCATGGCGTTATCACTTTCAAGTAGATGGCATGTCTGTCGTGGACACCCGGAATGTGAACGTTTCACCTTACCAGTCGCAGATGGAAAGCCTGCTGATCAGTTCCGCGTGTCCGAGAAATCGCCGGAACGCGATGCGTTCACTTGTTCGCCCACATGAAGCCCGCCTCTCGTGTATTCCGATGGAGTATAGCCAGCCTGGCTTTTGCTTGCATTTTTGTCCATTTGCATGTAGTTAATTAAGAAACCTATCTACAAGTCTGAAAAGTGGATGCATGAAAACCATGCAGCGCCACCAAAGCACAGTTGCGGCTGTTGTGATCTGCCGCGCCAGATAACGACAGGTCATCGCGTTCGCACCCCAGCGTTGCCAAAGACAAGTTCTCCCGTCGCACCGCAGTTCCACCCAAGCATTGCACTGAGCTGTTTGAGGAGGTTCACCGCACGATGAAGTTGTATCCTCGCTATGTTCCCGCCGCCCTGCTTTTAATCGCTGGTCCTGCTATGGCCCAGCAAACCGGCCTGTCTGGAAAGGTGACGGACTCCTCTGGTGCAGTCGTCGCCGGTGCCTCCGTGAACGTTAAGCAAGTGGGCGCATCTGCGTTCCAGACGAAAAGTAACCGTGAAGGTATATGGGTGCTCCCTTCGCTGCCTGCCGGCGACTACGTCGTCTCGGTGACTGCACCCGGCTTCTCCACGATGGAGACCAGGATCAGTATGCTGGTCGGCCAAACACCAACGGTCGACAGTGTGCTACCTGCATCTGCCGGGAACACCGAGGTGGTCGTGACGGCTGAAGCGGTTGCGGTGGATACGACGACTTCCGCAGTCGCTGGTAACGTGACACCGTCCGAAGTTCAGGGCACGCCAATCAACGGCCGTAACTACATGTCGCTGGCAACGCTGGTCCCCGGTGTGAAGATCAACGCAGTCACTTCGGATGTGCCGGTGGGCTCTGCATCCGAGTCGGGGAAGTTTCAGATCACGATGGACGGTCTGCAGGTTTCGCAGGATACGGCGGGCTCTTCGTTTGGTCAGCCGCGGTTCTCGCAGGATGCGATCTCGCAGTTCCAAATCATTACCAATCGTTTCGACGCAACACTTGGACGGTCTGCGGGTGTATACGTCAACGCGCAGTCGAAATCGGGCACCGACATGTTCCACGGCGGCGTGTTTGGATTCTTCCGGAATTCTTCGCTGAACGCTCCGGATCCTGTTACGAAGACGGTGCTTCCGTTCAGCGATCAGCAGTATGGCGGCACGCTTGGCGGCCCGATCCTCAAGCAGAAGCTGTGGTTCTTCGGGGCCTACGAAGGTGAACGCAAACCCGATACGGCAACGACTCAGTCTCCCGCCGCCAACTACGCCAACTACACCCATGCGGTGAACTTCAAGGTAAACGAGTACCTTGGCCGCGCCGACTATCAATTGAATGCGAACAATCACATCCTCTTGCGTGGTGATGGATTTACCTACAACAACGACTACAACGGCGTCAGCGGCAACACGGATCCGTCGCGTGCCTACCAAGCCACACGTACGAGCTACGGCTTTGTGGCGGACTGGAATTCCGCCCCGAGTACGCATCTGGTAAACGACGTTCGCGCGGGCTATCACCACTTTGGCTGGCAGAATGTGCCGTACACATCGTCCATTCAGATCACGCTGCCCACGGTGACGGTTGGAGGCCCGTACAACTATCCACAGATCTTCTCTCAGGATACGCAGCAGTATCGCGATGACCTGTTTTGGTTGAAGGGAAAGCACACGATCCGCGCTGGCGGAGAGTATCTCTACACAAAGCATGGTGGCTTCTTTCAGCAGAACGTGCGCGGAGCGTCCACCTGTACAGTCGGCAGTGGTTTCAACTTCGCAACTGCATTTCCGAATGGCACGCTTGATCCAACGACATGGAACCTGGCCTATATCTCTTCGCAGTGCACTTCGAACACATTCGTGCAGGGCTTTGGTGACTTCACGGTGAACGTGCCCCGCTCGATCCTTGGTCTATGGGCGCAGGACGATTGGAAGCTCTTCTCGCACTTCACTCTGAATCTCGGCATTCGTTGGGACGATGATTTGGGCGCGTTCACGGGTGGGCCGAAGCTGACGAATGGGCTCATGGTTCCCAGCGGCAACGACAATAACAACTTCTCACCTCGGCTCGGATTCGCCTGGGACATCATGGGTGACGGCAAGACGAGCCTTCGCGGAGGCACAGGACTTTATTTCGCTGACATCTCTGCCAATCAGATCATCGATCAGCAGATCTTCAACGGAGTATCGACCATTCAGGCATCGGTCTCTGGAACTGGGGGCAGTGTGAATCTGGCGAACCCCTTCAATGGCGGGAATCCTGCTGCAAATCCAGGTGCCTACCTGCAGGCTGTGCAGCCGCTGGCCAAAGATTCCAAGGTGCCGTACGCATTGCAGGCCTCATTTGGTTTGCAGCGGCAATTGCCCTGGAACACATTGCTTACTGCGGACTTCGTCCACACACGTGCTTATCACGACTGGATTCGGTTGCAAGGAAATTACCTGGTCGATCCCACGAACCCGCAGCGCAACCTGAATTCAACTGCAGCGCTGAGTGCGTCAACTGCCATCAGTTGTGGCAATGGATCAGTGGCAGTATCAACGCCCGCAAACTATGCGTCTGCAAAACAGGTATGCAACCAGAGCTTTACGACGGTAAACCAGTTCTTTACACCACCGGGGTCGGGCTCCATCTTCGACGCGCTGCAGGTAGGCATGCGCCACACATCGCAGCGCTTCACAGCTGCCCTGGCATACACGTGGGGACGCACGAAGAACTCCACCGAAGGTCCGTTCTACTATCCGAACAAACCTTTCGCTTACAACATCAAGGATGAATGGGCGAACGGCACGGATGATCAGCGTCACTCGCTGACAGTGAATGGCGAGTACAAGTTTAAGTACGGCTTGTCTTTGTCATCGCTGTATCGCTTTGGCTCCGGCCAGGCATATGCGGTCACCACGGGAACATCAGGGCCAAACGGCTACTCCCCAAGCTACAACCGCACGCTGGGTGCGGGAGTGATACCCGTTGCGCCCGGCACCACACCGTGTCCTGCAGCGAGTTGCCTGGTCGTGTATGCACCACTGAATCACTTTCACTACGATTCAGGGTTCGGTTACTACGTGATGGATCGCAATAGTTTCCGCGGACGTGCCTACGAGCGCCTGGACGCGCGACTGCAGGAGACGTTCCCGATCCACGAGCGCTTCAAGGCAAGTGTCGGTGTTGAGGTGTTCAACATGATGAACCATTTCAACCCTGCGGCCTACAGCTTGAATGCGAATGCCGCGACCTTCGGCAGGCCCTCCTCTGCACAAGGTTCGGGCTATCTGGAATATGCTGCACGACAGCTGCAGTTTCTGGCGCGGTTCTCCTTTTAGCAGGCAGTTCGGCATGCAGCATCATGGTGTGCCGAACTGCTTTCCGTGATTCTTCCTTATCCGATTCCCAGCAGGAGCGTGTCTCTAATGTTCGCCGTCTCTGTTCGCAAAGCTCTGCCGCTCATCATTTCCAGCCTCGCCGCCTCTGCAATCTCCGCCCCTGCCATTGCTGCTCCGATGACACCAGCGAAGCCCGCGGTCAAGAAGGCTGCTTCAGTAATTACCGTGGATGAGGTCACCAATGGGCAGGTTGCCGTGTCGCCTGACGGTAAGCGTCTGTTGCTTGATCTGCAAGGTTTGATCTACGTCATGCCGATGGCTGGTGGTAAGGCGAAACGTGTGACACAGCCGTTTCAAGAGGCGTCGCACCCGGATTGGTCGAAGTCCGGCGAGACGATTGCGCTGCAATGCTACGCCGGAGGTACCTTTCACATCTGGACGATGAAGCCGGACGGCACTGGCCTGAAGCAGGTTACGTTTGGCCACGGGGATGATCGCGAACCGCGTATCAGCCCGGATGGTAAGACGATTGTGTTTGCCAGTGATCGCGCATTCAAAACTGCTGCGAACGGAGCGTCTGTTGGATCGTATGACATCTGGACGGTGCCGATTACGGGTGGTGAGCCGAAACAGCTAACGAATGGTGACGAAGATGAGTTCGGACCATCGTGGTCTCCTGACGGCGCAAAGGTTGCATTCGTTGCAGGTACGGGCATCAGCGCAACTTCCATCAAGTCGCTGGATCTCGCCACGGGTAAGGAGATGGTGCTGCGCAAGGCGACCGGTAACAATCGCTTTGAGGCTCCATCGTGGTCGCCGGATGGAAAGCACCTTGCCTTTGTGGAGTTTGAAGCTGCAGATGCTCGTACGGTAAATACGGGGGTGATGAAGGTCGTCGCTGCGGACGGTAATGGCGACGCAATCGTGACACGTTCGACGGATGCATTTCCATTTCCTGCGATCTGGCTGTCGAACACAGATTTCCTATACACGGGGAGTGGCCACATCCTCCACGCCGGTCTTGCGGGCGGAGCTGAA
Source organism: Terriglobus sp. RCC_193 (assembly GCF_041355105.1). Classification (NCBI taxonomy): domain Bacteria; kingdom Pseudomonadati; phylum Acidobacteriota; class Terriglobia; order Terriglobales; family Acidobacteriaceae; genus Terriglobus; species Terriglobus sp. RCC_193. Next base: position 1,823,925 of record NZ_JBFUPK010000001.1, on the reverse strand, counting down.
ACATCGGTTGCATTTACTGCTGACATCCCGTATCAGCCGCATGGCTTTCGTCACAAGGTTCGTGATTTTGATTCCACTGCGTCGAAGCCAGTGAAAGGCATCTACGCGCCTGCGATTTCACCTGATGGTAAGTCCGTTGCGTTTGTCGCGCTCAACGAGCTTTATGTCATGCCGATCGGCGGAGAACCAAAGGCCATCACGCACGACACGTTTTACAAGCAGGGACCAGCATGGTCGCCCGATGGCTCAAAGCTTGCATACATTAGCGACAAAGATGGAATCGAGAACATATACGTTCACTCATTGAGCGACGCAAGCGACGAGCAGGATAAGCGCATCGCTCCGCAGCAGACAGCGCAGATCATGCCCGCGTGGTCGCCCGATGGAAAATGGATGGCATTCCAGGACCAGACCGGCGCTACCTTGCTTGCGGATGTGTCTTCCGGCAAGGTGAAGCCACTGGCGCCTTCGACGTTCTTTCCCGGTCGGGCAGCTTTCTCGCCGAACGGAAAAACAATTGCCATCGCAACGATTCGTCCGTACACGAAACGCTTCCGCGAGGGCACCAGCGCCATCCTCACGGTAGATATTGCTTCTGGTAAACAGCAGTGGTTTGAGCCTGCGCCGTTCGAGTCCGTAACCACGCGTACAGAGGATGGTCCGGTCTACACTGCCGATGGCAAGAACATGCTTTTTGTCATGCATGATCTGCTGTACCGCATGCCGGTCGATGCGAATGGGCATCCCAGTGGCGCTGCCCAGAAGTTGAATGACGAAACGACTGACGCACCCTCCATTGCCGCGGATTCCTTGCATGTGCTGTATCTGAACAATGGCAAATTGCGCATGATGGATACTGCAACAAAAGCTATCCAACCCGTTGCGATGAACCTGACCTGGACGCTGGCCAAACCGAAGCAGAAACTGCTGATCCATGCAGGTGCTGTGTGGCAGGGCATCGGTCCCGCCGTGCTGCATGACGCGGACATTATCATCACAGACAATCGCATCACCAGCGTTGGACCTCACTCAGCAATTGCACCTGCGGGCGTCACGCGTACCATCGAAGCGCCAAACTCGACGGTGTTGCCAGGACTGTGGGAAAACCATGCGCATCCCGATAGTGACAATGGTATTTACTACGGTGCGCGCATGGGGCGGCTGTGGCTGTCTTATGGCGTGACCACAATGCGAGGCATCGCCGATAACGCCTACCGTAGCGTAGAGCACAACGAGAGCTATCGGTCCGGTGCCGCCGTGGGTCCACGCACCTTCTCTACGGGTGAGGCCGTAGACGGAGAGCGTGTGTACTATCCCATGATGATTGCGACGACCAGCGAGGCGCAGCTTCAACGTGAGCTTGAGCGCCTGAAAGCACTCGACTTCGACATGGTCAAGCTTTACGTGCGTTTGCCGTTTGCGTGGGCTGCCAAAGGCATCGACTTCGCCCATAACCAAATGGGCGTGGATACGGCGAGCCACTACCTGATGCCCGCAGTTTCGCTTGGCGAAGATGGCATGTCGCACATATCAGCGACCTCGAGATTCGGCTGGGCCTACTCCCGTTCGTTGACGTATCACTCGTACGGAGACGTGCAGAAGCTGATGTCGAAGAGCGGTATGTGGACGATCTCTACCACATTCGCGCAGGCACAGTATGCCGAGGATTCAGGAGTAATGAATGATCCGCGTCAGGGTGTGGCTCCGCCGTGGGAGCATGGACGCGTGGTCACTGCGACACAAACAGCCCAGAAGGCAAATCAGAAGGACGCGTACACACACCTGAAAGACGAGGAGGCGGTGGTTGCGAATACGATCCATAACGGCGGCATAATCCTGGCAGGAACGGATTCGCCACTCGACATACCTGCAACAAGTCTCCACCTTAACCTGCGTGCGCAAGTAAAGTATGGCGGTCTGGAGCCGTGGCAGGCGCTGACCACCGCGACATCCATGGCAGCAAAGGCTTACGGATACGACAGGGATCTGGGTACGCTGACGCCAGGTAAGCTGGCCGATCTGATCATCGTGGGCGGTACGCCACTAACGAACATCGATGATGTCGTGAAGGTGCAGTGCGTTGCCGTCAACGGCAAGCTGCGGAGTGTCGATGAAATTGCTGAGCCGTTTACAAAAGCGGTGCCGAAGAACAATGTGTGCTCAGCACCCTGAGCACATCGAGATGACTACGAGCACATAACCGTGATGCCAATACGAAACTGCGCACTATCGGGTATGCTGCGTGAATCTTCACCAAAGGACTAGACGGTACCGATTCACTGGTCTCCTCCTGCCGAAGCCTTCGCCAAGGCTTGTGTATTCACAGGCTCTCTGAAAAAGGGAAGTAGTCGTGGATTACTGCGTCTTCTTGAACAAATCCTGAAAGATAAGAGGACCCCAGGTCTGGCCGCGTGCGTGCACCAGCACGCCTCCCTCGTTTAGCTTTCCCAGCTTGACGGGTGCGAATCCGAGTTGTTTCGCCAGATCCACTACGGGAGCGAACGCGTCCTCGTCGTCGCTCGAAAGAAAGACGACGCGGTGCCCGCCCTCTACGATCGGGTCGGTAGCCAGCTTGGCCGCACCCAGGTGGTTAAAGCCCTTCACCAACTTGGCGCCGGTGAACGACTTCGCGACGAAGGCGGAAGAAGGCAGGCCGTCCAACTCTTCCGGTGGGGCAGGAAACGAGTTCATCGCATCGATGATCGTCTTGCCATTCCAACTCGGCAGGACTTTCGCAATCTCGCGATGTTCCCCGAACGCTAGTGATCGCCAAACTAGACCGCCTAGCCCGCAATGTGGCCTTTATTGCTGGCCTCATGGAATCTGGTGTGGAGTTCGTGGCCGCCGATATGCCGCAAGCGAACAAGTTCACCATTCACATCATGGCAGCTGTCGCAGAGCAAGAGGCAGAGGCCATCAGCAAACGTACAAAGGCTGCCCTACAGGCCGCTAAGAGCCGAGGAACGGCACTAGGTGGCCGTAGGGTATCAGCCCGTAAGTGGGCAGGCATTGCAGCAACGGGACGTGAAGCTGCTGCCCAGGTACGCTCTGCGAATGCTGAAGATTTTCGGAACGAGATTTTGCCAGTCATCCGAGAGATAGAAGCAGATGGGGTCACATCGCTGCATGGAATCGCTGCCGAACTTAATAGCCGTGGGGAAACGACACGCAGGGGTGGTGAATGGTCTGCCGTACAGGTTCAACGCGTACTCTCTGCCGAAGAATGAATCTGGTACGACTCGTACCCCATTTTCATCCCAAAACGGTACGGATAAGTACGACCTCTATCAACGAAAATGCCTGTAAACACTGATGAAGAGTGAAATACGGGCCTGAAATCGACAGGTTTAGGATGTGCAGAACTTTTGCGGGATATTGGCCCCTCAACCCATTCAATACGCTGGCCGTCGAATTACAGGCGTCCCTTCTCGCTCTTGATTGAAGTAGCCACAGACCGCGCACTTTCGACTGACATACCCGTTTCCGCTTACGGGCTTTTCGAGGTAGACGGCTTTGGAATCCCGCTGGTAGCAAACCGGACAAAGCGGATCGGTCTCGTCGCCTTGAAAGAAGTAACCGAATTCTCCGCGCCTACCGATATTGCTTTTTAGTTCCAAAGCCTTACGCAGGGATTCGTTTTCCGTTTGTAGATCATGCAGGGCCTCCCTCAATTCCAAGACGCTGTTGTACACATCGCTTAGCTGGTCTTTCAGGCCAGTATCTTTGGACTCCTTCGTCATCTCCCTCACGGTCTTCAGGGAGGAAAGCGTGGAACTCACGATACCGGGGATTTTCGCAGCTGTACCCAGGACTGTCATGGCGGTTATAGGGTCGGCGCTCATGCTCGTCATCGTGGCACAGCCATGAGTGCAAAGTCACCGCTTCTTTGCAAGGAACAACGCATGGGCAGACCAACCCGAAGTCGGCAAAGGCGCATCCTCTGATAAAGGCTCCCCACCTAAACTTGCAGACCAAGGATGGCTTTAATGAGCCGGAAACGTGTATCGCCAAGTGAAGCAAAAGAGACCTGTGGCAGGCAAAGAAGTTCTATCGCAATGCCACGTCAAATCTCGAAGATCGTGCTTTACGCCTTGTCCCGCCTGAGTCGCCCTCAGTACCAGTGATACGTCCGCTGTCTTCGAGAACCGAGGTTATTGCTATCCGTGCAGGGAGAAGCAAGCGCCGATTGACACCTGCCGAAGTGGAAAGCCTACCGCGGAAGGTCGCTGTTAAGTCATCCACTCCATCTACACGTAAGAAGAAATCGACCGAGCCAAAGAGGATCGCCTTAGACGGCCCCCTTCGCTTCATGGGGAACATTCGCGTGATGCAGGGTGGTCTACCTGAGTTGGGGAAACGACGATAGGTAAAAACAGAATGGCCGGGGCTGCTATGTGCAGTGTCCCGGCCTTGTGGTTGCAGAGTATGCAGAGCGGTCTATGCTGCTGCGGTTTCTGCGGCCCGCAATGATTCAACGGTGGGAATGCGTCTGATAGCGGCAGCTCTGTGTTCGGCCACTCTGCCGGGAATATCCACTCTGAGCGCGTCATGTGGCATACGCTGTCTCGCTGACCTTACCGATGCTATTGCCGCCTCGCTGCCAAGACTTCCACATAAGGGCGACATCCTCCGGGAAAAGCATCCTCGCAAGTTCCAGACAAGCACAACCGTTGCGAAAATAGTGTAGGTAAGGGCCAGGGTTGCTAAAGACTGCGCAATTGGAATTAGCGTTGTATACCAGTGCGTTGTCTGACCCGAGACAAACTGAACTTCGACGGAAGTGCCCAACAATCAATTGCCTCAACGAAAGAGCGGATCCGGATCGGTCAACGCTCGCCGGATCCCTTCTTCTATGGTCTTATGATGCACCGGTTTCACGTCAAACGTGAACGTTCTGCGGAATTCATCTTCGCCGTGCTTCCGCACACTTGGGCCAAAAAGGCCAAGGAAGAACGAAAGATTCACGGCAAGCGCATCTTCTGGAACGCGCACTGTGAAATGCTCTCCCTGTTTTTCCAGACGATCCAATTGAAACCGTCCACGCGCAGCTTCACCCGCATCGCGGCCGGAAAAAACCCGTGCTTCGCGCGAGGAGCGGACTTCCTCTAAATCCAATATTGACATAGTGTTACACCTTTTGTGGCTGCGGTCCAATGAAAATCTGCTCTAGGAAAACTGCATCCAACACCAATCTGATGCTTACTATCGTCCCTGGGAACCGTTTCTTTAGCGTTCTGACGTACTTAACGTCTGGACGCTTCACCAGGCTGTTGCTGCTATTGAAAGCAATCTTCTGCAAACCTTTGTCGGCAGTCTGGAGGCTGTACGTTCCATCTAGAAGAATATACGCACCGCCGGACACAATACACATTTTCTTCCGATCTTTAGCCGCCAAACCGTTGAAGAAATCGATCATCTTGATCGTGCCATTCCCGCGGTTAGTCCCTCTCGGTGAGCCTGTGTAACGGGAGACCTGATCCTGCAAAGCGTACAAGGTCCAGCACGTCTCCTCATCCCAAAGCCCGTTTGACGCCGCATACGCCCGTTCGTGGATCCGCGAGAGCGTCTTCAGGCGGATGTTCATCTCTGATGACAGGTCTTTGTGCTGCAGCGCCTCGTATATTGTCCGTCCATCGTTGTAGATGAGGAGATGCACTTCGCCAGCGAAGCCGCGCTCAGTCTGCATCTTCGCACCGTTCCAGAAGCCCGTCGCATGCCAGGGACCACCATGCTCTTCGGCATTTCCAATCACCTCGGTTAACAGACAAGCCACTTGATACTTCCCGTCATCGGAAAGGTTGAAGCCTTGCTTCTGGAGGCACTCATCGATGTATTCAGTCAGTTCTGTGCCGCATCGGTCACGCTGCTTCGCTGATTCAGGATGACTCCCTGTTCCATTCCGCATCTCGAATGTTGTGTAAGTCTCCCGCAATTCCTCTGGCACTTCCGTTGACTGTACCCCGAGTCGATGCGGTAGGCCCGCGGCGCACAGCATGACGTTAACATCCATACTTTTGCGAGATAGGGTGCCTGCTAAATTCATGGGGCGGCCGTTCCGTCTCGCACGCTTTCTGGCATCCATTAAGTGTTCATCGAGGATCGCGGAAGCGCACAAATCCATATGGCCACATCGCCGGTGATCGATCCGAAAAAAAGTCTTTCTGGTATCCCTCAGCTGCGCACTCAGTTCCTCCAGAAGCTCTATGGCGGCCTCAGGGTCTTCGATGAAAGAGAAGGTTCGCGGGACTGTGATTACGGCGGTGTTTCCCGTCGTTTGCCCACCGATCGTCTCGTCAGACGGGCGTCGTCTCGTTGATTTCTTCTGCGGAAGTGCGCGGCTGGAGCGTCTCGCTCGTATTTCCGCTCTTGCAGCACGCTTTTCACGCTTCGCCTGTCGAATAGCGAAGGCGTTTCGATCTGAATTCATAAGGACGTCTGCCAGTTTAGGACACCCGCGGCCCTAGCGTGCAGGAATTCAGAAGTATTTTGTGGCGGGAGCCAAAAAGGGAAAGAGCCAAGCGACATGATAACCGTGAGTTCGCCGCGATATGGCCTAGAGTACTCGTTGAACATACATAGCGGACCGTTGTCCGCCGTGTGATGCATTGATGTTACGCATATTCAGTTCAGCGGCGTTTCTTGCGACGTGGTATCCCCATGCTGCTAAGTTTCATGTCGTAGCAGTGAGAGCAAAGGTCGTCATCGTCAGTCATGCGTTTGTGTGATCCGCACATGTCGTTCCCACAGCGCTCACACTTTTCAGTTGAAGGTAAATTGCAGTTTGGTATCCAACACATTCGATAGGATGGCGGTTCGTTCATGCCGTCTATGCTATCGCGATTTTGTGCCTCCGCTCGGAGTGAAGCGCTTCGAAGCTTATGCGGTATTCCAGGTAAGCCATGTCTCTCCTCCGCTCAGACGAACTGAAGTTTGAGAGGACTACGACTATGCACTCTTTAGTGGAGTCCCATTTATCCGATAGAAGAGGGCAATATGCTAATCAACCCCTACACCACCCGCGTAAACAATCTGAGCATCCAGTTCGATAGGGCTCGCTGTGAACGGCTTCGCCAGCACATCATCAACAAACTAGAAAAGGCTCTCATCGAGGAGGCGATTTGGGATGCAAGGCACAAGCCGTAACAGTGACCGTTAACCCCGTAAATGACAGCATGAAGGTCGCCCCTTTGGAGCGCGAAGGGAGTGATCAGACTGCACAGGGAGAAATACGCTTTCGCAGTTCGGTCAATGGGCCATGTGAACTGGAGAAGAGCCCACTCTGCTCCTGAGAGTCCGTCACCATGGGATCGTTCGATCAACTCGATTAGCGCAGTATGCAGTTCTGAAGTCATTTACCGCCTACCATTTCCAATTGACTACAACTGAGGGGACTTGTTTCCCACGTCTATTAGTGTTGGTCCAAACGATTCGATTAAGGTGCCTCATTGCTGGAGGCCCGAACCATGCCTCCTCCGCATCGGTCGAACGGAGATCGAGCAGAAACCTCATCCCGCAGAACAGAAAATGTGCGGCCGCTATATTGTCCTCATTGTGTGTGTCGTGGAGGCGAACGAAACGCAGGCGTTCCTCTATCATCACGTTTTCGCCTGCCTCGGCCACCACGTATAGACCACCCACGCCTTCTAAACGGGTTTCGCCAAAAGCCACACGTACTAGGTGATCAGTGGGCCAGCCGGTCCGATCACCTCCGGGGCCGATCCCAGCTGAACCTTTGAAGCACAAATTGATGAGGGTCTTGACGAACCAACGTTCTAACAGAAGACCATCGAATGTGCGACGTATCGGGAAATAGTGGCGCCTGCGGAACTCTTCACGATCTTGTGCAAGCGAAAGACTCTCAGCAAGCATGTTCAGCATGCCGCTCGCGATTTCATCTACGTCTTCACCTAAGCGATTGTTATGCCTCTCACAGAGCATGGCTCTACTTAGGCCTTCGAGTGGCATCTCGACGGGCTTGTCCATGCATTGAGGCAAACCTTGCACCATAACGGTCTTCGTGCCAAAGAAGTTCTTGGAGACATAGTGCTCCTTGGTGATCTTGTCGTCACAATCGCCAAGGCATCTTGCCCAACATTCTTTAGCCATTTCAATAACCTGACGTCCGCTTTGGTCGATTGTTCTTGCTTAACGCTTTTGGGGCTTTTGTGGATACATGCGTCGGAACTCATCCGGCACCCCTTCGGCCGTATGCTTTACGCGCTGGGCGATGATGGCTGCGTCGGGTTTCTTGATGTGAGCTTTCCAACCCGCCTCATTCTGAGTGTCACCCGTAGCAACGCCACGGCCGTTCTGTGTCGCCTTAAAGGTTCCATCCTTCTGCCTTGCCACAATCACGTCTACAGTGCTCGCCATTTGTTTTCTCCTGAGCAGGGTTTACCAGTATGCCGGATGCGTTTCAAGCACTATCAAATGCAGAATCTGGTTCATGCGCTAACACGCGCTTCGTATATCGTTTGGTATGGCTTTTGAGGCGAAGGACGGCATTACTTTGGCGCTTGGAACTCTCGGTGCCGTGCTGGGAGTAATCAATACATGGAACGCGATCAATCAGCGCCGTGTGAAGCTCCGTGTCGTACCAAAGACGGCTTACTTTGCGAGAGACCGCAACGCCTACCTCGTTCATCGTGATGGCATGGATAGCGGTGAGATGGGATGCATCGAGGTCATCAATCTGAGCAGCTTTCCAGTTCCCATTCAAGAGATCGGATTCACCATCAACGGCAAGATCGGGAAGAATCCAAGACAAGCTGTCCTCCAGCCAATTACCATCGATCACCAGCCGTTTGCTCGCATTCTGCAACCGCATCAGAGCGTAACGGGCTATTTTGACTGCGCGAGGCTCAGTGCCGACATCGGTAGGGCCTATGCACGCACCGACAGCGATGAGGTAGCTTACGGCAGCAGTCCCGCTCTCCGCTATCTACGTCAGAGGGCAAGAGGTTGATCCACCAGAAGAGTTTAGACTTCGTGGGCCTTTCTGTGCTCGCTTTATCACTACAGTCGTGGTGGTGAACTCAAAGCTACTGGGAAGAGGGGGTTCCTATCGCGTCGGGAGTTGCGCCGAGCTTCTCTTGAAGCGCCGAACACTCCTCCACTGTGGGAGACGTCCATCCCGACGGCTTTTCTTTCCACGGATTCACTCCGATGCACTCCATCAGGCGAACTTTATCGGGGTCTTGTAAGGCTGTTGATACCTGTTTCTCGGCATCCTGCAACTGCTTCATCTTGGTTTCGTCTTCGCTAGCATTCCGCAGATCGCACGAAAAAATGTATCCGCGTGCGAAGTTAACCATTCCGCACAGCTTCTGATTCTCAAAGTCAACAGCCTGTGTGCGTCCCTCATCGCTCAAAGCTATTGGCAGGCCTTCACGCCATTCCGCACAACCTACCTTCTCAACGGCTTCTTGGCGACCGAAAAGCGAGAGATGTGCGTCGATCGCTCCCTTTAAGCCGTAACCTTCGCGGGCGTCGAGACTGACTACCAAGGGACAAACAAGTGCGGCATTTTTTGTGTAGAGCGGCGCTGCAAAGTTCACTGGGGTTTCTGCGGGAGCGGGGTGAGTGCCACTCTCAGCGGAGTGTGGCTCACCGTGGCTCGCTGAATTGTTTTTTGGACTGAAGATGATGAGTGCCACGATGAGGAGGAGTGCGATAACTACTAGTTTTGCCAATCGTTTCAGCCCTGACGCCATCTCACGCTCCGAATGATTTAGCAGTGAACGCAACTGCATAGAATCCATGCTGCATTAGGTTCAGTGTCGCATAAGACACTGTGTCTCCGAACTATTTCTTCAAACTTGGGGCATGGAAGTCCCAAACGCCGAGCCGAGTACTATTTGCGTTCGCGTGGGAAATCGCATCCGAGAATTGAGACAGGCTAAGGGATGGTCTCAACAGCTTCTTGCTGACCATGCTCAGATTGAACGGTCACATTTGGCCCGCTTGGAACTGGGCGAGCGGGAGGCCGGACTGTTTATGCTGGAGAAAATTGCCAATGCGCTCAGTGTTAAAGTCGGCGCGTTGATCCCATAATTTTGCGGTGAGCGCCTCACAGATGCTCTTCGAGGTCAGCATTTATCAGGCCCTATGACTTCGGGCCGCGCATGAGATTGCTAAGGCTCCGAGCTCTTCCTTCCGCAGTCTTCGGACCTGTTGATAGGCCGCCGTGCCATTTACAGCGCCCGTTAAAGTACAGCACGCTGCTTTGGCATGGTCGCCCTGATCTCCTGCCTAGTCCTCCACAGATCATTCCGTGACACGCTGGAGGATATTTGGGGCACGCCGGAAATATCAGCTTCTGAGATGGCAGGAAGCATCCTCCTCCATAACGCTGTGAGTTCGATTGGGCTTGCATCTCAGCTTCTCGCAAAATCTGACGATGTATTGCATCCACACGCCAGTATTCGGCCCAGAAGGCTTTGAGCAGTCGCCGCAACTCTGGTGTGCTCATCTTAATTTCCACCGATCATTCAAATGGGCTGGAACCCTTGGAACGCTTCAACAGTCTTCATATGAAATGTCGCTTCATCTAGCGATAGTTGAAATCGTGTTCCAAAGGTTCCAGAGGGGTTAGTTCGTGGATGTGCTGTCGAAACTTGCTGGGGCCTATGAGAACGGTTGCCCAACAATGAAAGACGCTTTCAAAGCCAGACCGCGATAGCGAAAACCGTCACTTCGCTCTTTCTTAAATTCACGTTGCAAGAACTCTGAGAACCTTTGCTGAGACACTGGGCTCTCCCCTCGCGCTCGTTTCCAGGCAGAGTAATCAGCATAGAGATCGCTCGCTTTTGGAAGTGTATTGGCGGCACGTGTGTCTCTTTCAATGCGTTGTGCTCGATCTTCCAACCACATATCCGGTGTTGATTGGGATGCAAAGTAGTCTGCGCTTTCATCTTCCACTGCACGGCATTGCGGTAGTCGCTTACCTGACACGAGCCATTTCCTGTGGCCGTCAATAAGCCATGACAGAACATATGCCATGCTGTCCCTTAGTTGCCGGGGAAGGTTAGCGTTTTTTCGTCCGATGAAGGATGCACGGAACGGAACGATCCTTATGCGGCTTCTGACTCCATCTCCAACGCTGCGCAGTTGCGGACGGTGATTGCCATAGATGAGGTGCTTATGAGTGCGGTTAAATTCAAAGAGGTCTCCACGCATAAAACGGGCAGACAGACGTGCGTCACCTGTTATTTCGTTGATGCGAGCCTCATCCCAATGCTCTCCATCGTTGATCTCTGAGGAAACAGCGAGCCGGACGCCGCAGAGGTTGGCAATATCAGTCGGATGGCTTTCTCCGCGCTTCGCCATCAGAGTAGCCGTGGGTACTTTACGTGCGTAGTCGCCCATTACATCCATCACGAGATCGCCAAGCGTATTCTTCCCATTACGCCCTGCGCCGATCCAGAACAGCATCCAGTGAGATTCCACCGCGCCGGAGAGACAAGAGCCTAATGCGACCTGTAGGAATTCGATCAGTTCGGCATCATTCAATGTGATCTCAGATAGAAAATTGTGGAAGATTGAACCACCTCCTGATGCCGGAGCCACGGCCGTACACATTGTCAGAAGTTCGCTGGAATCGTGCTTGTGGATATCGCCCGTTCGAAGGTCGATTGTTCCGGTTGGAGTGTTTAATGTGTAATTGTCGCGGTCAAAGTCAGTCGACTTTTGCGCGAATGTTCTGCTGGTGCGAGCGAGTTTCTCTACACCTGAACAGAACGACTCTGAGCCCATTGCAGCTTTACCATCTCGATTCGTTTCTCTGGACAGGAGCCGTGCGAAGTCAAAGGCTTTGCCGGTCTGTTCTATCTGCCAGCGCGTTCCGATCCATTCAAGCCACTTCGACCGTGTGTGGTCGAACACCAGACTGCCTTCATATTTGCGAGCGAAGATCTCAGCTACGCTGTCCTGTGTTTTCACTTGAAGCATCACTTGGTCTACCGCGTCCAGAGACTGTAAGGGAGCCTTGTGATAAACCTCCATTGTGCGCTCGACGGCACGTAAGATCGTCTGGGGTAGGTAGTCCTTGCGCTCCCACTTTTCTCGGAGTAAGCGGCTCTGCCGCATCAAGCGTTCGATTCGTTCACAATTGCCACCTGTCCAGAACGACAGGTGCTGAGCTAGCGCAGCATCTGCCGCGGAAGCGTCATAGCCATTTTGATTTGGCTTCGGATATGCAACTTCCAAAGCTCCCGCGTTTGCTGTCCATAGATCGGAGAAGCTCGCTTTGCTTCCAAACGTGCTCCCCAGGCTCTGAGAGCGTGAAGCACGCCGGATCAGTTCAGAATCATCACTCGGCCCTCTCCACTCCGGTGATGCTTCGGTCGTCCAGTCATGCCGCTCTTCCGCAGTAGATGCCGGAAAATACTTGGCGATTAACGCGGGAAGTAATGCACTCGCGTCATACGCAGCGTCTCCCACAGAGTTTGTTCCGGTCAATGCTACGTACCGGCCACTGCTATAAAACTCCATGCCAAAGACCGCATTCCGACAGCTATGCGCGGAAGGGCGCCCAGAGCCAATGATGTGCAGCCCACCACCGGATTGACTTACTTCGATGTAGCAACCAGAAAAAAAGCGACATAGCTCTTGTGCAAGAGGCGACCATGCTCCATCAACGAGACAAGAATCTATATCGAGCAACCAGAAGGGATCATTCTCAGTGAGGACGAATCCTAGATCATGCCCGGATGCACGAATAGTCTCATGCGAAGCCCACGCGATGGGATCGAGAGGGTTTGCCACCACACCAGTTAAGTAGTTGCAGGGGAGTTTCCCTTTGCGTGCGATGAATTGATTCCATTTTTCGAGTGCAGAAAAACTCATGCGCTAGCCTCCGATATGGTAAGCATCGCCATTCGCATGCAAGCCATGCACACTGCGTGAAAGGCATAGCTGCCTTTCGCCGCGCCCGGTAAAGGTAAACCTACGATGACTTTGGGTGCTCTATGGCCTTCGGCGATTTTCTTGCAGTTACCGCATGGGGAAGATTCGCAGAGGTGGACGGACAGCCATTCGAGTAGTTCAGGGGAAAGCTCGTGTCTCATCTTCAGACCCTTATCTCCCAACCGATTCGATAAGAGCGCGGACAGACTCCACTGTCCAGGCGGTAGTGCGAGGTCCGAGATGAACGCCTTTCGGGTACCGCCCGTCCTTGATGCCTGCCCACCAAGCGGATTTGCTAACGGGAATTAGCGCGGGAATCCCCTTCTTTGGATTGCCGATAATCTGTGGGAGACGCAATAAACCGGTCTCAGGAAGTTGGATCATTTGGACTGCTCCTGTGTTGAAAAGATCAACGCAAGCCCATAATCTCCAAAGCCGTCCGGCAGTTATATCTGGTTTTTAGCCGCTCGAATCTTTGCGCCTTCGCCCAGTGTTTCTTAATTCATTCCTCAAGCCCTTTGCTACTCGCCGCTCAATAAAAGATTGGCCGCTTGGGCTTTCATCAGACATGGAGCAGTAGAGGAGTGGTTTGGTTTTTGTTGCATCATCTCTATGCAGGTAGCAACGGAGCCAACTCCGATAGTCACACTGGCCTCTGCTGGTCTCTTGTTGCTGCTGCGCTTCAGCAAGGATCAAATCGAGTTCGTTCGGTCTGACAAACAGAGTGTCTTCAGTCACCTCAACAAAAATCAACCTGCTATCCACAGCTCTCTCACGATATTCGAGCAGGTTCAGGCTTCTCTTTTCAATGCACGCCGCGTGGTAGAGCCACCACTTCTTTTCACGTGCGGTCGCCCAGTCGTGATATTGCCGCATACCGTCCGGCGCATCTCGCTGCTTTTGAGCATTTCTGACGTGATATTCGACAGTATGCTCAGAAAGGTTCAGTTCCTTCCCCACGGTTCGGTACCCACCGCCCTCAGCTTTATGTTGTGGTAGAAAATCATCGTATTCATCCACCATGCACACAAGTTCATAACACAACCACATCGTGTAGGGATTAGGTTTGCGGCCGCGCTTCTTCGGGGGATTCATACTATCTTCCATGCAACTTCAGAGGAATATCATTGAGACCCCGACAAGTTGGTAGTACTTATCGGGCAATTGCGTTTTTTATAGAGATCAGCCCGCAGGGATCGTTCAGGCAACTTCTGTTCGCATCTTCAGCACTTTGCCGCGCTGTTGTGTTTCGAGGTAGTTGCTCCACCACTGCATCATCTTGGTGCGTGGTGAAAGGTAGAGCGCATGGTTGTACGCGGCACTGACAGCATTCCGCGGCGAGTGCGCAAGCTGAAGTTCAATGTGAGCATGCTCAAAGCCCTGCTCGTGAAGCACTGTAGATGCTAGCCCCCGGAACCCGTGCCCGGTCATGATGCCTTGATAGCCCATTCTTCTCAGAGCGACTAGGATCGTGCCGTTCGACATAGACTTCTTTGGACTGCGATCCCCAGGGAAGAGAAGCGAGCCTTTTCCCGTTAAGGTCTTCAGCAATTCCAGAATTTCGATGGACTGCGTGGACAGCGGAATGATGTGAGGTGTTCGCATCTTCATGCGTTCAGCCGGGGATATTCCACCGCTTCTCTTCGAAGTCGATTTCACTCCAGCGAGCGCCAATTAACTCGCCCGTACGCACAAAGGTGTGTGCCAGCAGTTTGATTGCAAGACGAGTGATGGGCGTGCCTTGGTAAAGTTCCACGGCTCGCAGCAGGGCAGGAAGATCCTTTGCGTCAATTCGGGCGTAATTTGTCTTCTGAACCGATTTGAGGACATCGGCTGGTTTGAAATCAGCAGTAGGGTTACGAGTGACGTAACCATGTGCGATGGCATATCGGAAGACCTGGCCTGTTGTCTCCAACGCACGCTTGGCGATATCGTGGGCGCCGCGCTCTTCGATTGCTTTAACCATCGCGACAATGGCCGGAGCTTCGATCTCTGCAATGACCTTGGCCCCGATGGCAGGGAAAACGTCAGCTTTCAAGCGGCGAGACACTGCGTCAGCGTGTCTTTCACTCTTACCAACCTTCCAGTGCCTATGCCATTGCTCAGCGATCTTCTGGAACGAATGTAGATCTGCGGCGATCTCTGCCATACGAGCCGCCTTGCGTTGGGCCATGGGATCAATCCCATCGTGCAACAACTTTCGGGCAGCGCTGTGCTTCTCCCGTGCAGCAGCGAGAGACATCTCCGGGTAGCTACCGAAGCTCATCAGCTTTTCTTTGCCATCGAAGCGGTATTTCCAGCGCCACAGCTTCCCGCCAGCAACAGTCACCAGCAGATAGAGGCCACCACCATCGGCAAGACGAGTGTTCTTCGAGGTAGCCTTTGCATTCTTGATCCGCGTGTCTGTGAGCTTCACCAATACCCCAAAGTTGACGAGTACCCCCGTCTTCAAATTTGATACCCCCACATGTACACCCATCTGACACAGGACGTCAACGGACATGCAGAGACGCCTTGGGACTGTTTGAGCTTGATTTTATCGGGTAATTTGAGTTGAGCGCGGACTGTATGGGACTTGCGCGGACAATCCTGGACGGGTGGATGGCGGAGAGGGAGGGATTCGAACCCCCGTTCGGCTTTCACCGAAAGCTGTTTTCAAGACAGCCTGTTTCAACCACTCACACACCTCTCCGCGGGCGGGGTTGTTCCTGCTTCAATCGTAGCAGGAACATGGGTTTGCATCGTGTTTTGTGGCGCATGCGTCCAATGTTAGGGGGTAGCATGGAAGTATGCCGGTGACTACCAGCAAGACTTCGTTTGAGAGTACGCTTCGTTCCGCGAAGACTTCGCTGGTATTTCGCGAGACGATGCATCTTGCCTTGGACAGTTTCCGCGCCAGCAAGGTGCGTTTCCTGCTGACCATGCTGGGCATGATTATTGGATCCGCTTCGATTGTGCTGGTGGTGACGGTGGGGATGACGGGGCGGCAGTATGCCCTGGAGACGTTGTCGAGCATTGGCCCCAACATGGTGGAGATGCAGTACAACGGTGGCGCTACGGTGGGCGCGGATGGCGCCTCCACGCCGGATTACATGACCAAGGAAGATGAGGCGGCGGTGCTGGCGCAGGTGCCGGGCATTGCGCAGAGCTCGCCCATGCTGGAAGTGCATGCGCCGATTTCGATTGGCGAAGGTAAGACACGCGATGTGATGCTGCTGGGCGTGTCGCCGCGGTACAAGGACGTGCGCAACCTGGGCGTGTTGAGTGGACGCTTCTTCGACGATCAGGACACCATCGTGCATGAGAAGGTCGGCATGATTGTGGAGCCGCTGGCGAAGGTCCTCTTCGGTTCAGACGATGCGGCCGTCGGCAAGGTGCTGAACCTGAGCGGCATCCCCATCACCATTGTGGGCGTTTTCAAGCAGCGTGTGGACACTTTTGGCCAGTCCGAGATCAGCGATGATACGGTGCTGCTGCCGTATCCGGTGGCGCGCTACATGACGGGAACGGATACGGTGAAGGAAATCTTCTTCACCATGAAGGACCCGGCGGATGTGCCGCGTGGTGCGGAGAGGATCCTGGAGCTGATTCAGTCGCGGCATCGCAAAGGCAGCAAGTACACGGCGTTTACGATGGTGGCGATTCTGGACACCATGAAGAAGGTTGCCGACTCCCTGACGTATGTGTTGACGGCGGCTGCATTCATTACGCTGGTGGTTTCGGGCGTGGGCATCATGAACAGCATGCTGGCGAATGTGACGGCGCGTTATCGCGAGATTGGTATTCGCAAGGCGTTGGGCGCGACGCGACGCGAGATCCGTCTGCAGTTTCTGACGGAGGCGGTTTTTCTGTCATTAAGCGGCGGCGTGGTGGGTACGCTGCTGGGGCTTGCGCTGCCGATTACGGTGAACCTGCTGACGCCGGTGCATATTCCGATGTCGGGATTATCGGCCGTGGTGGCACTGTTGACCAGCGTGCTGGTGGGTGTGGTTTTTGGTACGGTGCCGGCGAACCGGGCAGCGGCACTGGATCCGGTGGACATGCTCAAATACGAGTAGCGGCCTCTACTACATTTCGGACCCAAAATTACATGTGTCGTGCGAGCTGTTCCAGTTCGCGTTGCATGTTTTCAAGGGAAAGATTCGTCGCGTCTAAATGGCTGGCGATGTGGCGTGCCCCTTCGGTAGAGACGCCATAGCCGCGTGCGGCGAGAAAGCTGGCGATCAGCTCCGCGGCCTGCCAGTTATCCAGACCGGAGCTGAGTAGTTCATTGCGCAGATCGGCAACGTCGTCCTGCGAGAACTTGCCATCGTTGGGGGATATTTCCATCCAGATGCTCCTTCCGCGTTGGTTCTCCCGAGAATTTGAAGGTTTAGACGTGATGTGCGCGTCGGGGTTGCGCCTACCTGCGGATTCTTATAGGTTTTGCGCCTGTCGGTTTGCGAAGTTGCGGAAGAGCATGGCGAGGCGTGTTCACGATATCCTCAAAGAGACATGAGTACACGCATTCTGGACGGAACCGCCATTGCTGCGGAGATTAAGACCGAGTTGAAGTCGCAGGTGGAAGCGTTGGGATACACGCCGGGATTGACGGTGATTCTGATTGGCGAAGATCCCGCCTCTGCCATTTATGTTCGTAACAAGGTAAAAGCCTGTGAGGAGCTGGGCATTCGGAGCGTGGAACTGCGCCCGGAACCGACCATCACCACGGAAGAGCTGCTGGCCATGATTGGCGAGCTGAACGAGGATGACAGCGTGGACGGCATCTTGGTGCAGTTGCCGCTGCCGAAACACGTGGATACCAAGAAGGTGCTGGACGCCGTTACTCCTGAAAAGGATGTGGATGGTTTTCATCCCGTCAATGTGGGCCGTCTGAGCACGGGGCAGGATTGCCTGACGCCCTGCACGCCGACGGGCGTGATTGAGATCCTGAAACGCAGTGGCATCTCCGCGGAAGGCGCGGAAGCGGTTGTCATTGGCCGTAGCGACATTGTGGGTAAGCCAGTGGCGATGATGTTGACGGCGGCAAATGCCACCGTGACTATCTGCCACGGACGGACGAAGAATCTGGCGGAGCATACGCGGCGCGCGGACATTCTGGTGGTTGCCATTGGCAAGGCGGGGTTTGTCACCGCGGATATGGTGAAGCCGGGCGCTGTTCTGATCGACGTAGGTATCAACCGGGTCAGCGATGCGGCTGAGGTAACCCGTTTCTTTGGCGATGATGCGAAGCGCATGGAGACCTTTGGGAAGCGCGGCTCGGTGGTGATGGGCGATATTGCGCCGCAGGCATTTGCAGTTTCATCCGCGTACACGCCGGTCCCGGGGGGTGTGGGTGCGCTGACAATTGCCATGCTGATGCACAACACGGTGAAGGCTGCGAAGCTGCGGCGGGTTGTGAAGTAAACGCGATGCTGCGCGTCGCGCTGACGGGTGGAGTGGGCAGCGGTAAGAGTACCGCTGCGGTCATGCTGCGCGAGTGCGGTGCGTATCTTTCTCAGTCGGATGAGGTGGGCCGCGCGCTGATGCAGCCGGGCGGCGCCGCATTTACGGCGATTGTGCAGCAGTTTGGTGCAGGCGTGGTGCGGGCGGATGGAGCGCTGGATCGTGCGGCGCTGGCGCGGATTGCATTTGATGAAGGCCGTGTTGAGGAACTGAACAGCATCGTGCATCCGCTGGTGATTGCAGAGCAGGCACGGTGGGCCGCGGAGATCGCAGCGAAGGATCCGCTGGCGGTGGCGGTGGTGGAATCGGCGCTGGTGTTTGAGACAAAACATGCGGCCAGTGCGGAGGAGACTGCTCCGTGGCGCACGCGCTTTGATCGCATTGTGGTGGTGACTGCGCCGGAGGAAGTGCGGCGGTGGCGCTATATTCAGCGTGTTTCCGGTGCGGAGGAAGCAGCGGCTGCGGCGGATTTCGATCGTCGTAACGCAGCGCAGTGGAGCGATGAACGCAAGGCTGCAATGGCGGACTTCGTGATTGAGAACGACGATTCCCTGCAAGAGCTTCGCGAGGAAGTGCAAACGCTTTGGGAAGAGTTGCAGAAGGAATCGGCCGAGCGCGCCGAGAAAGCGATGTAGCGGCGCGGATACACTGGAAGGGCCTGTCTTTGGTGCGCTCTGGAGGGCGCCTGGATGAAGTTGCGTAGAATTCTGCTGGTTGTTTTGTTGTTGGTGGGTTTTTATCTCCTGACGCAGCATTTGTGGCCCACGGGCACGGTCGCTGCGCTGATGCAGCGTTATGTGCCATCGATGAGCGATAGCCGGATGGAACATGTGAGCGGGCCGCTAGGGGCGTTTGATCTGAACGTGGCCAATGCGCAGCCTGCGTATGACACGGAAGAGCAGAACAACATTGCCGTGTACAAGCGCGTGACGCCGAGCGTGGTGAACATTACCAGCACCACCATTGCAATTGATTTTTTCTATGGCGCGGTGCCGCAGCAGGGGCAGGGCTCGGGCTTCATCCTGGATAAGCAGGGCCACATCCTGACGAACAACCATGTGATTGGTGAGAACTATCAGCGTGTGGAAGTACAGCTTGCGGACAAGCACAAGTACAAGGCGCAGGTGGTGACGGTGGACAAAGCGCATGACCTTGCGCTGCTGCAGATCAACGCGCCGAACCTGCAGCCTGTGGAGCTTGCGGATTCACGCAATCTGCAGGTGGGGCAGAAGGTGTTTGCCATTGGCAATCCGTTTGGTCTGTCCGGCACCATGACACGCGGCATCATCTCTGCCATTCGCAGTGTGCGTGGCCCCAACGGCAATGCGATTGATAACGCCATCCAGACCGATGCGGCCATTAATCCCGGCAACAGCGGCGGTCCGCTGATGAATTCGCATGGGCAAGTCATCGGTATCAACACGATGATCGCCAGCAACAACGGGGCGGATCAGAGCGCGGGGATTGGTTTTGCCATCCCGATCAACACGGCGCGCGCGGTGCTGGATGATTTCTCAAAGTACGGGCACGTACGTCGACCGTCCCTGGCGATTACACCGTTGGAGATTGGGCCGGATCTCGCCGACCAGATCGGATTGCCCGCGGATTACGGTGTGCTGATTCAGCGTGTGCTGCCGGGTGGCGCTGCAGAGCGCGCAGGCCTGAAGGGCGGAACACAGCGTGCCGCGCTGGGCAATACTCCGGTGATGCTGGGTGGCGATTTTATCGTGGCGATTGATGGGGAAGAGATCACAAATGTGCAGGACATTTCGAGCGTGATGAACTCGCATAAGACCGGCGATGTGGTCACTGTGACAGCTTTCCGCGGACGTCGCAGGATGGATGTGAAGGTGACGCTGGGCGAAGCGGGGAATGATCGGCAGATTTGAGCCGGATGATTCGGTAACAGGGAACGTTCCGAAGCGATGATGACAACCCACATCTCAAAGCCGAGATGTGGGGCACCCGTTTTCCCCCGGCATCGTAGTGTGTGAAAGGAATGCAGGTCCCCTTCGCTTCACTCGAGGGCATGCTTCAGCTCCGCTTCGCTTCGTTCAGGATGACGGTCTTCGACCGTACGAGCTTCGCTGGTAGACGAACTTCGTCATAGGAGCTTCGCTGGTGGCGAGCTTTGCTTCCGATACAGGGATGACGGCGTGACTACCGTTTGAGAAAACGTCGTTCCCGAGTTGCATACTTTCCGCTGAGCACGCGGGCGATGGCCTCTGGGTAGGCCTGATGTTCCTGCTCGAGGATGCGCGCGGAGAGCACGGCTTCATCATCGGTGTCTTCCACCGGCACAACGCGCTGCAGGATGATCACGCCGTGGTCCACGGCTTCGTCCACAAAGTGGACGGTGCAGCCTGCGACCTTTGCGCCGTAGTCCAGCGCCTGTTGCTGCGCGTGCAGGCCGGGGAAGGACGGCAGCAGCGACGGATGGATGTTGAGGATGCGATTCGGGAAGGCGCGGATGAACTCCGGTGAAAGCACACGCATGTAACCGGCGAGGATAACCAGGTCAATCTCATGCGAGTTCAGCGCGGCGATCATCTTTGCGTCGTGTTCAGCGCGTGGCACGCCTTTGGAGACATGGACCTCAGTGGCCAGGCCGCGTTGCTGCGCTGCGGAGAGGCCGGGTGCATCTGCAATGTTCGATAGCACCACGGCAATTT
This sequence comes from Terriglobus sp. RCC_193, assembly GCF_041355105.1. Classification (NCBI taxonomy): domain Bacteria; kingdom Pseudomonadati; phylum Acidobacteriota; class Terriglobia; order Terriglobales; family Acidobacteriaceae; genus Terriglobus; species Terriglobus sp. RCC_193. The sequence goes on along the minus strand of NZ_JBFUPK010000001.1, from coordinate 1,802,902 downwards.
CGCAGCCGGTCAGGGAGCCGTTGGAGATGGCGTCGGCGATGGCGATGAAGTTCGATCCGCGGCCGCTGAGCAGAACTCCGAGCCGCGCCTTGCGAGCCTCACTCATACGTAGTTCACGCGGCGTTCGCCACGTGCAATGCGACCGATGACGTGGAAGCGTTCGTTGGCGCGGTTCAGGATGGCTTTGGCCTTCTTCGCTGCTTCCGCAGGGACAACGACGATCATGCCGATACCCATGTTGAAGGTGCGCATCATCTCATCCTGATCCACCTGGCCGAGTGTCTGCAGGTGCTGGAAGAGAGGCGGAACCTCCCACGAACTGAGTTCCACCTGCGCCGCAAGGCCCTTGGGCAGGATGCGCGGCAGATTTTCCGTGATGCCGCCGCCGGTGATGTGAGCCATGCCGGTGACGACGCCTGCGGAGGTGAGTTTCTTCAGGATGCTGAGGTAGCTGCGGTGCTGGCGCATCAGGGCCGCGCCGGTCTTGTCCTTCAGCTCATTGACGTAATGGTCTGCACTGTACTTTGCTACTTCGAAGAGCAGCTTGCGGGCCAGGGAATAGCCGTTGGTGTGCAGGCCGTTGGAGGGCAGACCAAAGAGCACGTCGCCCGCCTGAATCTTGTCACCGGTGATGATCTGGTCGCGATTGACCACGCCCACGATGAAACCAGCGAGGTCGTATTCGCCTTCAGAGTAGAAGCCGGGCATCTGCGCGGTTTCGCCGCCGATCAGCGCGCAACCGTTGGCGCGGCAGGCTTCGCTGAGGCCCTCGACGACCTTCTCCAGAACGCCGCCTTCGAGCTTGCCGGTGGCGAGGTAATCCAGGAAAAAGAGGGGGGTGGCGCCCTGCACGGCGATGTCGTTGACGCAGTGGTTGACCAGGTCGCAGCCCACGGTGTGGTGAATGCCGAGCTCGAAGGCAACCTTCAGCTTGGTGCCCACACCGTCCGCGCTGGAGACCAGAACGGGGTCGGGATACTTGGCTATATCGAGGCCAAAGAGGCCGCCGAAGCCGCCAATTTCGCTGAGGACGTTCTTGTTGAACGTCTTGCGCGCAAGCATCTTGATGCGCTGCTTGGTGCGGTCGCCTTCAGAGATGTCTACGCCGGCGTCAGCATACGTGACGGGCTTCGTTTTGATGGCGGTTTTAGTTGCGGCCTTGGTTGTCTTGGTGCCTGCGTTCACGTTCGATCCCTTGCGTCTTTGTCGCGGAGTGGTTGGCTGCGGTGTAAGGCGGTCGGCGGCGCTCTTTGCTGCGTGAGCTTTGAGGATATCAGGCGCGGCGTGTGGTACAGGGCCTGGGACTGTTCTCAGGGGAACTTTATACTTTTTCTGATGCCACTTTCTCTGAATCGCTCCCGTGAACTGCAGCAGCGCGCTGAGGCGCTCATCCCCGGAGGCGTGGATTCGCCGGTGCGGGCTTTTCGTTCCGTTGGCGGTGATCCGCCGTTTGTGGAACGCGCAGAGGGCGCGTACCTGTTCGACGCGGACGGCAACCGCTACATCGACTACTTCGGCTCGTGGGGTCCGATGATCCTGGGCCATGCCGAAACCACGGTGACCGCTGCGGTGCAGGCCGCTGCGACGAAAGGCACGAGCTTTGGCGCATCGACCGCGGCGGAAGCGGAACTGGCTGCGATGGTGATGCAGTGCGTGCCGTCCATTGAGAAGCTGCGCTTTGTTTCCAGCGGCACGGAGGCGGTGATGAGCGCCATCCGCGTGGCGCGTGCGTTTACGCATCGCAATCGGATACTGAAGTTTGAGGGCTGCTATCACGGCCATTCCGACGCTCTGCTGGTGAAGGCCGGCAGCGGCGTGGCGACGCTTGGCATTCCGGGTTCCGCCGGCATTCCCATGGAGACGACGCAGTTCACCACGGCGATTCGTTACAACGATCTGGCTGAGGTGAAGGCGGTGTTTGCGAAGCATCCCGGCGAGATTGCATGCGTGATCCTGGAGCCGGTGGTGGGCAACGCGGGAACGATTCTGCCGCAGCCGGAGTTTCTGGAAGGTCTGCGCGAGATATGCACACGCGAAGGCACGCTGCTGATCTTTGACGAGGTGATGACGGGCTTCCGAGTGTCATTGGGCGGCGCGCAATCGCTTTATGGCATTACGCCGGACCTGACGACGCTGGGCAAGATTATTGGTGGTGGGTTGCCGGTGGGCGCGTTCGGTGGTCGTGCGGAGATTATGAATCTGCTTGCGCCGCTGGGGCCGGTGTATCAGGCGGGAACGCTCAGCGGCAATCCGTTGGCTATGGCTGCGGGCATTGCGACACTGCGGCAGTTACTGGATGGTGGCGATGCGCTGTATGACCAACTCGCGGAGACGACCAGCCTGATTGCGCATGGGGTGGCGCGGGAAGCGAAGAAGGCTGGCGTCGATCTTTGGGTTGCGGGAACAGGTTCGATGTTTACGTGGTTCTTCCAGCAGGGGCCGGTGCGGAACTTTGAGGATGCTTTGAAGAGTGATACGGAGCGCTTTGGAAAATTTCACCGTGGCATGCTGGAGCGCGGTGTGTGGCTACCGCCCTCGCAGTTTGAGGCTGCGTTCGTATCGCTGCAGCATGGCGAAGCGGAAGTCGAAGCGACCATTGCCGCTGCGCGTGACGTGTTTGCTTCGTTTTAAGACTGCTGCGAGAGTTTGAGGAAATCGACCTCGCCCGTTGTGACGAAGCCGAGTGCTTTGTAGATTGCGATGGCGCGTGCGTTGGTGCTGACACTGTGCAGGTAAGGGATATCGCTCGAACCATCTGCTAACAAGCGCTGGATGAGATGCTGCGCGTAGCCCTTGCCGGTGTGGCCTGGGCGTGTGCAGACGCCGCTGATCTCACGCAGCCCCGGCATACGTGTGCGATGGCCTGCCATAGCGACTAGCTGCCCGCTTTCACGTATGCCAATGTAACGGCCCAGACGATAGGTCTCTGCGCGGAAATAGCCGGGGAAGGCTGCCTGTGTCAGCTCCACCATCTCATGCGCTTCCGCAGCGCTTAATTCGCATTCATTTGGTAGTGGGGCGGGTGGGGTGAAGTGCGTGCGCGGCTGCCATGCCATTTGCACGCAGGTGGCGTGTATTGCATCCGGCATTTCTGCCGCTATGTGTGGGATTACGCCGATGAAGTTGGTATCGGTGTCGCGGCGCAGTCGCACGGGATCGATGTTCGTTTCCGGTGTTGCGACTGCTGTGAAGGGAAGTATTTCGGGACGATAGCGCAACGCTCCGCCAACGTGCTCTCCGAAGGCGCTTTGGGCTGTGGTGAGCGCGCTGTAAAACGGGTTTGCGAGGAATGCCTTTTGCGCTTCGTTGAGAAGGGGCATGGAATTATTTTGCGCCTTATTTGATGGTTTTGATTCCCTTCGACATCTTTGGCCAGGCGAGGAAACCAGGTCCTTCGGCTTCGCTCAGGATGACGACCTGCGGTCGTATGAGCTTCGCCGTGATTGAAAAGGCCGCGATTGCTCGCGGCCTTTCATGTTTGTTAAGTAAATGAACTAATAGTTCTTTGCCTTTTCGAAGCGCTTGTTGATTTCTTCCCAGTTCACGGTGTTCCACCATGCGGCCAGGTAGTCAGGGCGACGGTTCTGGTAGTTCAGGTAGTAGGCGTGCTCCCAAACGTCGTTGCCCAGGATGGGATAGCTGCCGGTGGAGATGGGGCTGTCCTGGTTGGGCGTGGTGACGATGGTGAGCTTGCCGCCCTTGAAGATGAGCCATCCCCAGCCGCTGCCGAACTGCTTTGCGGTGGTTTCGTTGAAGGTCTTCTTGAAGGCTTCGAAGTCGCCGAAATCGGCCTTGATCTGGTCAGCGATCGCGCCCGTGGGAGCGCCTCCGCCGTTGGGCGTCATGATCTCCCAGAACATGGTGTGGTTGGAGTGGCCGCCGCCGTTGTTGCGGACGACGCCGCGCACATCTTCCGGGATGGCATTCAGGTCCTTCAGCAGATCGTCGACGGACTTGGTTCCGAGTTCGGGATGCTTCTCCACCGCGCCGTTCAGATTGTTCACATAGGTGGCGTGGTGCTTGTCGTGGTGAAGCTTCATGGTCGCTTCGTCAATGTGCGGCTCCAGGCCGTTATACGCGTAGGGAAGTGGCGGAAGTTCGAAAGGCACGGTGTTCTTCTCCTTGGGTGTTGCTCTGTCTCGGGGAAACTTGTTGGTGCGTCCATTATGAAACACCCGGGTTCATAATGGGCAACACACGGCTTGCGCGCTAAGGTTGGATGCCGGTGTGCTCGGAGTGGATGCGCGGTTGTGTTGTGGATTACGGAAAGCGGCGCAACTGTCGATATTTCCCATGTCAGAGCGGGTTCAGCCGTGTACATGCCGCGCCGGGTAGGGTGTAATGGGAGCAGCATGAACGCATTGACCGCTGCATACCGGTGGCTGAACGATCAAGGCCCTGCTTTTGGCGCACCCGGGCTGGAGGCGCGCTGGACTTCCAGTAAGAAAGATGCCGTGTGTACCGCGTACGCTGCATCCAGTCGTGTCTGGTACACCATCTCGCACGGCATTCTGAACGAAATTTACTATCCGACTATTGATCGCCCGCAGACACGGGACATGGAGCTGATCTTCACGGACGGCGAGACGTTCGTGCATGAAGAAAAGCGCGATTTCGAGTTTGATTTTCATTACATTGACCCGGATGCGCTGGCGGTACGCGTGGTGGCCAGCGACCTGGGCGGACGCTACACGGTGACGAAGGAATTCGTCTGCGATCCGCATCATCCCGTGGTGCTGATGCACGTGAAGATTGAAGGTGAAGAGAGCGTTCTGTCACGCCTGAAGTGCTATGCGCTGCTGGCTCCGCATTTGAACGGTGGCGGCGCAGGGAACAGCGCACGATCCATTGAAGTGGCAGGACGGCGCGCGATCCTGGCGTGGAAAGAAAGCACGTCGCTGGCGATGGGGGTGGATTGCGGATTCACACGCACCTCCTGCGGTTATGTGGGTGCGAGCGACGGCTATCAGGACCTGTCCGGCAACATGCGGATGGACTGGGAGTTTGGGCAGGCGCTGGATGGCAACATTGCCGTGACAGGCGAAATTGATGTAGCTCGTAACCGCGAATTCACACTGGCGATCGCGTTTGGCGATGGCTATCACGCGGCGCTGGCAGGCATGATGCAGTCGCTTTCGGTGCCATATGAACTGCATGTGAAGCGATTTGTGGAACAGTGGCATCGCGCGGCTTCGCCGGAACGGTTGGCTGCGGCATCGCATGACAACGGTCGCCTGATGCGCATCAGCCACAACACGATCCTGGCGCATGAGGACAAGACGTACTCCGGCGCGTTCATCGCATCGGCCTCGATTCCGTGGGGCAATGCGAAGGGCGATGACGATCTGGGCGGCTACCACCTGGTGTGGACACGTGACATGATCCAGTCCGCCACGGCTCTGCTGGCGTGTGGACGCATTGATACGGCGCGTCGTGCGCTGGTGTATCTGGCCTGTACACAGCGGCCGGATGGGTCGTTTGCGCAGAATTTCTGGATTGACGGAACACCGTACTGGACTGGCATTCAGCTGGATGAAGTGGCGTTTCCCATCATGCTGGCGTGGCGTTTGTGGAAGCTGGATGGGCTGGGAAATTTTGATGTGTTCCCGTTCATCGAACATGCCGCGGCGTTTCTTGTGCGCTATGCGCCCATTACGCAGCAGGAGCGATGGGAAGAGGCGTCGGGTTATTCGCCTTCGACGCTGGCTACGGTCATTTCCGCGCTGGTGTGTGCAGCGGACGTGGCGCGTGCGCATCATTCGCCGGAACTGGCAAACTTTCTGGAAAGCTATGCCGACTGGATTGAAGACCATCTGGATGAATGGACCGTTACAAATGACGGTGTACTTCATCCCGATATAAAGCGGCACTATGTGCGTATTCAGCCGCCAAAGCCGGGCGAGAGTTTTTACAATCCCGACTTCGGCGAAGGCCGCTACAACATTGCCAACCGCGCGCCGGGCGAGCGCTACAACTTTGCGGCGAACGAGATCGTGGATGGGGGCTTCCTGGAGCTGGTTCGTTATGGCGTGCGGCGCGCGGATGACCCGCTGATCGTCGATTCGCTGAAGGTCATCGACAAGATGTTGAAGATCGACACGCCCTATGGTGCGTGCTGGCGGCGATACAACCACGATGGCTATGGCCAGCAGAAGGATGGCGAGCCGTTCATCCACTATGGGCAGGGGCGTGCGTGGCCCATTCTGACCGGCGAGCGAGCGCACTATGAACTGGCTGGTGGCGGCGATTACGCACAGTACGTGAAGGCGATTGAGCGGTTCAGCTCCTTTGGCGGCATGTTGCCGGAGCAGGTGTGGGACTACGCGGACATGCCGGAACAGGGACTGTACTTCGGCCGCAGCGCTGGTTCGGCGCAACCACTGGTATGGGCACATGCGGAGTACATCAAGCTATTGCGTTCGGTGGTGGATGGGCGCGTGTTTGACCGCATCAGCGTGGTGGAAGAGCGCTACGGCGTGCGGCGTGAGGAGCGTACCTTCCGCAGCGAAGTGGAATTTTTCCAGATCACACGACCCATTACTGAGTTACCCGCGGGGAAGCGTTTGCAGGTGCTGGACCCGGCGCGTTTTCGCGTGGTGTGGACGGTGGATGGATGGGCGAACACCCACAATACCGATGCAAAGCTGATCGGCTATCCGGGGTTTGCGGCAGAACTGCCTATTCCTGCGGAAACAAATGGAACACTGGAGATGACGCTGTTCTGGCCGCTGGAAAACCGGTGGCTGGGCCATAACTTCTCAGTGAATCTGGAAGGGGCGTGAGGCGGTTTCTTCACGTCGCCTGTACACTGAAAGCTAAGCCCTGTTTACGTAAATGCACGGTTACGCGGGGCAGAAGCGTTTTGAAACATAAGGATGCGGTGTGCTGCCGCAAACGTTGATCCGGCGCCTGTGAGAGGCGACCACCAACCCAGAGGAACGAATGACCGATCTCGAAAAGCTGTCAATTGACACACTCCGCCTGCTCGCCGTAGATGCGATTGAAAAGGCGGCCAATGGGCACCCCGGAGCGCCGATTGCGCTGTCGCCGCTGACGTACCTGCTCTTTGCGCGCAATATGAAGCACAATCCCACGGACCCGTTGTGGATTGACCGCGACCGCTTTGTGCTGTCGAACGGCCACGCGTCGATGCTGCAGTATGGCGCACTGCACCTGTCCGGCTACGACCTTTCGCTGGACGATCTGAAGCTGTTTCGCCAGTGGCATTCAAAAGCTCCGGGACATCCGGAGTATGGCTTTACGCCCGGCGTGGAAGTAACCACCGGACCTCTCGGTCAGGGCCTTGCAATGGCCGTTGGCCTGGCGATTGCAGAGAAGCACCAGGCTGCTGTGTATAACCAGCCGGGCATGAAGATCGTCGATCACTACACCTACTGCATTGTGGGCGATGGCTGCCTGATGGAAGGCATCTCACACGAGTCCTCCTCGCTGGCCGGGACGCTGAAGCTGGGCAAGCTGATCGTGTTCTATGACGACAACCTGATCTCGCTGGATGGTCCTACGGAACTGAGCTACACGGAGAATGTGGACGAGCGCTTCAATGCGTACCACTGGCACGTGCAGTATGTTGACGACGGCAATGATCTCGCGAAGATTCAGCAGGCCATCAACATCGCCAAGCTGGAGACCGAGAAGCCCTCGCTCATTCGCATCCGCACCATCATTGGTTACGGTTCGCCGAAGGCTGGCACCAAGCATGTGCATGGTGAGGCTCTGGGCAAAGAAGCCACGCGCAAGACGAAGGAATTCTTCGGATTCGATCCTGATGTGGACTTTGCTGAGCCGCAGGCTGCACTGGATGACTGGCGCTCGGCTGTTCCCAAGGGACAGAAAGAGCAGTCGGAGTGGAACGAACTGTTTGCCAAGTACAAGGCTGCTCACCCGGAACTGGCGTCGCAGTTTACGCGCACGGCGAAGGCAGAACTGCCCGCCGACTACAACAAGAACATCAAGCCTTTCCCCACGGAAAAGGCGATTGCTACCCGTACTGCTGGACAGGTGGTTCTGCAGGCGTTGGGCGACGCTCTGCCGGAACTGATTGGCGGCGCGGCCGACCTTACCTCGTCGACGAAGACCATCTTCAACAACTCGCCTTCGTTCCACGACGACCCGAAGGGCCGCAACATTTTCTTCGGCGTGCGCGAGTTCGGCATGTGCGCAGCGGTGAACGGTATGGCGGCTCATGGTGGCCTGATTCCGTTTGGCTCCACTTTCTTCGTGTTCAGCGACTATGCGCGTAACGCCATGCGCCTCGCCGCTCTGATGAGCACGCACTCGCTGTTCGTATTCACGCACGATTCGATCGCGCTGGGTGCAGATGGTCCGACGCATCAGCCGGTAGAGCACCTGATGAGCCTCCGCGCGATTCCGCAGCTCACGGACTTCCGTCCGGCGGACGCGAACGAGACCGCGGTCTGCTACCAGTTGATGGTGGAGCGCAAGTCGGCTTCGTTCATGGCGCTGTCGCGTCAGGATCTGCCGGTGCTGGACGTTGCGAAGTACCCCACGCTGTGGGACGGAGTTCGCAAGGGCGCTTATGTGCTGGTCGACGTGGCGAACCCGGATGTCATCATTGCAGCCACTGGTTCGGAAGTATCGCTGGTGCTGAAGACTCTGCCGGAACTGGAGAAGGCTGGCATCAAGGCTCGCGTGGTCTCCATGCCCAGCTTCCACCTCTTCGAAGAGCAGACGGAAGAGTACAAGGCAAGCATCTTCCCGCACGGTGTGGCGAAGGTGGCTGTGGAAGCCGGCGCAACGCAGGGCTGGTGGAAGTACGTGGGCCGCGACGGTTCCGTTGTCGGACTGGACCACTTCGGCGGTTCGGCACCTGGACCGGAAGTGCTGGCGCACTTCGGATTCACGCCGGAAAACATCGTCAAGGCTGCGCAGGCAGCCATCGCGAAGTAACGTTTCGCGGAGAGCTACAGGAAGGGCCGGAGCAATCCGGCTCTTCCGCTTACCAAGCAGGATCTGTACGAGAGGAAAAGTCACATGGAAATTGGTCTGATTGGCCTGGGAAAAATGGGCGGCAACATGGCGGAGCGTCTTCGCCAGGGTGGCCACAAAGTGGTGGGCTTTGACTTCAACAAGGAAGCCACGGCAAAGCTGACCGCAGCCGGTTCGGTGGGCGTGGATTCGCTGGAAGACCTGGTTAAGAATCTGCAGACGCCCCGCGCCATCTGGATCATGGTGCCGGAAGGCAAGCCCGTCGACACCACCGTTGAGAGGCTGAAGCCCCTCATGCAGAAGGGCGACATCTTCATTGACGGCGGCAATTCGAACTACAAGGACTCCATTCGTCGTCACGGTGAGTTGAAGGCGGAAGGTTTTGAGTTTGTCGACGTGGGTACGTCCGGCGGCGTCTGGGGCCTGAAGGAAGGCTATTCGATGATGATTGGCGGCGACGAGGAAATCGTTGAGAAGCTTCGCCCCATCTTCGAGACGCTTGCTCCCGCACCCGACAAGGGCTGGGGACGCACCGGACCGAGCGGCGCAGGCCACTTCGTCAAGATGGTGCACAACGGCATTGAGTACGGCATGATGCAGGCATTCGCAGAAGGCTTTGCCATCTTCGAAGCGAAGAAGGAACTGAACCTGGACAATGCGCAGATCGCAGAGATCTGGCAGCACGGTTCGGTGGTTCGTTCGTGGCTGCTGGACCTGACTGCTGAAGCGTTGAAGGCCAACCCTGAACTGAAGGGCATTGCGCCGTTCGTTCCGGATTCCGGTGAAGGCCGCTGGACGGTGTTTGAGGCAATCGACCTGAACGTTTCCGCGCCGATTATCACGGAGTCGCTGATTCGCCGCATCCGTTCGCGTGAAACGGACAATCTGACGGACAAGATGCTGTCCGTGATGCGCAATGCCTTTGGCGGTCACGCCATGAAGAAGGAGTAGTTTTTCTTCCTCCGGAGCAGTGTTCCGGGCGCATTCCCATGAATCCTGCGGGGCCGCCGTGCGCTCTAACAATGAAGTTAAGACTGCGGCGGCCTTTCGCAGCAAGAATTGAAGAAGGATTGAAACCCATGGCAACAACCGGTATCAATGTTTCCCCGGAGCAGGTGGAAGCGAACAAGTGCAAGGAAAGCATTCCGGAGCCTTGCATCGTTGTGATTTTTGGCGCTTCGGGCGACCTGACGAAGCGTAAGCTGCTGCCCGCTCTCTATCACCTGGAGCAGGCGAATCTGCTGCCTGAAAATTTCGCGGTTGTCGGCGTTGCCCGCCGCGACCTTTCTGCCACCTTTGCGCCGGACATGAAGGACGGCATCCTGAAGGGCGGCGGCGTCGATGAGAAGGAAGAGAAGCTCGGCAAGTTCATTGACCGTGTGAAGTACTTTGCCACCGAGTTCGACAACGATGAAGGTTTTGAGAAGCTGAAGGCGTATCTCGCCGACCTCGACAAACAGTTCGGCACCAAGGGCAACCGCCTCTTCTATCTGGCTGTTGCTCCTGAGTTCTTTGCGGACATCACGCATCGCCTGGGCGATCATGGCATGACCGGCGAAGACGGCGACCACTGGGTCCGCGTCATCATCGAGAAGCCCTTTGGCACCGATCTGGAGAGCGCGAAGAAGCTCAACTCTGAGATCAACGAAGTGCTCAAGGAAGACCAGATCTTCCGCATTGACCATTACCTGGGCAAGGAGACGGTACAGAACATCCTCGTCTTCCGCTTCGGCAATGGCATTTTTGAGCCCATCTGGAACCGCAATTACATTGACAGCGTGCAGATCACCGCTGCGGAATCCATCGGCATTGAAGGCCGCGGACCGTTCTACGAGGCCGCTGGCGCTCTGCGTGACGTTCTGCAGAACCATGTGATGGAAGTGCTCAGCTTCGTCGCTATGGAACCGCCAGACGTCTTTGAGTCGGCTCCTGTGCGCATCGAGAAGCTGAAGGTCTGGAAGGCGATCAGCCCCATCCCTGTAGAGAACACGGCGCGTGGTCAGTATGGCCCGGGCACAGTCGATGGCCAGGAAGTGAAGGGTTATCGCCAGGAAGACCGCGTGAATCCGGAATCGCAGACCGAGACATTTGCCGCGATGAAGCTGGAGATCGACAACTGGCGCTGGGCCGGTGTGCCCTTCTACATTCGCGCTGGCAAGCGCCTGAAGACGCGTGTGACGGAAGTGGTCATCACCTTCAAGCGTCCTCCGCTGCACATCTTCCAGGGTTCTGGCGCTGGCGCGGAACAGCTTGAGCCGAACGTGCTGACGCTGCGCATTCAGCCGGATGACGGCATCAAGCTGAAGTTTGGTGCCAAGATCCCGGGACCGACGACGAACATCGCACAGGTGAACATGAATTTCTCCTATGCCGATGCTTTCGGTAAGTCGTCCGCCAACGGCTATGAGCGTCTGCTGCTGGATGCCATGCTGGGTGATGGAACGCTCTTTGCTGAGCGTGAAGGTGTGGAAACCACCTGGGCCCTGATGACGCCGATCCTCGAAGCGTGGAAGGCGCAGAAGAAGAACTTCCCGAACTACGATGCTGGTTCGTGGGGACCGAAGGAAGCGGATGAACTGCTGGAGCGCGATGGCCGCGCCTGGCAGGCTTAAGCCGGAACGAAGTAAGAAAGGGCGCCGATTCATTCGGCGCCCTTTCGTTTGTACCGTTGCACCGCTATAGAGCATCGTAGAGAAGACAAACAGGGGGAGCAGTAGCGTTCAGCTCCTGAAATCCTGCAACATCACGACGGGCTTTCGCCCGGGCATCGCAGAAGAAGGAAACACCATGCCACGAAAAACCATCGCCGACTATCTCGTCTACGACTCCCCAGAACGCCTGGCCCAGGCCGCAGCGGAGGTTTTCACAAAATACGCTGCGGACGGCGTTGCTGCGCGTGGGATTGCACGCATCGCTATCAGCGGTGGCAGCACGCCGAAGCGCATGTTTTCGATGCTGGCAGAGGAACCGTTTCGATCACAGATTGACTGGGGAAAGCTGCGTCTTTACTGGGTGGATGAGCGCTGTGTGCCGGCAGATCACGCGGATTCCAACTATCGCATGACGCGCGAACAGTTGCTGAGCAAGGTGCCGTTGGCCGAAGAGAATGTCTTCCGCATGGAAGGCGAACTGAATCCTGAAGATGCTGCTTCGCGTTACGAAGCGACGTTGCGCAACACCTTCCGGCTGGAAGGCGCAGAGGCTCCTGCATTTGATCTTGTGCTGCTGGGGATGGGCGACGATGGGCATACCGCGTCAATCTTCCCGCATACCTCGGCCATTGATGCCATGGGGACTTTAGTCGCTGCGAACCATGTGCCGCAGAAGGATTCCTGGCGCATCACGCTGACATGGCCGGTGATCAATCATGGCCGCCGCGTGGTGTTTCTGATCGAGGGCGCGGCGAAGGCGGAGGTGCTGCGCGAGGTTCTTCTGGGCAGTTATGATCCGGATCGACTTCCCGCGCAACTGATTCGGCCTGAGAATGGACAGATTGGACTCTTGCTGGATGCCGAGGCCGCAAGGCGGCTGCCGAAGTCAGGCACACACGGCGATGCGGAGACAGGAACTCTGGAGTTGACACGATGATTCTTGCAGGCGATGTAGGTGGCACTAAGGTTGATCTTGCCTTGTATAACTTCACGGGCGGTAAGTTGCAGATGGTCTGCAATAAGAAATATCCTGCCGCGGGTTATGCCGGTCTGCAGGATGTGGTGAAGGAGTTTCTTGACGATCCGGCAATTGCTCCGGATGTGGAGAAGCAGGTGGTGGCCGCGTGCTTCGGCGTTCCTGGACCGGTGAAGGATGGTCACCTGAAACTGACCAATCTGCCGTGGGAATTGGATGCTCGTGAGTTGGCCAAGGGGCTGGGCATTGAGCACATCTTTCTGATCAACGATCTGGAAGCCAATGGCTATGGTGTTGCGGAGCTTGGACCGGATCAGATTTTTGAATTGGAAGAAGGCGATAAATCCGCGCTTGGACATCGTGCTCTGGTTTCTCCTGGCACTGGTCTTGGAGAAGCTCTGCTTATCTGGAACCCCCTTGCACGGCGGCATGTTCCGTTGCCATCGGAGGGTGGTCATGTGGATTGGGCGCCTCGCAATGCGCTGGAGATTGAACTGCTGCAATACCTGCTGGAGACGATGCAAGGGCGTATCTCCACGGAGCGTGTGGTCAGCGGTCTGGGGCTGAAGAACATCTACGGATTTTTGCGCGACGCGAAAAAGATGGAAGAGCCGAAGTGGTTGCGCGAGCGCATGGAGACGGAAGATCCGAACTTCGTCATTGGCACCACGGGCGAGGATGGTTCGTGCGAATTGACCGCGAAGGTGCTGGAGATGTTCAGTGCATCGCTGGGCGCGGAGTGCGGCAACATGGGTTTGAAGCTGCTGGCGGCGGGAGGTATCTATCTGGGCGGCGGTATTCCGCCGAAGATCCTGAAGACGCTGCAATCCGGGCCGTTCCGCAATGCGTTGCTGGATAAGGGACGTCTGTCACCGCTGCTGCACACCATGCCGGTGCGGGTCATCCTGGAAGACAAGTGCGCGTTGATTGGCGCTGCGGCGTTTGCGGAAGCTCGCGCTGCGGAGATCAGCGGACACAGCGAGCGTGCGGCTTCACAGCCGTAGCTTTGCAGGAATTAAATCTATTTCGCTGCAATAACAAGGCCGGTGCGTTTCCGCACCGGCCTGAACATTTCTCTCAGTTGAGATAGTTAATTTAGCGAATTACCGGCGATAGCCACCGCGTCCGCCGCCATAGTATCCGCGTCCACCGCCATAGTAGCCACGGCGACCACCATAGTACCCACCGCGATAGTACGGATACGGACGTGGGCCGTAGTATCCGCGACCATAATAAGCCGGACCGTAGTATCCAGCGTAGTAGGGATAGCCATAGGCGTAAGGATAGGGACGCACATAGCCTGGGCCATAATAGCCGCCACCGTACACCGGTCCGCCGATGCTGATGCCAAAGCCGACACGCTGCGCCTCAGCCTTTTGCGGTGCCGCAAACAACAGCGCACCGGCAAGGGCCGCGCCTGTAATCATTTTCGCAATCGTCGTCTTCAAGCTCATCACATCACCTCTCTCGCGTCATCGTCACGCTGTTCGCGTGTTCTCTGCGCACGTTGGTAGGAACACGGGTGCTGCAAAAGTGTTGCGCCCGCGATGTGGAAATCGCGAGCGCAGGATGTTGATGAGGTTGTAAATGTTTTATTTGCGGTTCTTCTGCGTATCTTCCACGGCCTGGGCAACCCGCAGGAGTTTTCCTTCCTGGAAGTGTCCTGCAAGTAGTTGCACGCCGATAGGCAACCCATCCTTCGTTTCACCGCAGGGAACACTGATGCCGCAGATGCCCGCCAGCGATGCAGCCACCGTGTAGATGTCCGCAAGATACATGCTGATGGGATCGTCTGCCATTTCGCCCAGCTTCCATGCGGGTGTGGGCGTCATGGGAGCAACGATGGCGTCCACATCGGCGAATGCTTTTACAAAATCCTGCGCGATGAGCGTGCGTACCTGCTGCGCTTTGCGGTAGTACGCATCGTAATAACCCGCCGAAAGCGAATACGTGCCGAGCAGGATGCGGCGCTTGACCTCTGCGCCGAAGCCTTCTTCGCGGCTCTCGCGGTACAGCGTGGAGAGGTTCCTGGGGTTGTCCGTGCGATGCCCGTAACGCACACCGTCAAAGCGCGAAAGATTGCTGCTGGCTTCCGCTGTGGCCAACACGTAGTACGTGGGCACGGCGTATTCCGTATGCGGCAGGCTGATTGGTTTGATGGTGCAGCCCTGTGACTTCAGGTCTTCGATGACCTTTTCCACCGCGGCGCGGATCTCTGCATCCAGACCCTCTGCGAAGTATTCCTTCGGAACACCAATAGTCATACCTGCGACAGGCTTCTTCGATTCCGCAACGTAGTCGCTCAGCGGTTCCTGCGAACTGGTGGAGTCCATGGTGTCCGGGCCTGCAAGAATGCCCAGCACGGTGGCGATGTCCTGCACGGAATGCGCCATGGGGCCAACGCGATCCAGTGAACTGGCGAAGGCGATCAGACCATAGCGTGAGATGCGTCCGTAGGTCGGCAGCAGGCCAACGACTCCACAGAAAGCTGCTGGCTGACGCACCGAGCCGCCCGTGTCCGTACCGAGCGAGATGGAACAGAAATCCGCAGCCACTGCCGCCGCGGAACCGCCTGATGAGCCGCCGGGAACGCGATCCAGAGCACGCGGATTGCGTACAGGACCATAGGCGCTGTTCTCATTGCTGCCGCCCATGGCGAACTCGTCGCAGTTCAGTTTGCCCAGCAGCAGCGCGCCTGCAGTGTCGAGTTTGGCAACAGCGGTGGCGTCGTACGGCGGGTGATAGTTCTTCAGGATGGCAGAACCAGCGGTAGCCGGTGCGCCCACCATCGTCAGCACGTCCTTGATGCCGATAGGAATGCCGGCGAGTGGTGGCAGTTTCGCGCCCGTCTTCACCAGTTCGTCAATGTGTTCGGCCTGGCGCAGTGCGCGTTCTTCCGCCAGCGAAAGGAAACTGTTGATTTCCTGCCCGGCTATCTGGTCGCCGGTACGAATGCGCGAGAGGTAGTCCGCTGCAATGGCGGAGGCCGTGGTGTCGCCGTTGAGAATGGCGGCGCGAATCTCTGGGATGGTCTTCATGTAGCTTTTAGCCTCTAGCTTTTAGCTCTTAGCTTGTTGGTCGCAAGGCGACCTCGATTTGGATCGTGTATTGCAAGCGGCGACAGGGAACCAGCTAAAAGCCAAAGCTGATAGCCGAGGGCTGCTTTACCGTTCAATTACCTTGGGCACTTTGAAGAAGCGGCCATCGGTGTCCGGTGCTTCTTCCATCACCACGGTGCGGTCCACGGAGGGTTTCACTGCATCCGGGCGCAGCGAACTGCCGCCCAGCGCCGGGGCCTTCTGCAGCAGTTGTCCTACCTGCGCCATGGGTTCCACGCCGTCTGTGTTCAGCTTCTGCAACTGGGCTACGTGCTCCAGGATGGCATTCAGGTCGTGCTGCATGCGTGGCTCTTCTTCGGCGGTGAGTTGCAGGTTGGCCAGCGCGGCCACGTGGCGCACGTCGTCCAGCGTAACGGCTGCGGTTTCAGGGTGTGGCACGGCTGCGGGCGCTTCGTTCGGATCGAATGTCTCGGTCATCGTTTCTTTCTGGCGGGCCTTGGTACTGCCGGACGCGGTGGCGCGACGGCGTTTTCAGGCAACACAAAAAGTATATCGGTCACAGGGATGCGGCTGATGCTGGCCAGGTCGCCGCGCAGTTGTCCGTGGATCATTTCAAGCTGACGTTGCCATACTGTATCGGGCACGGTGACGGTGACGGTGCCCTCATGAAAGGCGGTGACGGTGGTGCGGCTGGCTGTGCCGTGGCCTGCAGCGACAGCCCATGCGGCTCCCAGACGATCAAGAGGTGTCAGGGCATCCAGCGACTTTGCCAGGGAAGTTCGCAGAATGTCGCGCATGGCCTGCATGGTGTGTCTCCTCTCTGCAGCTTACCCCTTAGGATGAAGAGGATGGCTGCTTCCTCTCGCGTTGCTCTTCCACTCAACCGTTCGCTGCTGAAGATGGGCGAGCGCATTGCCGTTGCCGTCAGCGGTGGCGCCGACTCCACCGCGCTGTTGTTGGCATTGCAGGAAGAGGCGGCAGAATTGGGCATTGGGGTGTCCGCGGCGCATCTGCATCATGGCATTCGCAGTGAAGAAGCGGATGCTGACCTGGAATTTCTGCGCGGTCTTTGCGCGCGGCTGGATATTCCGCTGCATGTGGATCACATTGACGTTCCGGCGCGTGCTGCGGCGGAGGGGGAGACGGTCGAAGAGGCAGCACGCCATGCGCGTCTGGCATTTTTCGACCAATTGATGCAGCAGGGAACCGTTCATTCCGTTGCCACGGCGCACACGCAGGACGATCAGGCCGAAACCGTGATGATGAAACTGATTCGCGGTGCATGGACAGAGGGGCTGGGTGGAATTTCGCCGATGATGGAGCGCGCTTCCGGCAGGCTTATTCGGCCCTTGCTGCCTGCGTCGAGACAGGATGTGCTGGCGTTTCTGAAAAACCGCGACCAGAAGTGGTGCGAGGATTCCACCAATGCCTCTACGGTGTATACGCGGAACCGTGTTCGCGGGGTGCTGATGCCTTTGTTGCGAGAGTTTAACCCGTCCATCGGTGCGACACTTTCGGCCATAGCCGAACTGGCTCGCGAGGAGCACGCGCGCTGGCAGCCGGAGATTGCGCGGTTACTCCAGCAGCTTGCAATGCCTGGGAAACCAGTACGTGGTGGTGGGCGTGCCGTGGCGACATTGCCGGAGGAGCAGGGTGTGGCCTTTGAACTGGAACGGCTGCGGGTTCTGGATTTGCCGACGCGGCGGCGGTTGATTCGAGCAGCCGTTGAGCGAATGGGCGTACGTTTAGGGGCTGCGGAGACTCTGCGCATCCTTTTGCTGGCGGGGCTGGCACCGCCGGAGACGCCGCCGGACCCCACGGTTCCGACGAAGCCGAACAGCCGGTTGC
This sequence comes from Terriglobus sp. RCC_193, assembly GCF_041355105.1. Classification (NCBI taxonomy): domain Bacteria; kingdom Pseudomonadati; phylum Acidobacteriota; class Terriglobia; order Terriglobales; family Acidobacteriaceae; genus Terriglobus; species Terriglobus sp. RCC_193. Next base: position 1,785,401 of record NZ_JBFUPK010000001.1, on the reverse strand, counting down.
AACTGGCGCATGGACTGCGTGCCGAGCGGTCAGTCCGGGAGCTTCGGCTGGTCCGGGTGAGCGATGGCAGCCCAAAGCGGTAAAGGCTGTCCCGAGTTGTCACAAAATCTATGCTTTCCTTCCACGTACGTTACGGGGCGGGAGTAGAATCGTAGCCATTACGGTGTTATCGTCGCCGAAGCTATCCGAACCCTGGCGGCACTCCATGCGTCTAATCCATGGGCCACGTTTCAGGGCGAGGAAGCCGACCGCGACCGAGATTTGAACCCGATCGCGCCGTGGCCGAAAAGAAGGGAACCTAACGTTGAATTCCACTGTAAAGACCGTCCTGATCTGGGTGCTGATGATTGCTTGTGTCATCTCCGTCTGGCAGTTCGTCATGCACAGCGCCACCGGCGGTCACGATTCGGCCATTAGCCTCACGCAGTTGCAGGACTACGCCGATAAAGGCCGCGTCGCCGAGGTTACGGTCAACGGAACTGACGTCACCGGCAAGTTCAAGGACTCGAAGGAGTCCTTCCACACGACCATCCCGGCAAACTACCCGGACCTCTACACCAACCTGCACGACAAGGGCGTGAATGTCACCATCAAGGACCAGTCGAACTCATTCTGGTTTGCGGCGCTGGTGCAGTTCCTGCCCATGATGCTGATTCTTGGTGTTTTCCTGTTCTTCCTGCGGCAGATGCAGTCGGGCGGAAACAAGGCTCTCAGCTTTGGCAAAAGCCGCGCACGCCTGCTTTCGTTGCAGCAGAAGAAGGTCACGTTCAAGGACGTGGCTGGCGTGGATGAAGCCAAGGAAGAGCTGAAGGAAATCATTGAATTCCTGCGTGAAGCGCAGAAGTTCCAGAAGCTGGGCGGCCGCATCCCCAAGGGCGTGCTGCTCGTCGGACCTCCCGGAACCGGTAAAACCCTGCTGGCTCGCGCGGTTGCAGGCGAGGCGAACGTGCCGTTCTTCTCCATCTCCGGTTCGGACTTTGTGGAGATGTTCGTCGGCGTGGGTGCATCGCGTGTGCGCGACCTGTTTGAGCAGGGCAAGAAGAACGCTCCGTGCATCATCTTCATCGATGAAATCGACGCAGTCGGTCGTCACCGTGGCGCTGGCCTCGGCGGCGGACACGACGAGCGCGAGCAGACGTTGAACCAACTCCTTGTTGAGATGGATGGCTTCGAATCGAACGAAGGCGTCATCCTGATTGCCGCGACGAACCGTCCTGATGTTCTGGATCCTGCGCTGCTGCGTCCCGGTCGTTTCGACCGCCGCGTCATCGTGGATCGCCCGGACATCCGTGGCCGCGAGGAAGTCCTCAAGGTCCACGCGAAGAAGGTTCCCATGGCCGACGACGTGAACCTGAACATCCTCGCTCGTGGCACACCAGGCTTCAGCGGTGCTGACCTGGCGAACATGGTGAATGAGGCTGCTCTTACGGCGGCGCGTCACAATCGCAAGGCCGTGCACATGTTCGACTTTGAAGTCGCCAAGGACAAGGTCCTGATGGGTGCGGAGCGCAAGAGCATGTTGCTTTCCGACCAGGAGAAGAAGGTGACGGCGTACCACGAAGCCGGCCATACCCTCGTCTCTGCGCTGACGGAGAACAGTGATCCGCTGCACAAGGTCACCATCATTCCGCGCGGTATGGCGCTGGGTGTCACGGTGTACCTGCCGGAAGAGGATCAGCACACTGTCACCAAGGGCTATCTGCAGGCTCGCCTGGCCATGATGATGGGCGGGCGCTGCGCCGAGGAAATCTTCCTGAAGGAGATGACCACGGGGGCGGGCAACGACATTGAGCGCGCCACGGAACTGGCACGCAAGATGGTCTGCGAGTACGGCATGTCCAAGATGGGCCCCATGACCTACGGCAAGAAGGAAGGCGGCGAAATTTTCCTGGGTCGCGAGATCCAGCAGCACCGCGACTTCTCCGATTCGACGGCGCAGGCCATCGACGCCGAGGTGAGGCGGTTCATGGATGAGGCTTACAGCCACGCCTATAACGTGCTGGATACCAACCACGACATCATGCATCGCATGAGCCAGCTTCTGCTGGAGCGTGAGACGCTGGATGCCGAGGAGATCAAGCTGATCATCGCGGGCAAAGATCTGCCGCCGATGAAGTCTGCTCTTGCCTATGCCGAACCCGGTGGTGGCGATACGCAGAAGGTCATCAAACCGGAATCAGGCCGCGCGCCGGGCTTCGGTGAAGGCCGTCCTTCTCCGGCGTAATCTGCAAGTATCACGAACACGAAAGCCCACTCCTCGGAGTGGGCTTTCTACTTCTATTCGACATATTGGCTTGGGAAGGATGGACTGCGTTGTCATTCTGAGCGTAGCGAAGAATCCCCACGATGCCTCGCTTCAGCAGGCAAGGCTCAAAGATTTCTAGCAAGAAACTCTGATGCTGCTGTGCGGGATGAAACAGCATCGGGATTCTTCGCTTCGCTCAGAATGACCGTGGACGAGTGTTTTGCATTTCTCTGCAGATCAGATACATAGGAAGAATGTGTCAGATTCGCAGGAAAAGTTTTCGCTGGAACATCCAGTAGAGAATCAGCCAGTACACCACCATTACAGCAATGCCCATCATCAGTGGTTCGAGCACGGCGCCAAAGATCAGAAACGGCCGCAGGCCAAGGTGGATCTGGAAGCTGCTGCTGATGAACTTCTCCCACAGGTGTGCCATCAGGTAAGCGGCGATGGAGTTCATGCCGACCACCGTAAGTGGGAAGGCCCATCGGCGAAACTGTTTCACTTCAATGAGCCATGTGAGTGCAGCGAGGAAGAGGAAGCAGACGCCTCCGCTGAACAGCGTCCATGCCGGTGTCCAGATGCGTTTGACGATGGGGCAGATGTGGCTGAAGTGAAGCAGTAGTCCAGCGGCAATGAGAATGGCTGCTGCCTGCAACATGCGTCGCATGGGGACACCCGGTTCAGCAGCCTTAATCCAGCGCCCGCAGGCAAGACCCAGCAGCATGGTTCCGAGTGTGGGAATGAAGCTGAGGGTCAAGTAACCGCCGCTGTTAAAGAGGAACGGATGTTCTCGTGGGAATAGGTTCAGGAACCAGACATCGAAGGCTTGCCCCAGGTTGCTGTTCTTATTCCAGTGAGCAAGGAAGCCTGTGAAGTTGTGATGCCAGTCTGCGGGGATGCCGACGGATGCGTAATTGAAGTCTGCGCCCGGAAGCGGATACAGCGCCCATGCCGCCCAATAGCCGAGAAGAATCACACCCAGTGCTGTCCATTGCCAACGGGGGCGTGCGAAGGCAAGCAGGAAGGCGATTGGATATCCCAGGCCGATCTGTGTGAGCGTGTCCTCAAAGGTAAAGTTCGTCATCGCGCTGTGCGTGGAGCGAAGAAAGATGCCAAGCGCTATGAGAAGAATTGCGCGCCACAGTGTGTGCAGCATCATGCGCGGAAAGCTTTCGCTTCTACGGACACGACTAGCAATCGAATAGGGAAGTGCGACACCGACAAGGAATGTGAAGCCCGGCTGGATGGTGTCGTGCAGCGACATGCCTGCCCACTCCACGTGGCTCTGGTTGTAAGCGAGGATCTGCCAGAATCGGCTGCCGGGATAGGCTCGGGAGACGGCGTTGAAGCGCAACACTTCACCCATCATCAACAGCATTACAAGGCCACGGTAGGCATCCACGGCAATGTTTCGTCGCGGTGGGTTGACCTTTGCAGGTTCTGCGTTCGTTGGCTGTTGCTGTGTCGTTTCCAATGTCAGAGAAGCCATCGGGTTCCTTCGTACTATGTATTTATGAAAGCGTTGATGCATTGGTGTTTTTGCGAAACGCCAGCAAAACCAGCACGGTGCCAATGAACAATGCTGCTGCGGTGCAGGTAAGTCCCACGGCATAGCTGTGTGTGCGGTCGAGAAGCCAGCCAGTGGCATACGGGCCAAGGAAGCCGCCGATATTGCCGATGGAATTGATCAGGGCAATCGCAAAGGCCACGACGGCAGGTGATACACGCTGGCTGACTCCCGCCCAGAAGACGGGCATGGAGACGTACACGCCGAACGCTGCGATGGAGATGGCGACCAGCAGGACTGGCAGCGATGGTGCAAGTGCAGTCAACACAAAGCCTGCACAGCCGGAGAGAAACGACGCTGCGAGTATCCACTGGCGACCACCACCGCGCGAGGCGATGCGGTCAGACCAACGGCACCACGGCAGCAGTGTGACCGCTCCCACGGCATAGGGCAGTGCGTTCAGCCAGCCCAGCCACCGCAGGCTGACACCGTGGCTTGCAATCAATCGCGGTGTCCAGAAGCCGAGTTCGTAGAGGCCGATCATCAGCATGAAGTAGGTGGCGGCCAGCAACGCCAGCAGGCCCATCGGCGCTCGTTCCGAACCTGTCGCGTGAAGGGTGACAGAGGCCTCTTCTTCTATGCTCTGACGGAGCATCTGCTTATCTTCGTCACTGAGCCATGTGGCCGTATGCGGCCCGTCATCGAGCAGCCAGGGCACCGCACATCCCAGAACGATGGCGGGTATTGCTTCCAGCAGAAAGAGCCACTGCCATCCATGCAGGCCACCCATGCCGTTCATGCGCAGCAGCGCCGCAGAGATCGGCGAACCGATGACACTGGACAGCGGAATGGCCAGATACAGCAGGGCAAGTATCCCGGCGCGAGCCTTCCCGGGGAGCCATCGCGTCAGGTAATAGACCAGGCCGGGCAGGAAGCCGGATTCTGCTGCGCCAAGCAGGAAACGCAGTGTGATGTATGCCGGTGCGCCATGAACAAAGGCGGTGGCGCAGCCGACAATGCCCCACGTGATCATCAGTAGCGCGACCCAGCGCGGTGCTCCGACTTTTACGATCATGTAGTTGCTGGGGATGGCCAGCACCATGTAGCCCAGGAAGAAGACGCCCGCAGCAAGACCGTAGGTGGTCTCGGAGATGCCGAGGTCGTGGTTCATGGTGAGCGCGGCGAAGCTGACGTTTACGCGATCAAGAAATGCGACCAGGTACAGCAGCAGCGCCAGCGGCGCCACGCGCAAAGAGATGCGGCGATAGAGCGCAAGTTGTTCGGTGGAATAGGCCACGGCGGAAGCCTACAGGAACAAACATACGAAAAGCACATGGCAACCGGGCCCGTGCTTACAGGATTTTCTTGACCGGAAGACCGCGGGGCGAGAGGCTGGTGGAAGTGCATATTCCACCCAGGAAAACGACTATGAGCATGTTTCTTTCGCGCAGCGCTGCTGTCGCTATGATGTTTTGCGGTGTATCCCTTGTGGCGTTGTCTCAATCGGCGGCACCGCATCAGAATCGCGCCGCGATGGAAACCATTCAGATTCCCAGCCACGGCTCCCTGATGAATGGACTCGTGTATGTTGCGGAGGGCGCTGGCCCGCATCCGGTGGTCGTGCTGTTGCACGGCTTTCCGGGCAACGAACAGAATCTTGATCTGGCCCAGGATATGCGCCGCGCCGGATGGGATGTGGTGTTCTTCCACTACCGCGGTGCGTGGGGCTCACCGGGAGATTATTCGTTTACGCATGTGGTGGAAGACGTTGCTTCTGCTGTGACCTATGTGCGCGACCCTGCCAATGCTCGAAAGCTGCGTGCGGACAGCAAACATATCGTGTTACTCGGACACAGTGCGGGAGGCTTTGCCGCGGTGCAGGCTGGTGCAGCGGACCCCAACATCATTGCAGTGGGCCTGATTTCGGCAGCGGATCTTGGAGGGAGAGTCCCGGAACATCTTCCGAAGCAGGCAGAAGCCGTCGCGCATAAGCGGATCAGCGAAAGCCTTGCTGCGGAGGGGATGGCGCCGCTGAGTGGCACATCGCCGGATGCGCTGGCGCAGGAGACGCTGGATCACGCGGCGCAGTGGCGCTTTCTTGCCAATGCCAAGGCACTCTCCACGCGGCCCCTGCTGAATGTCACATCAGACGATGGTCTGGCCGGAATGGATGATGCGCTGGCTGAGGCCGCGCGCAAGGATGGCGATGCGGCGGTGACCTCAGTGCATTTTGCGACGGATCATGCCTACTCTGACAAGCGTATCGAGTTATCCGCAGCCGTGCTTCAGTGGTTGAAAGGCCTGCCGCTAAAGTAGATTACTTCGCGGTGTACGGCTGTTCGATGGACAACTTCTTCGGCGGATAGCAGGCGGCATGATCGCAGGCCTGGTAGTACAGCTCGGCTTTGAGCGTGTGCGGACCGGGCTTTGCCTTCAGGTGCGCCGTCAGAACGACGTCGCCCTGATACACGTCCAGCTTCTGCTTGGGTTCAAAGGCGAAGGAGAATGGCTCGCCAGCAGGGAAGTCGACGTTGGTGACTTCTGGATCACCGGGCAGCATGGCAACGGTGAGCCGCGTGGGGATCAGGACATCGCTCTTTGGGCTATGCGAGTTGATGTGAAACCCAGGGTCCACGCGAAAGTGCAGCTTCACGGTTGCAGGCTGATTCGCTGCGATGGATTGGCCGTCTGCGATGAAATCGACATGGCCTTTCTTTACTGCGGTGGGCTGGCCCACGTTCATTCTCTGTGCATACGAGGTTTTCAGACCAACAAGCAAAAGCCCGATCAGCGCTGCTGCCAAGCGGAGTGCATTCAATCCGGTTGTGATGGAACGCATCTTCACGGTCTTAGCTCCCTCCCAGAATCTTCTGGATATTGGCTTCGGCCTCTTCCTTGGGAGCGAGACCGATGGCTTGCGCGACGATCTTGCCGTTGCGGTCGATGAAGAAGGTTGCGGGCAGAACATCCAGGCCGCCGTAGGCCTCGCCCACCTTGCTGTCGCTCATCAGGATGGTGTAGTCGACGCCGGTGTTTTCCAGCACCTTCTTGATCTGCGCCTGAATCTCGGGGCTCTTGGCGTCTTCATCTTCGTTGATGCCGACCACCTGCAGACCCTGCGCGGCGTACTTCTTCTGGAATTCCTCAAACCACGGCATCTCCACCTTGCAGGGGGTGCACCAGGTGGCCCAGAAGTTCAACAGAACGGGCTTGCCCTTGTAGTCATTCAGAGAAATGCGCTTGCCGGTGTTGCTGGTCAGGGTGAAAATGGCTGCGGGCTTGCCGCGGAGGTCCGCGATGGGCGAATCCATCGACGCCGAAGCACCGGGCTTGTCCACGGTGATGTTCATTTGGTGATTCTTTGCGTCGGCTTCCGCAGCGTGGCGCGCCTTTACGTTGTGAATGCCGGCCCAGACCAGCACAACGACGACCACGACAATGATTCCACCCACCAGGGCATTTCGCATTTCGACAGAGACCTCAGCAAATACAGATGATCTGTACCAGTGTACCGATGCAGAGGATTCTTGGGGTGGCGCGAATCGGGCAGGGTGAGCCGGTAGAATGGAAGGACACTTTGCCGCGCTCTTTTTGCGGCGCAGAAAGCACACAAAACGCAATGCAACGCTGGTCCAGACTGTTTATTCCCACACTCCGCGAAGCTCCCGCGGACGCCGAGGTGGCAAGCCACCAGATTCTGCTTCGTGCAGGTTACGTTCGCCAGCTTGGCGCTGGCATCTACAGCTACCTGCCGCTGGCTACGCGCTCCATCAACAAGATCAACGCCATTGTGCGCGAAGAAATGGACAAGATTGCGCAGGAGTTCTTCCTGCCGGCGCTGAACCCGCGTGAAATCTGGGAAGAGAGCGGTCGCTGGACGGGCATGGGCGACAATATGTTCCGCCTGAAAGATCGCAAGGGTGCGGATCTGTGCCTAGGCATGACGCACGAGGAGATTATGACCTCCATCGCGCGCAACGAGATCCGCAGCTACAAGCAGTTGCCGCAGATCTGGTATCAGATTCAGACGAAGTTCCGCGACGAGCCGCGCCCGAAATCGGGCCTTCTGCGCGTGCGTCAGTTCACCATGAAGGACGCGTATTCGTTCGACATTGATCAGGCTGGGCTGGATCACAGCTATGACCTGCACGACGCAGCGTATCGCCGCATCTTTACGCGCTGCGGTCTGGAGTTCGTCGGAGTTGAGGCGGATTCGGGCGCGATGGGAGGATCGCAGTCGCAGGAGTTCATGGTCTACACCGAGGCCGGTGAAGACTGGATTGCTTCGGCTCGTAACAAAGCTGGCGAAGTTGTTTACGCCGCGAACATTGAAAAGGCAACGTCGAAGCTGGAAGCTGTTGCCGATCTGGAAGCTACGGCAGGCGCGCCCGAGCTGGTGCATACGCCGGGCCAGCGCACCATCGATGAAGTGGGCGCGTTCCTGAAGGTGGAGAAGATTCACCAGATCAAGACCATGGCCTATATGGCCACATGGCCTGCGGACGCCAGGGGCAACGTGAAGACGCGTTCGCTTGTGGTCTTCCTGCGTGGCGATCATCAGTTGAACGAGGCCAAGCTGGGCGCATTGGTGGCTGGCGCCGAGTTGCGTCCCATGGTTCCTGAGGAGATTGAGGCTACCTTTAACGCTCCTGCGGGCTACCTTGGACCGATCGGCGTGGTTGCGGCAAAGGCAGGCGACGACAAGGGCATCATGGTGGTGCTGGACGTCGCCCTGGAAGGCCGTGCGAATCTGATCGCGGGTGCGAACAAGGAGGAATACCACCTCCGCAACGTGACGCCGGGGCGAGACTTCACTGCAACGGTCATCGCCGACGTGCGCAACATCAACGAGGGTGAAGCTGATCCGGTTGCAGGCATTGCGCTGCGTCTGGGCAAGGCTGTGGAGATTGGCCACATCTTCAAGCTGGGTTACAGGTACAGCGAGAGCATGGGCGCGCGCGTTCTGGATCGCAACGGCAAGGAAACCACACCCATCATGGGCTCATATGGCATTGGCATTGAGCGCATTCTGACCGCTGCGATTGAGCAGTCTGCCGCGAAGCTGGGTAAGAATGACAAGGGCGAATGGAGCTACGTTCTGCCTGCGTCGATTGCGCCGTTTGAAGTGGTGGTGACGGTGACGAAGCAGACGGATGCGGCGCTGGCAGAGGCGGGCGAGAAGATTGCTTCTGATCTGGAAGCTGCGGGATTTGATGTTCTGCTGGATGATCGTGACGGTTCCGCGGGTGTGAAGTTCAAGGATGCGGACCTGATCGGTGTGCCGTATCGCGTGACCATCGGCAAGCGTCTTGCAGAGGGTTTTGTGGAGCTGGTGGACCGCCTTCAGGGACGGACCGAAGATGTCGCGGTTGCCGATGTCGTTACTGCGTTGAAGGCAGCGCGCAAGCAAGCCTAAGCGGGACGAAATACGTCCAAAAGCAAGGAAGTAGCAGGGGAGGACGATTGGCGGTCAAGCTTAAGCTCGGTGGCAAGCGCTACGATCACGAGGGCATTCCTGTGCATCATGGCACGAATCATCCTTTGTGGAAGCGCGCCGTAATGGCGCTTCTGATCGTGGCGCTGGCGTGCCTTCTGCTTGGCGCCATGATTTTCGGCTATTACTACAACCACTATCAGAAGGTTGTGGACGACCGGCTGAACAATGGGCCGCTCTTCTCTTCCACGGCGCAGATTTATGCTGCGCCGCGTGAGATTCGACCGGGCCAGGGTATGACCGCGACATCCATTGCGCAGGACCTGCATCGCGCCGGTTATAACTCGAATACACAACTGGGCACCTTCAAGGTTTTCGGCGACAGCATCTCCATCAAGCCGGGGCCAGCTTCGTTCCACAACACGGACGGCGCCACCATCAACACCAGCGGCGGCACGGTGCAGAGCATTACCGCTGAGAATGGTGTGGCGCTGCGTGCGTATGAATTGGAGCCGCAACTCATCACCGGCCTGAGCGAAGATAAGAACCGCATCAAGCGCAGGCTGGTGACGTACAACCAGATTCCGAAACAGCTGGTGCAGGCTGTTACTGCGATTGAAGACCGCAAGTTTTTCGAGCACAACGGCCTGAACTTTGGACGTCTCATAAAATGCGGTGTGCAGGATGCTCTGAGTCAGCATTTTTCCTGTGGTGGTTCCACACTGACACAGCAGTTGGCGCGTGGCTTCTTCCTGTCGCCTGAGAAACACCTGAAGCGCAAGCTGATCGAAATCATGATCACGTTGCAGTTGGAGTCGCGCTTTAACAAGCAGCAGATTTTTGAGATGTATGCGAACCAGATCAACCTGGGCCAGCGCGGATCGTTTGCGGTCAACGGATTTGGTGAGGCTTCGCAGGCATACTTCGGCAAGGACCTGCGGCAGTTGGATGTGGCTGAATGCGCGCTGCTGGCTGGCATTATTCAGCGGCCCAATTACTTCAATCCGTTCCGTCATCCGGAACGCGCGCTGGAACGCCGCAACATTGTGTTGCGTTCGATGATTGAAACAGGAGCGCTAACCCCTTCACAGGAAGAGCGCGCCGAAGCAGAACCGATTCGTCTTGCGACACAGAATGTGGATGCCAGCGAAGCGCCATACTTTGTCGATCTGGTGCATGACCAGTTGCAGCAGCGTCTTGGCGATCAGACGAACAGTGGAACACTTCGCATCTACACATCGCTCGATCCTGAGTTGCAGAAGGCCGCAGCGGAAGCCGTGGCGGAGATGATGCCACGCATTGACGAGATGATCCGCAAGCGCCACAAAGGCGATGCACCGATCAAGTATCCGCAGGTGTCTCTTGTTGCACTGGATCCGCACACAGGCCAGGTGTTGGCGTTGGTGGGCGGACGCAACTATGGTCTCTCGCAGCTGAACCATGCGCAGTCAAGCCGACCGACCGGATCCATCTTCAAGCCGCTGGTCTATGCAACAGCGTTTTCGCAGAGCGTAAGTGGGCAGCCGCTGGGTGATAGTGGAACCTTTACGGCACTTACGCCGCTGAATGATGATCCGCAGGATTTTGGCATGGGCGGGCGCTCCTATACACCCGGCAACTTTGAGCGCGGCGAATATCCCGGCATGGTGACCGCTGCGACTGCGTTGGAGCACTCGCTAAACATTGCAACGATCTCCCTGGCGCAGCGCGCGGGCTATGAGAATGTTGCTGCGATGGCGCGCTCCGCCGGTATCGCTTCTGCGCGACCTACGCCTTCGGTGGCGATCGGAACGTATAGTGCCACGCCGATGGATATGGCGGGTGTTTATACAGTGTTTGCCAATGGTGGCGTGCATCTGAATCCGTGGCTGCTGGCCAGCGTGCGTAATGACAAGGGCGATATTGTGGCCGACTTCACACCGGAAGCGCGGCAGGTGCTGGATCCGAAGGCTGCCTACCTTACGCAATCACTCATGGAAGGTGTGATGACACGCGGCACTGCAGCAGGCGTTCGCGGATTGGGCTTTACGGCACCGGCTGCTGGAAAGACAGGTACATCGCACGATGTGTGGTTCGCTGGTTATTCATCAAACCTGCTTTGCATCGTGTGGATTGGCAATGATGACTACACCGATATCTCAGACAACCTGACCAAGAAGGTGCAGGGTGCGGATACGGCTGCGCCCATCTGGGCGGAGTTTATGAAGCGCGCGATCAAGCTGCCGCAGTACAGCGATATGAAACCCTTCGCTGCACCGCCCGCGGGCGTAACCAATTACCCCATTGATCTCAGCACGAATCAGATTGCGGACGGAACCTGCTCCGGAAAGACTGCGACGATGGCCTTTCTCGACGGTACGCAGCCGCACAACTCCTGCAGTCACATGGGCGATGGTTCGGGTCTGATGGACAGCCTCTTTGGCACAAACAGCGATACCGCGGGAACCAGTGTGAATGGCGGTGGCATCAACAACGGATCGCAACCCGCGAATGGATCGCAGCCTGCGGTGGGGCCGGACGGACAGCCACAGCACCGCAACTTCTTCCAGAAGATGTTCGGTCTCGGCAAACACAACGACGACAACACGCCGCAGCAACCTGCGACGCAGCCTTCGCCAGCAAATCCTCACTGAGGTGTGATGTGACCGGCAAGGGCTAGAGCGACTTATATGGAAGGTTCAGCGTGTTTCCATGTATCCGCGATGCGTCGTACTTGTTGTCGCCACCAGTATTTCCTGTGCTCGCTGATGTAAGAGAGCGCCCAGCATCCGATCAGCGTTGCGGACAGCGCGCCCGCCTGTGCTGTCACGGAGCTGCGATTGTAGTGCGTCAGTACATAGACGGCGACGAGCAGAGGAAAGTGAAACAGGTAGAGAGAAAATGTAAGGTCCGCACACCAGCGGATAGCCTTCTCTGCCGGAGTAAGTATGCGAGCAAGCAGTGGTTCCAGTGCGGCAGCTGCATAAATAGCCAGTGCTGTCATGATGCCCCAGTAATAAAACAGGTAAGCCATTTGAGCCCGGTCCTTGCCATGCATGACCGCGTCAACCCAATATCCATGCGGCTGCTGTTCCCACAAGAAGACCCAGTGCCAGCAGACTATCGAAATCGCTAGTAGAACCAGGCATGCTATGCCTGCATTTTGGTCCCGTTTCGTGGAACGCATTCGGTTAACCAGGTAAAAGAGGCCCACGCCAAGCAGCCATACTGGCAGCAGACGGATAATTCCATCTCCCATCAACAGGCACCAGGCAACGATCAGTCCAATGCGTTTCCACCCGCGGCTGAACAGGGCAATTCCAAACACGGCATAGTAGGCCGCTTCATAACCAAGGGACCACACCGGGCTGTTCATCGCCGGAAATGCCTCGTGATTGTGGATGCTGTTCAGAAATAAAAGTGACAGCAAACTTTGCGCTGCGAATCGCAGCAGCGGGTGGGGTGCTAAAAAACCAAGACTTGCCCCGGCCCCAGTCCACGTAGCCATATAGCCAGGATCAAGACGCACACCTATCAGCAACACCAGCCCGCTCAGTACAATCGCCGGCACCAGAACCGAGTAGAGGCGTGAGATACGAGCAATGGCATAATCACGCGGACGGCGTTCTTTGGTCTTCACCACAAAGGCGATGACAAATCCAGACAGAACAAAAAAGACTGAGACTGCGCATAGCGCATAGACCGTAAGGTCAGGCCATCCCTGGCTGAAGTAATACTGCGTGAAGTGTCCCAGCACGACGATAAGTGCCGCGGAGAACCGCAGGACATCCAGGAAGATTGACAAGCCTCGCTGCAACGGTCTGTTCCTCGAATCTTCGGAATCGATCTATCCTACCAACGATATTGCAGGAGACAGATTAAGTCCGTTCCAGGTATGCCTTTGAGTTAAGCAGAGGGCGTTCCATGGAGCGCGAGAAGTCGGTGACTTCGTCGGGCTGCTTGCCGCTTTCCACCGCTCTGGAAAATTCGGCGCGCATGTTTTGCATTTTCGCTTCCAGATCGTCGATGGCACTGAAGACAAGAGCTTCTGGTGTCATGGGAAGCTTCGGCGAACCGAACTCAAACTTGCCATGATGCGACAGGATCATGTGCTCCACCAGAATGCGCAGACGGTCCGGGAAGCCAGGAATGGCAGCGATCTTTTCCTGCAACATGCGGATGGCGATGGTGATGTGACCCAGCAGCTGGCCTTCTGTGGTGTATGAAAAGCTGGACTTCCATGCCAGTTCACGGACCTTGCCAAAGTCATGCAGGATGGCGCCCGTCATCAGCAGATCCGGGTCGACTTCATCGGCATATTGCGGCGCTACACGTGCGCAGAGGCGCAGCAGAAAGACCACGTGTTCCAGCAGACCACCGATCCAGGCATGATGCAGCACCTTTGCGGCAGGTGCGGAGCGGAAGGCCGGGCCAAGTTCAGGGTCATCCAGAAAGCTGCGCACCAGTTGCTGCAGCCACGGATTGCGGAAGGCCTCCACATAGCCATTTAACTCTGTCCACAACGCATCTACGTCGTATTGCGTGGCGGGCTGAAAGTCGGTGATGTCGATCTCTTCTTCGGTGGCCAGACGCATTTTTTGAAGGTTGATCTGGAACCGGCTGTTGTAGCGTTCGATGCGGCCCTGGGCCTTCACATAGCAGCCTGCGGTGCAGGTGGCGAGCGCTTCTGCGAACTCCTCCCACATGCGCGCGTCGAAGCTGCCGGTTCGATCGCTCAGCGTTAGCGCAAGATATTGGCCGCCACCTTTCTTATCGCGCGCAGACATCTGCGACAGCAGGAAGTAAGAGGTCACCACGGCATTTTCATGCGATGCCGCGTCGGCAATATAGAAGTCCTTCATGCATTCAGAATACTTGTGCCTGGCAATAACGCCAGCATCTCTGCCGAGGAAACCGGCTAGTCGAGGGAAAGCTGCGAATGCGCTCTAGCCGAAGGCGTACAGGGCGATGCTGCCGCCGGGATAGCCGCTGATCGTTGCGCTGTAATAGACGCGTGTGTGCGAACGGCCGAAAGCTTCGCGCGAGGCAGCGTCCACCTGTGGTTTTTCGGTCATCATGCTCTTCAGCACGGCACGGCCCTCCGTCGTGAGCGCCGAGGAGGTGACGTTGAGGATCTCATGCATCGCATCGCGCAGCATCTCGTCAATGCCACTCGACACCTGCTGTTTGACGAGCGCTTCCGGTAGCCCGGCGAGCGCACCTCCGAGAGAGCCCAGCAGAAGGGTGTCGATCTTCATCACGATGGTCGACCCTTCCGGCTGCACGGCGTACGTACCAACGCTGGATGCCTTGGTGTCGCCTTCGAAATCGGCCTCGACGACCTGGACCTTACGTCCGACGAGATCCGAAAGCAGGTGTGAAAGAGCAAAGGCAGAAACATCCATGGTCAGGCTCCTACGAATGGGCTAAGCGAGGCCTGGACATCGTCTGACGTGAAGGGTTTGGTGATGAGGAAGTTCGCGCCGGCAGCCGTGGCCGTGTCGAGGATCTCTTTGGAGCCTTCTGAGGTGATGAATCCGAAGGGGATATTGATGCCGGAGGCGCGTACATTCTGGAGGAACTGGATGCCGGTCATCTCCGGCATGTTCCAGTCGGAAAGGATGAGGCTGGGCTTGCTGGAGGAAAGCGCCTCCAGCGCGCGCGCTCCATTTTCGGCTTCGATGAAGGTGAGGCCACTGAACCCTGCCTGGCGGATGGCGCGCTGCACGAGCATGCGCATGGTCTTGCTGTCGTCGACGACGAGGACTTCCATGAGGAAGATCTCCTTGGTATCTGATTGTTTTATCGGCAAGTGGTGATGTGCCTTGAGTTACTTGCTGACATAGGCGATCGCATCATCCATGTGCACCCGTTGAAAGCCTTCGACGGATCCTATGGTCTCTGCAGCGCCGAGCAGCAGGAAGCTGCCGCGGGACATCACGCTGCGCATTTCGCGCAGGATATCTTCCTTGGTTTTTGTGTCGAAGTAGATGAGCACATTGCGGCAGAAGATGATGTCGAATGGCCCGCGTCCTCGAAAATTAGCACGGAGGTCGAGCGGCTCAAAGCGGACCATTTGTCGGATGATGTCGCGCAGTTGATATTCGGGGAGTCCGTTGGCATCGTGATGAAGCTGGAAGTAGCGTGCGAGATAGTCGGCGGGAAGGCCGCGGCTTACTTCGAATTTCCCATAGGTCGCAAGCCGAGCACGTTCCAGAACCTTTTCGCTGAGGTCTGTGCCGAGGATGGAGACTTCGCCAGGCGCGACGCCACATTCGATCAGGATCATGGCCAGCGAATAGGCTTCCTGCCCGGAGGAGGCAGCGGCCGACCAGATATTGATTTTGTGTCCGCGGGGTCGGGTGACAAGAAGCTGCGGCACGATTGTCTTACGCAGAATCTCAAACGGTGTTGTGTCGCGAAAGAAGAGCGTCTCATGCGTTGTCATGGCTTCGACCACTTTGCGCGAGAGACCGGGTGTGCCTTGGCGTAGATGCATGCAGAGATCGTCGATAGAACGCATGCCTTCACGCTCGATGACGGGTGCGAGGCGCGATTCCAACAGGTAACTCTTGTGCGCATCGAGCACGATACCTGAGGAGATATGGATCCAGCGCTGCAGAAAGGCATAGCTGTCGGGCGAGATGGAGGATGGCATGGTACTGGCCTGTGGCATTAGCGGTTTCTCACCTGTTGTGCGATAGCGGCAGCGATGTTGTCGAGCGGGAGGACTTCGCTGGTGATGCCGGCGTTGGCGACAGCGCCAGGCATACCCCATACGACGGAGGTGGCTTCATCCTGGGCAATGAGGTGCGCGCCCAGGCGTGTTAGTTCGGTGGCGCCGCGCAGACCGTCCTGTCCCATGCCGGTAAGGATGGTAGCGATGACATTGCCTCCGTAGAGTTCGGCAACGGAGCGAAAAGAACGTCTACTGCGGGGCGGCAGGAACATTCCTGCGGTCCCTGATCGAGCTTGATGCGCGTGCTACCGTCGGCTGTACGCGCCACGCGCATGTGGAAGTCGCCGGGAGCGAGGATGGCTTTGCCCGGTTCCAGCATCATGCCATCAACGCCTTCGACGATGTTGAATCCCGTGGTGGCACGGATGCGATCTGCAAGCAGCCTGGTGAAAACGGGCGGCATGTGTTGCACGATGACGATAGGCAACGCGAAGTTGGGAGGAAGCGTTTCGATGACGCGAGCGAGTGCAGTTGGCCCACCTGTTGAGACGCCGATGGCAAGAATGTCGCGGCGTTGGCTGGCTGTGTTTCGGACGAGTTCCGGGCGAGGGGGTTTCGGTACTGGAGGGGAAGAACGCATTGGTGTGCGCCGAAAGAGCTGCTTGATGTTGGCACTCAGTTCTTCTTGCAGTCGATCCACGGAGTCATCGAGTGATGTGTCTCCGAACGGCTTGAGCAGGAAGCCGGTGGCACCGCGAAATAGGGCGTCCATGGTGACTGCGGCACTGCCTTCGCTGGAGCTGGAGAGGATAAGCACATGCAATCGAGGAAAACGCTCGCGGAGAATGGGAAGAAGTTCGAGGCCGGTCATGCCGGCCATGTGTATGTCGAGCGTGATGACATCCGGTTGCAGATGGGGAAGGCGCTCCAGTGCGGATTCTGCGCTGGATGCCGTACCAACAACCTCGAACTCCTCATCCAGGGCCAGAGCCTTTGCGACCAGGCGGCGCACCACTACGGAGTCATCGATTACGAGGACGCGGATTTTATTACGTGCGTATGAAGTGGTTGCATGCGCGTGTGCAGACACTGAACATTTCCTTTCCGGGAAGCAACAGCTGGGTGCGTGTCCTTGTCGAATGAAGACAGGGACACGCACCCAGCGATTACACGGTGAAGCGGGAGACGAGTCCCTGAAGCTCGCTGGCCATGCCGTGGAGCTGGCGCGCGGCACCTTGTGTTCCCGAAGCGCCGGTGGTTGTGGATTGTGCCGCTGCTGCCACGCCAGCGATGTTGACGGCAATCTCACTCACGCCGCGTGAGGCGTCCGATACGTTGCGGCCAATCTCATTGGTGGTTGCAGTCTGCTCTTCAACAGCCGAGGCGATCGTGTTGGAGACATCGTTGATCTGATTGATGATCTGTGTGATCTCTTCAATCGCCTGCACCGCGCTTGAAGTATCTCCCTGGATCGCCTCGATCTTCTGGCCGATTTCTTCGGTTGCCTTCGCAGTTTCTTTTGCCAGCTCTTTCACTTCGTTGGCCACAACGGCAAAGCCCTTGCCAGCTTCACCGGCACGCGCTGCTTCAATCGTTGCGTTGAGAGCCAGCAGGTTGGTCTGCTGGGCGATGGACGTGATGACCTTTACGACTTTGCCGATTTCAAGCGAAGATTGCCCAAGTTTGGCGATGGTCTGGTTGGTTGCGTTGGCAGCCGTTACGGCGTTGTGTGCAACGCGGGCGCTTTCATTGGCGGACTTCGAGATTTCGCGGATGGAGGCCTGCATCTCTTCGGAGCCTGCGGCAACTACCGTGACATTGCGCGATACTTCATCTGAAGCCGTGGAGACGACCGAAGCCTGTGTTGCAGTTTCTTCCGCATTGGAGGCCATCTGTTCACTGATAACGGAGAGCTCCTGCGACGATGAACTGAGCGAATCCGCAGCACGGGTGATGGCAGTGATGCGCTGGCGAAGGTCACCGAAGAAGTCGCGCAACGCAATGCCCATCTGGCTGATCGTGTCGTCACCTTCAACATCGATGGTGCGTGTCAGGTCGCCATCGCGGGCAGAGCGAACGACTTCGAGAATGCCTTCGACCTTCTGCCGAAGTTCGACGGCGCGCTGGCGCTCTGTCTCCTGGTGAGCTTCATGCGCGAGTCGCGCCTGTACGGTTGCCGTAATCTCAGTAGCGAACTTGATGACTTTGACGGGCTTCCCATTGGCATCGAAGATGGGGTTGTACGAGCCATAGATCCAGACTTCGCGGTTGCCCTTGCCGAAGCGCTTGTATTCGCCGCTCTGATATTCACCGCGAGCCAGCGCCGCCCAGAACTCACGATAGGCAGGCAACTGCACTTCGTCCTTATCCATGAACGTGCGGTGATGCTTGCCTTTGAGCTCGGCCAGCGTGTACCCATTGCTCCCAGGAAGTTGTCGTTAGCGGTCACGATCGTGCCGTCCAGTTCGAACTCGATGACGGCCTGTGTGCGGCTGACCGCTTCCACCTGGGATCGATAGCTTGTGTTCCGGAGTGCTGCTTCGGTCACATCGAGTGCGACCTTGATGACTTTGAATGGATTTCCATTGGTGTCGAAAATGGGCATGTAGCAGCCCTGCATCCAGAACTCCTGCCCATGTTTGCCGAAACGGCGAAAGACAGAGGTTTGTGTTTCGCCACGATTCAAGCCGGCCCACAGACTCGTGTACTCGGCGCTCTTGACCTCGCTGGGATCGACAAACATGCTGTGATGCTTGCCAACAATTTCATCAAGACGATAGCCGGTCCACAGCAGGAAGTTCGCGTTGGCATGTGTGATGGTGCCGTCCATCTCGAACTCCACAACAGCCTGCGAGCGGCCGATGGCATCAAAAGCGGCTTGCAGCTCGCCGTTCTTTGTGGAGGGCTCTTTGACGGTACGCGTTGTAACGACCACAGGCGTCCGGCCGTTGAGATTGGGAATGCGGGTTGTAGAAGCCATGATCGTTTCTCCGTGATTAATTGGTCTCGTGACAGGCGGTTTCGAGAATCTTGTCGATGTTGAGCAACAGCATCAGCCGATCAGCCAGTTTGTAGATGCCAGCGATCTTGTCGCGCTGCCGGGGTGGAACGTTGTCGGGAATGGGCGCGTAGCTAGCCAGCGGTACTTCAAGGACATCGCCGATCGCATCCACCAGAAGACTGATGGCGCCGTCTTCGGCGCTGATGATGATGTTCATCTGCGGTTCGGCAGAGCTTGCTGCGGGCAGGCCCAGCGTTGAGCGCGTGTCGATGGCCGTTACAATTTGGCCGCGCAGATTGATAAGGCCACGAATGGCTGGGGGAGCCAGCGGAATAGGAGTCATTTCCTGCCGGCGAATCACCTCCTGTACCCGAATGGCCTCAATGCCAAAGAAGAGATCGCCTACGTGAAATGTTGCGTACTGCAGGGAGTCGCCGCGAGTAACGCGGCATTCTTGCATCAGTTTCATCAGGCGATCCTCTTCAGCGTGGTGTCGTCGTTTTCATTGGCCGCATCCATACAAAGTGGCTGGTTTGCCTGCGCGAGGAGGCCTTCCGCATCGAGTAGATCGGTGACGGTGGTGCCAAGAATCACGGAGCCGCGAAGACCTTTACGGATCGTGGATGTGCGGAAGGTGATCGCTTCTTCCACGATGTCGACGATCTGGTCGACGAGGATGCCAAGGCGTTTCTCGCCCTGTCCGAGCACAATCACTTGCGTGGTGACGGATGGAGGACGCTCGACGCGGAATGCCGTGGGGTCAAGCAGGGAACTGAGCTCGACCAGCGTAAGGATCTGTCCGCGATAGTGCAGCACGGGATGACCAGCAGCGTGCTCGATGCTGCGCGCTTCGATTTGCTCCAGGCGCGAGACCATCGTGAGCGGAACGGCAACACGGCTGAAGGTGCCAGCGCGGAAGATGAGGAAGCTTTCCCGTGTCTCCGCGGATGTCTGGCTGGTTGTGTCGAGCTTGCGTACTTCGCGTGCTTGCGAAGCCATGCCAGCAAGGTGCGCGAGACCAGGGATATCGAGGATCAGCGCAACGTGACCGTCACCCATGATGGTGGCGCCTAAATAGGAACTGAGGCCTTTCAGACGTTTGCCCAACGGCTTTACCACGATCTCCTGCGTGTCAAAAATGCCATCGACGATCAGCCCGAAGGGACGACCTTCCGCCTGCAACACGACAATGTTGATCACCGGATCGCGAGGGAAGGTGCGATCCTCCATGCCAAGTACGCGATTGAGATACGTGAGTGGCAGAAGGTGTCCGCGACGGCGGTATACAGGCGTTCCATTGACGTACTCAATGGCAGCGCATTCGCCTTCACGGGTTTCGTTCAGATCAAGCCGCACGAGTTCCAGAAGATTCGCCTGCGGGATGATGAAACGGTGCTGGATGTCCTGTGCGCTTGCCCGGATAACAAGGCCGGGAATGATGGCGAGCGTAAGAGGGATGGTGATTTTTACGCGCGATCCCGGAGAGCCGGGACGATTGCCGATGTCGACAATGCCGCCAATCTTCTGGATATTGGTCTTGACGACGTCCATGCCGACACCGCGTCCGGAGATGTTGGTGATCTGTTCAGCAGTAGAGAAGCCGGGAGCAAAGACAAGGTTGATGGCTTCGCGTTCGCTCATGGGGGCGGCTTGTTCCGCCGTGAGCAGACCCTTGGCGATAGCGCGGGACTTGATCTTTTCGGGATCGAGGCCTTTGCCATCGTCTGAGATTTCGATGTTGACGTGACCGCCCTCATGGTAGGCACGAAGTGTTACTAGCCCTTCTTCAGGTTTGCCGGAGGTGGCGCGTTGCGTGGGCTGTTCGATGCCGTGGTCGCAGGCGTTGCGCACGATGTGTGTGAGTGGGTCCTTGATGGCCTCGATGATGGTTTTGTCGAGTTCGGTTTCGGCACCTTCCATCTCGATGCGGATGCGCTTGGAGCACTCTGCTGAGAGGTCGCGTACCAGGCGGGGCAGCTTGTTCCAGATGACGCCGATGGGCTGCATGCGAGTCTTTAGTACGCCCTCTTGCAACTCGCTGGTGATCGCATTCAGGCGCTGCACGGTACGCAGCAGGGTCACGTCGTGACGCGTGGCGCTTTGCAGAAGTTGGTTGCGCGCCAATACAAGCTCGCCAACAAGATTCATCAACTTGTCGAGCAGGCCGACATCGACGCGAATGGTGGAATCCTGCACGACCGCTGTCTTGCCAGGCAAGGGTTCGCTTGCAGCCTGTGGCGGTACAGGCTCGGCAGTCTCCTGCCGGGCGGGTGGAAGCATCTTGTTTTCGAGTGCCGCGATGAGACGGGTACGCAGCGCTTCGTGCGCCTCGGCACCTTCTTCGCCCGTGGTTTCGATCAGAGCAATGATTTTCTTGATGGCGTCGACGGATTCCAGCAGCAGCGCCGCAAGCTCCGGCGTCAGGATGCGTTGGCCAGCGCGCATCTGGTCGATGAGGTTTTCAGCCACATGGGTCAGGCCTCCCAGGGTTGTGAACCCAAAGAAACCGCATGTTCCTTTAATGGTGTGGAAAGTGCGAAAGACGCTGTCGATCAATTTCGTTTCGGTGGGGTTCTGCTCGAGAAGCACGATCTCCTGATCCAGATTGACCAGGTTTTCGTTGCATTCGATAAGAAATTCGCGGACTTCATCATCCAGTTGCACAGGCTCTCCGGGTGCGGTTCTTGCGCCGTACAAACGGGCTTATCGGCATCGGTCTGCGGGGCATGAGAGCTTTTGCGACAAGGCAGGGATAATTGCCTTCACTGAGCGGGAGGAGTTAGGCGACGGAACGTCCGCATCTATCGCCCAAGGGAATCGTCCAGCGTGGTGCCGGGTGCGAGCACGCACACCTGTGAGTTGTATGCTGCAGGGCCGTGCGGGACATGGATGCCCGGAGAGATTTTAAGAAATAGCTACAAAATCGTGTTCGTACACGTTAGCGGAATAGTCTATTTCCTAGGAATTTAAAGATAGATGGATTTTTATTGACATAAAAGTTCGTTAACGTATACGGTTTGCCACTGTGAATGGTTGTCCAGACGCGGCAGGCGTTCACTTTGAGAGGCCACCATGCAGACACTGACAACTCAGAGGTGCGGTGCGGCGCATAGCAAGTATTGGGGATTGCTGCTTGCGTTCATTGTTCTTCTCTTTCCTGCGGGAAGGCTCCTGGCGCAGGTAGACCAGGGAGCCGTTACGGGAATCGTGTTCGACTCTTCGGGGAAAGTCATCCCGGGGGCGACGGTTACTCTGACCGCAGTTGATACCGGACTTGCACTTACGCAAACAACCAATTCGTCAGGGCTTTACACGTTCCAGCCGGTGAAGATCGGCAGCTATACGGTCAGCGCGACTGCTGCCGGATTTGCGACGACCACGCAACAAAACATCAAGGTAGACATCCAGGCTCGTGTGGGAGTCAACCTGTCGCTGAAGGTGGGCGGAGCGTCGGAAACGGTGACCGTCTCGACGGCTCCTCCTCTTCTTGAGACGCAAACCGGTGCCGTCGGCCAGGTTGTGGAAGCGAAGACGATCAATGAAACTCCGCTCAACGGCCGCAACTGGGTGTTCATTGCACAGCTAACCAATGGCGTTACTCCTTCCCTTGGCAACACACGCGGATCGGGTAAGGGAGATTTCATTGCCAACGGTCAGCGCGCTACGCAGAACAACTTCATCCTTGACGGTGTTGATAACAACACGAACCTGGTGGACTTTCTGAATGGCTCCACGTTCGTGCAGCGTCCACCACCGGATGCGCTGGCGGAGTTCAACATCCAGACGAGCAATTACTCCGCAGAGTTTGGTCACTCTGCCGGCGCTGTGATGAATGCCAGCATCAAGTCCGGAACGAACCAGATTCACGGCAATTTCTGGGAATACTTTCGTAGCGACAAGATGAATGCGAAGGACTGGAATGCCCTTACCGTTCCACGCTTTCATCAGAACCAGTTCGGTGCAACCATCGGGTTCCCGCTGATCAAAAACAAGCTGTTCTACTTCGGTGACGTTGAGGCAAACCGTATTACCAACGCACAGGTGAACCGCCTGAACGTGCCATCTGCGTTGGAGCGGCAGGGTAACTTTACGGAGTTGCTGAATCCAACCGTCAGCGGCTTCAACCAGCCAATCCACCTGAAGCAGCCGAATACCAATGGGACAGTGGCTTTGGGTGCTCCGTGCGGAAACGCAGAAAATGTAATGTGCACCGCAGATATCGATCAGAACGCGCTGCGCATTTTGAATATGTATCCGACTCCGAATAACGGAACGGGGCTACAGCAGAACTACGTTCAGAATGTGCCGCGCCTGGACAGTACCACGCAGTTCGATCAGCGTGTGGACTGGAACGCTAGTCCCAAGGACCTGGTGTACGGGCGCTTCAGCTATGTCCATCAGATCGTGAAGAGCGCACTTCCTCTTGGACCTGTTCTTGACGGTAGCGGCTATGGTGGATACATCCAGAGTAACCTTGCTGAGAACGGTATGGGCTCTTACACACATACCTTTACGCCATCGTTGATTAACGAATTCCGCTTTGGCTATAACTGGGGTGTCTTTAACTTCGACACACCGAATGGTTTCAATGGAACCATTGCCAGCTCGCTCGGGTTTGGAAATGTTCCGTGCGTTCCTGGATTCTGCGGTCTCCCGCTGGTGCAGATCGGGGGTGCTGTCGGCCTGTCGCAATTCGGTTCCACGGGCACATCGCGCGAGTCGCAGAATGTGTATCAGATTCTGGATAACCTGACGTACATCAAAGGAAAGCACTCCATGAAGTTTGGTGTGGCGTTCCAGAATGTTCGTTTCTATTACACCTATGCGGACAGTCCGCGTGGAAACTTCACTTTCAACGGCCACTACACGAAAATTCCAGGAACTTCGCTGAGTTCCGGCGTCGCGGATTTCCTCTCAGGACGTGTAGCAAGTGCTTACATCACGAATGCCCCAGGCATTCATGATCAGCAGTGGTACAACTCAGGCTATGCGCAGGACGACTGGCGCCTTACACCAAACCTAACGCTTAACATTGGCTTGCGCTGGGACTTTTACCAGCCACTGGCAGAGTCGCGTGACCGTCAGGCGAATTTCATTCCCACGGCAGTTGGAGCGGGAACTGGAGCTGGTGTATTCCAGTTGCCAACGTCGCAGCAGAGCGTGGCGCTTGCGCCGGAATTCATCAACACGCTGGCTGCAAACAATGTCCAGATTCAGTATGTAGGAAACAACCGCCTGGTCACTTCGCAGAAGACGAACTTCGCTCCTCGTTTTGGATTCTCATACAAAGCAAATGAGAGAACTGTCCTTCGCGGCGGTGTCGGTATCTTCTACGGTGGCCTGGAGAGCAACGGCAACGGAAACCTGGGAGCGAACTATCCATATAGCCTTTCCCAGAGCTTCCCTGAGCAAAGCTGTACTGTAGGAAACTGCTCGACACCATTCCCCTACACATTGGAATCAGGACTGCCGACACTGACACCTGTTACTGCTGCAACAGGGTTTCCGGGGTTCCATTCGACATCTGCAAACCTGCAGACGCCATATACCCAGAACTACAGCCTGTCAGTGCAGTATGCACTGTCCAATAACCTGGTCAGCTCGATTGCTTATGTTGGCAACGAATCGCGGCATCTTACAACCTACTTTGCGCAAAATTCGAACGTTGCGCTTTATCAGGCGGGATTGAATACTCAACCGTATCAGCCCTTCCCGACGTTAGGTGGTATTGGCGCGACGGTGTACACGGGCTACAGCAGTTACAACTCGCTGCAGGCCAAACTGGAAAAGCG
This sequence comes from Terriglobus sp. RCC_193, assembly GCF_041355105.1. Classification (NCBI taxonomy): domain Bacteria; kingdom Pseudomonadati; phylum Acidobacteriota; class Terriglobia; order Terriglobales; family Acidobacteriaceae; genus Terriglobus; species Terriglobus sp. RCC_193. The sequence goes on along the minus strand of NZ_JBFUPK010000001.1, from coordinate 1,760,761 downwards.
CTTTTCCAATGGGTTGAACTTCCTGGCTACCTATACCTGGGGCCATGCGATGGACAACACCAGTTCTTCGGGCGGTTTATCCACTGCTGTTGGCACCCGTACGTATTACCTGCTTGGTGGGCCTAAGTTCGAATACACCAACTCGTCGTACGACGTGCGCAATCGCGTCACACTGAATGGTTACTATGAGCTGCCATTTGGACGTGGACGGAAGTACATGAAGGGCAATCGCGCAATGGATCTTGTGCTGGGAGGATGGGAGATCAGCGACACCTTTACTGCACAGGGAGGAACACCCTTCGGTATGGGAACAACCACATCGAATGTCGCTGGTGCTGGTTCTCGTCCGGTACTCGTGACCGATCCCTTCCGCACAGGAGATACAGGGATTCCGGGAACACTGGGGAGCAGCACTACACCTTGTCCCACACAGGTGAAGACCAAGGCGCACTGGTATAACCCGTGTTCGCTGGCGGAGCCGATGGGAATGGTGAACGCGGGCAACCTGATCTGCGCTCCGGGATCGCCTGTTGGTACGGTGCAGAACGGCGTGGCCTGTCGTTATGCATCGGGTGTGACTGATCCGAACCTGGTGGCACAGTTCCTTGGCGGTAAGCAGAACATCGTTTATGGCCCTGGCTACTGGCGCAACGACGTATCGCTGTTCAAGAACTTCACCATCTGGCGGGAGCAGAGTCTCCAGTTGCGCGCCGATATCTTCAACGTATTCAACCACCCGACCTGGGGTAATCCAGGCGTCCAGAATGATGATCCGGTATCAGGCGGACGTATCGACGGGCCGAAGAACTTCGGCGCAAACACACCGGATGCTCGCTTTATTCAGCTTGCGGCGAAGTATTACTTCTAAGCAGGAGTACCTCCAACTTGGGACAAGACGTATCGGGTCTGCGTCCTGCCGTTCTTTATGGTGGGATGCAGTCCGTTTCTGTAACTGCACTTACTTCACATATGCGATAACTGCACGTGAGAGGACATGTAATGAGGAAACACTGGATTCTGATTGGATTGATTGCCTTGAGTGCATTGCAGCAAACACGTGCCCAGGACAAGCGTTTGCAGTCACCCGATGGGCGATTGGTTATGACGTTTTCTGTGAACACATCGAAGCCACTCGCAACGCAGGGAAGCGGACAATTGCAGTATGCAGTTACGTTTAAGGGAAAGCCGATCATTGATGCTTCCGCAATGGGACTTGCATTGGATGATCAGCTTCCATTGGGAGAGAACGTAACGATCGCGGATACAAAATCGTCGAGCGCGATCGATGACTATCCGCTGATGTTTTCGAAGGTAAGCCATGTTCACGATGCCTATAACGCGCTTTCGCTGACGGTACGAGAACATGATGGGAACGGGCGCAGTCTGGTTGTGGAAGCGCGGGCATATAACAGTGGTATCGCTTTTCGTTATGTGTTGCCTGCTCCGCCACGTGGCAATACCGAACTTCGTTTGCGGAATGAAGAGACGGAGTTTCGCTTCAGCCAGGACGATACAGCATGGGTGCTGGCGCTGCCGAATTATCGTTCCAGTTATGAGAGCGAATATGTGCGCTATAACCTTTCTGCATTGAGTAATCAGGGTGGCGTTGCCAGCCATTTCCTTATCGGCATGCCTACATTGCTGCACCAACCGGGCGATGCATGGATTTCCTTAATGGAAGCTGACCTGGAAGGGAATAGCTCGGCCTACGTCACGAATCCAACCGGCAGCTGGGCAGGACATATGCTTCGCGTAAAACTGTCGCCGCGGTGGGATGATCCATCCTTTGCGGTTACCGGAACGCTACCGCATCATTCAGCGTGGCGCGTGCTGGGCATTGCCGATACGCCGGGAGAACTGCTGGAGAGCAATCTGCAAACAGACCTGAATCCACCCAGCCGGGTGAAGGATACAAGCTGGATCCAACCGGGAAAGGCTTCGTGGAACTGGTGGGTTGATAACGTGAACGCAAAGGGCGAATCTGGCAATGCGCAATTCACTACAGAGACGATGAAGTATTACGTGGACTTTGCGGCTAAGTCAGGCTTCCCCTATTTCTTCCTCGACGCTGGCTGGTCCGGTGGCGACATCACAAAGATGAATGGGAAAGTCGACATTCCGGAACTGGTGAAGTATGCCGCCACGAAGCATGTAAAGGTATGGATCTGGCTTTATTCCGCTGCAGTAATGGAACAGATGAAGGAAGCCTTTCCGCTGTATGAGAAGTGGGGCGTGGCGGGTATGAAAATTGACTTTGTAAACCGTGACGATCAAGAAGGCATTCAGTTCTTTTACGATGTGGCACGCGAAGCTGCTGCTCATCATCTGATGGTGGATTTTCATGGATGCCATACGCCGTGGGGCATCATGCGCACTTATCCCAATGTGATGAGCTATGAGGCTGTGCTGGGGCTTGAGAACAACAAGGTGGGCCGTCGCGACAGCCCAGTGGATCGATCTGTCTTCGCATGGACACGCGCTCTTGCAGGCCCGATGGACTACACCGCGGGCGCATTCGACAGTCAGACAGAAGATAGCTTCGTTGCCCGTAATGCCTCGCCACAGGTGATGGGGACCCGAGCGCAACAGCTTGCTCTGTATGTTGTGTATGAAAACCCAGTCCCGATGGTGTCCGACAGCCCGCAGAACTATGAGGGAGAAGCCGCTGCCGCTTTCCAGTTTCTGAAGGATGTTCCCACGGCATGGGATGAAACACATGTCGTGGGGGGAGACGTTAGTGAGTACTCCATCGTTGCGCGTCGTCACGGCAATGAGTGGTACCTGGGCAGCATGACGAACTGGACACCCCGAGAACTGAAGGTACCGCTGAAGTTTTTAGGCACCGGCAACTATATCGCTGAGGTGTATGAGGATGGGACGGACGCGGCAACGCAACCGAAGCAAGTCAACATTCGCAAGGTTTCCGTCACGTCTGCTTCAATACTCAACCTGAACCTTGCGCCTGGTGGCGGAGCCGCAATCCGTTTCCTTCCTGCAAAGTAAGAGGGCGGCTTTAGCCGTGCTCTTCTCTTTATCGAACATTGCTGGGCGGATCCGCAGTGTGGAGCCAGCGGTCATACGGAACGTTTTCACTGATTCACGATAGCGAATGGGAATCGCTCCAGAAAAGCGGCTACGAATGCTTGCGCTGACAAGCACACTGTTACGCCATGCAATGTCGACGATATAACCTCCTCGTCCGCAGAGACCGCGTACTTCGCCGCTGGGCCATGCTGCTGGCAGTGCAGGTAGCAATTCAATCTCACCTCGTTGCGATTGAAGCAGCATCTCTGCAATCGCTGCTGTTCCGGCAGTATTACCATCGATCGCAAAGATGTTCTGCTCGGCTCCGGCGACGCCTCCTTGAGAAAATGTGAGCAAATTATCGGCGGTGGCGTGGGAGAGCAAATCGTTAAGATAGTGAACCGATTCGTCACCCTTCAACAGGCGCGCATAGAAGGCCATGAAATTGGCGCGGCCCCATTCCGTCTGCTCCCAATCCGGTGCTGCGACACGGCGCTGAATTGTTACCTCCGCGGCATGCGCTAACGAGGGGGTTGCTCGTACATCCACTTGCGACTCCGGGTAGAGAGACGTCAGATGCGATGTGTGGCGATGATTCGGATAGGCGTCCTCAAAGTCGTGCAGCCATTCCTGTAATTGTCCGTGGCTTCCTATCTGGAGTGGAGGCAACTTAGCTTTTGCCACCTTGACTCGTTCGACGAGTGACATGTCGGAATTGAGAACCTTGCAAGCCTGCTCGCAGATATCGAAGAGCGCAAAGGTCATCACACGATCCATTGTGGGCATCATGCTCTCGCTGGCGTTACCGCCATGCGGATCTTTGAACGCATTTTCTGGTGATTCAGATGGTCCTGTCACCAGCCATCCATGCGCAGGTTCTGTAGTCATGTATGCCAGGAAGAATTCGGCTGCATCACGAAGGATAGGAAAAGCTGTCTGTCGTAGGAATACTGTGTCGTTGGTGAAACGGTAGTGCTCCCACAGTTGTAGCGAAAGCCAGACACCTGCAACTGGAACGTTACCCCATCCCACATCCCCCGGCGCGGTGTAGCCCCACGGGTTGGTGACAGTGTGTGCAATCCAGCCGGGAGCGTCGTACATCTCCCTGGCCGGCTTTTGACCTGCAATTCGCAGGAACTCAAGAAAGCGAAACAGCGGCATCTGGCATTCGGATAAGTTGCAGACTTCCGCGGCCCAGTAATTCTGCTGTGTATTGATGTCCAAATGGAAGTCATCAGTCCATCCCATGGCTGCAGCAAGCCCGTCATTCCAAATGCCCTGCAGTGCCAGTGGAAGCTGCGAGTCAGCACGTGATCCGGCGATTGTAAGATAGCGCCCAAACTGAAAAAAGAGCGTATGCAATGCGGGATCGCTGGCACCTTTCTTCACTGCGTTCCTGCGCAAGTCAGTCGGACTGTCTGCGTTTGTATCGTCACCGAGATGGAAGGACATCCTTCGGAAGAGCGGCGCGTAATCTGCGATGTGTGCTTCTTTCAGCTTGTCGTATGACACATCGCGCGCGGCTGCCAACGTTTGTTGACAGACAGCATTCGGATCGTTGCCGTGGAAGGATGTCGCGATTGCGATGAGGACTGTGGCAGTGTGTACTTCCTTTATCTCAATACCATTGGGGTTTGGCTCGACATGCCCACCTTGCGGGATGACTTCAACATGAATTTCGAAATTGACACCAGACTTGCCATCGCTGTGCTTCGTTTCCACGGCACGGCTGCGCAACACCATTCGATTGTCTTCGGTGTGTACCGTGGTGGGAAGTTGTGATGCGGCAAAGTGAATGTGGAACGATGCAGGATGCGCAATGCGATAAACGATAAGTCGATGTGCATGTGATGCGAAAGCTTCGCGAGCGTATTGCTGTCCTGTGGATTGGAAGGATACTCCTGCCACTGCATCGTCCAGAGTGAGAGCGCGGCGGTATTCCGTAATGGGATGAGATGGCGTTTCGAAGTCGATGAGTAAATCGGGCAGGGGCAGGTTCGTTCCGAAATTCGTAGCGTTGCCTGCGATGTATTTGCGGCTAAGTTGCGTCGCTTCAATGTATTTGCCATCAAACAGTAGCTGACGAATCTCAGCAACATGCGCCTTTGCTTCTGGATTAACAGAGTGTTCGTTCGGCGCACCGGACCAGGCGGTGGAGTCCGATAGCGCAAGTCGCTCTGTTGTTACGCCACCGAAAATCATGACGCCTTGATTGCCATTGCCTAGTGGAAGTGCCTCCAGCCAATTCTTCGCTTCCTGGCGATACCAGAGCGTAGTCGTCGGGTTTGCGGTAGAAGATACCGATGCATGGAGAGGCCTTCCGGCTGTTACGGCTGCTACTGCAGCTGCCCCTGCGAGGAATTCACGACGGGTACTCAATGGCTTGCTCCTTGCAATACAAATGCGGTGGCTTGAAAGTCGCCCCGCAGATCGACATCGATTCCGCGATGCATCCAATATGATCCGGTTGCTGATGTGGGCGTGTCACTATTGGCTTTGCCCTCGATTGCGCGGAGGGTATAAACGCGGTCTGGATCGAGGCCACGGAGGAAGATGCGCGGATAGGAATACAGTTCCGTGCTCGAATGCAGAAACGCAAAGAGGACCGCCTGCTGTCTATCGCGCGAAACGGATTCTGTTACGGACGCTTCGCTGCCATCGGTTGGAGATATAAGACGATACAGGTCACCTCGCTGCACAGTTTCGCGGAGGTTCTTATACTCTGCAATCATCTTGCGCGATGTCTCGAGTTCTTCCGAAGTAAACTTCGTCAGGTTCGCTCCAACGCCAAGTGAACCCTGCATCGAAGATAGGAAGCGATAGGGAAGCGACAGTGTGCGCTGGTTTACCCATGTGGGTGAATCCGTAACCCAGGCCATCATGATGCCCGGAGCATAGGCCTGCGTAAACCCGTACTGAATCCGCAGGCGGTCGAAGGCGTCCGTGTTATCGGAGGGCCAAACTTCGTCGGTCAAGTGGATTACTCCAAGATCAACGCGACTACCACCACCGGAGCAGGATTCAATCTCGATATTAGGATGCTTCTTCCGCAATTCCTCGAGGATGCTGTAGAAGTTGCGGATGAAGTCCACATAGACATTCTTCTGTTCGTCTGGAGCGACTGCGGGCCAGCCGGGCTCGGACCAATTGCGGTTGTAGTCCCACTTAAAGAAGGCAATGTCATTCTCTGTAAGTAGCTTGTCGAGGGACGAGTAGACGTACTGCCGCACGTCTTCGCGCGCAAGATTCAACACAAGCTGATTGCGGCCTTCCGTACGTGGACGTCCGGCAAAGTTCAACACCCAGTCTGGGTGTTTGCGATACAAATCGCTGTCCGGATTCACCATCTCCGGTTCAACCCATAGGCCAAAGTCCATGTGCAGAGAATGAACCTTGTCGATCAATGGCTTCAGTCCGTTTGGAAATTTCTGCGGGTTCACTGTCCAATCGCCCAGCCCGGCGTGATCGTTGTTACGCATGCCGAACCAGCCATCATCCATGACAAAGCGTTCTGCTCCAATGGCGGCAGCCTTCTCCGCCAATGCTTCCTGCCCGGCTTCGTTCACCTTGAACTCGGTTGCCTCCCACGAGTTGTACAACACCGGCCTCGGCCTCTCGTGTGGAGCACGGGGGACCAATGTGTCCATCTCAAGGTGGTGCATCCTGCGTGACGCGTCGCCCAAGCCATGTGAGGTATGGCCTGCATAAAACCAGGGTGTTTCCAGCATTCCGCCTGCCTTCAGGTGATAGCCGAAGTCGAAGGGGTTGTAACCGCCGGTGATGCGCACCTGTTGCACGGCATCCTGTTCAATGGCGATCTGCCATGAACCGCTCCATGCCAATCCACCGAACCATACGTCGCCGTTCTCTTCCGTCGTATCGTTTTTGCGGATGGAAAACCACGGGTTGTTCTGCGATCCTGTGGTTCCACGGCGACTCTCCAGAATCGTCTTCCCCGGCTTCACAGTTTGATCGTTCACTGTCCATTCGCCAGCCCAGCGACCGGAAAGGTATCGCAGGATGTAGTTTGTTCCGCGTGGCAGGTTCCACGTGGCGGAGCTTGCTGATTCAGCGACGAAGGGTTTGGCAGTCTCATTTTTAATAAGAGCGCGGCGGCCTACGATACCCGTTGCTTCATCGACCTTGTACTGCAGCGTGACGGCAACCGGGAGAGAGATGTCTTTCATCTGCACGGACAACACGCCATCGCGCGTACTGTAGCCGATATACCGCAGGTCAAGATCGCGATTCCCGTCCGGGAAGGTGACCTTCAAATTCGGTTCCACGTAGAGTCCACCACCCCAGGCGTCAAATTCCAGAGGCGTGGTGTTCCGTGTTGAATCGAAGGACGCCACGCCGGGTGCGGCTTTCGGAGGCTGCGGATGATCCTTCTCCGAAAGGCGTTCTCCCCAGTAGATCGTCTGCAGTCGCTTATCTTCGTTCACGCCGAATTCATACGTGGTATCAGCCGCGTCAATACGGAAGATATGACTCACATCGTCTACATGAATGGCTTCTGTCGAGTGCTGCGCCAATGCAGTTGCTGCGGAAAGAATGGCAAGGCAGGCCGAATAGCGAAACGAGGCGGTGAGTCTACAGTGCATGAATGCTCCTGGACGATAGCCCTTCATGTTGCGCGAGAGACTTTCGGTAACGTACACAATAATACGGTCGCATAACAGTTGACAATCGTTTCGACTAAAGGCAGCCTGGTCGTTCCGTGAAGACATGCATGTTTCGGGAAATTCACCAATTCTAAGGATAAATAAAAGGGAAGATGGTTGCGGATTTCAGATCACTTGGACTTGTGAGCAACGATGTACCATCCTTTGCTGGCATGTCGTGTTCGTACACGATATGCGGAAACCGCTTCTGATCGCAGAGTTTATGCGAACCGAAAGAATTGATTCCAGACCTATCTAATCCTGGGGACGCCGTATCACATGCAGGATATCGTGGTGCGCACCCTTGGCCAAGGGCAATGCCTTTGCGGGCAACCTACCCTCCTCGTATCACGACAAGGTCGATTTCTCGAAGCCCGGCGCGCAGGAGCACATCGATTCGGTTGTCGCTCTGTTCTCGTCTGCGGCGTCGATTTCATCAAGCTGGATGCAGTTACTCCGGGCTCGTACTCACGGAGACGCACTAATCTTCACTCTGAAGAAGCAAGAGAAGTCACCCGAAGGGAGGCTTCTTAGTCCGTGGCCAGGAGTGCAGAGGGAGCTTGGCGCACACGAAAGGCGATAGCAAAACGGAATACTTTTCCTGGCTGGAGGGACATCGCTGCTTGTGCCTGCTGCGCGGTATTCAGGCTGTTGTGAGGCGACGTGGTGGGTTCCAGGGCGACAGCGTATTGGAGCTGCTCTGTTGCATCATCCGGCCATCCACCATAGCAAAGCCAGATTCCAAGATAGGGAAGCCTGGCTGGATCGAAGAGAACTTCAAGTATTTGCCCCGTGGAGTAGCGAAGGATACCGCATACTCCTCTGTTTACGCGTTCCGTGTAGAACATATCGGCGTGTCCGACGTCTGCGCGGCCAGCCTGGTCCAGCTTGATTCCCGATGCCGTAACGGGCCATGAAATCACATCGCCGCGCTTTCCTAATCTATTGCCGCGCGAATAATCAAGCCGCAACGAACGGATGTCGCTTGGCAGCATGATGAGATCCCCTTCGTCCACAGCAAACAGTGGATGGCACGCGTAGAGAAACGATTGCGAAGTGGTGCGGATGTTCGTCACAGAATATTCCACGCGGAGCGTATCGCCGGTGACTAGCAGATGCTTTGTGAAACGCAGCGTGCGGCTGAAGCCGTCTGCGGAAAGAATGGCACTGCAGTCGTCCATGTGTTCCACATGCCATGGCAACTGCCAGAAATCGCCATGATCGGGTGCGGGCCCTCCCTCGGTAGAAGCATCGCAACGGGCTACGGTGGGGAGGCACTCCTCAATGCCCGCGCACGGGCCATTGCGAAAATCCGCATTCAGGTTGGGAGTTGGTATCGTTTCGTTTCGTGGCGATTGCATGAGAAATTCCAGCCCGGAGTCGAGGCTGCGTAACGACGCAATGCGGCCACCTTCGCGAGGCCGCACTTCGATTACGAGTTGATCCGATTGCAGGATGCAGCGATGGACCTGAGATGGCATGGAGAGCTTTCACCTACGCATGGCTTGCAGAATGCTAGACACAACGAGAGCTCGGCAGGACGCAAGCTGAACGTTATGGCAATTCGCTTTCGATCTCTTCATCGGTATCGACGATGTGACTGGAGAACAGCGGAAGATTGCTGCGAAAGATGACGTGCGGTGCGAGTCGCACGTAGGGGTGCGATTTATCATCACCGCGCAGATAGCGGAGCAGTGCTTCGAACGCCACCTTACCCTGGGTATAGGGTCGCTGGTAGAGGGTGGCCATCACCTTGCCGAACTCGATAAGAGGGATCAGCTCCTGAAAAAGATCCGTTGTGACGATCTGCACCTTGCCAAGCAATTTCAATTCGTCAAGCGCCTTGAGTACGGGCATGCTGTTTGCTGTGCTTAGGTAGATCCCCTGCGGATGGTCTTTGCTGCGCATCAGCGTAAGCGCCTGCTGGTACGCCTGCCTGGGTTGTTCATGACTTTCCAATGCTGGCAGCAGCATCAGGTGCGGAGCCTGTACCGCAAGCGTAGCTGCAAAACCACGTAGTTTTTCCGCGTGGTCCATGGTGTATAGATCGCCACTGAAGACGGCCACGTTCGACCGCTGTGGCAGCTTCATTGCCAACAACTCTGCTGCGATGGAGCCGCTGACGTAGGCGTGCGCTGCCACGGATCCCATGCGGTCGGTGTTTGGCGCATCGCTTCCCACGCACATCATGGCAGTGCCATTGCGTGAGAGCGTACGGATCAGCGAGTCAAACTTGCGCGTGTCGCCTGGCAGAAAGATGATGCCGTCATAGTGTCGCTTCAGGGCCCGTTCAAACGCTTCCACATCTCCCACGCCCAGCCGCGGATATTCGTGAAACTCCAGGGAAACCTGAACGCCAACCGTTGCGGCTGCTGCGGCACGAATGCCGGCACGTACAGGATCGAAGAAATGTGAGATGTGCTTCGGGAGAATTGCTGCAATGGAAAGTTTGCGATTCAGTTTCAGAGCTTGTGCCGCAAGGTTGGGTGTGTATCCCATCCGCTCTGCCATCTGCAGCACGCGCGTCTTCGTCTTTTCGCTAACGCCGGTTCTGCCATGCAATGCGCGGTCCACCGTGCCGATGGACACATTCAGTGCTCGCGCAATCTCTTTGATTCCGGCTGTTCCCTTTGATTCAGACATGCTCTTCCTTGCTTCACCCTGGCGATTGACGGGATGGGACACATTGTCTCACTCCGTTAGAGGAGATATCCCGAAATTTCTGCAGAGCGATAGGGACGTGTAGAAATCCGTTTTCTTTCAGATGTGGTCTGGTTCGCCACAGGATAGTTCTCACTGTCGTGCCAGTGCCCGCTCGATCTGTTCCAGGCTGCGTCCCTTGGTTTCAGGTACAAAGAAGAACACCAGTGCCCAACCCAAGAGGCAGATCACGCCATAGGTACGGAAGATTCCGCCCGTTCCCAATGCCTTGTTCAACAATGGAAAGGTATACGTCAGGGCGAATGAAGCAAGCCACAGAGCGCTGACTGCTATCGAGACAGCTTGGGAACGAACGCGATTCGGGAAAATTTCTGCGATCAAGACCCACGTTACCGGTGCAAGTGTCAGAGCATAACAACCGATAGCACTCAGCGTCAGAATCAGGATTGTTAGGGCGGGCCAGTGGTTTGCATAGGCAAATGAACATGCCAGGTGTGAGGTGCTGATACCGATACACCCCAGCAGCATCAACCCTCGGCGTCCTACGCGATCCACCAGAAGCATCGCAATGATAGTGAATACCAAATTGATTGTGCCTGTGATGACGATGTTCAGCAGGATGTCATTCGCACCATAGCCTGCGCTCCGGTAAACGTCTGCTGCGTAGTTGAAGAGGACGTTGATACCCGTCCACTGTTGCAATACGGCCAACGCAATACCAATGAGGACGATGCGGCGCACAGGTCTTCGCAGAAGTTCGCCCCAGGTGGAACGTCCCGCGGCACTCTCTGCGTTGATGACTGTCTGGATATTGAAACATTCGGCATCTGCATAGGAGTTGCCACCGATTTTCGTCAGCGTTTCCAGTGCTTCTTTGCTTCGTCCGCGAGTCAACAGCCAACGCGGACTCTCCGGTATGACGAGCGATGCCACAGTGAAGACCAGTGATGGGATTACCACTGCTGTAAACATCCATCGCCAGCCATACTGAACATTCCATGAGGCCATCAGCTGAGCTGCACTCAAGCCCGAAGGAACAGGACGAGCGATGCGCCAGTTCACAATCTGTGCCAGCAGAATGCCGATGACAATTGCAAACTGGTTGAGACTTACCAACCTGCCGCGAAGGTCCGCCGGGCTGATCTCCGCGATGTAAAGCGGCGAAACATTGGAGGCGAGGCCGATAGCAATACCGCCAACGATGCGCCATGCGATGAAAGCGGATAGAACGTAAGACCATCCGGTGAGTGCAGAAGAAATTGCGAACAGCACGGCCGCAACAAGTAGAACGGGCTTGCGTCCGAGTCGTTCCGCAAGGGAACCAGCGGCAAGCGAGCCTGCGAGGCACCCGACAAGAGCGCAACTGTTCACCCAGCCGATCAGCGAGGGGGACACGAGATGGAAGTACATCTCATAGAACTCTCGCGCGCCTCCGATGACAACCCAGTCATAACCGAAAAGAAGTCCACCAAGCGCCGCCACTACCGCAATGATCCACACGTAGAAGCTGCGTTCCGCCGGCACAAGGATCGAAGATTCTGTCGTGTGGATGGCCGGTCCTTGCATGCTCAACCTTCTTTCGCTGAAAGTGTCGTGAGAAGATCAATCGCGCCAGTGTGGCTGCGATCCTTTGCGATCACTTCTTCCAGAAGATGCTTTGCCTGCTGCTTGTTGCGCAATCCAAGCTGTGCCTGCGCGTGTAGAAAGCGTGCCGTGATGTTCTGGCGTTCCGTCAGGTCTTCCTCAAAGAGCAGCATTGCCGGAAGCGATGTCGCGAAGTAATCGATCTTCGGTGTTTCCGACTCGAGCTTCGATGCATAAGCGTCTATCGCGCGGAAAAGATTGCTCGCCTCTTGTTCGCGTCCCAGTGTGCGCAAAGCCATGGCGGTCCAGTATGTGGTTTCAGAGATGGATTGCACCTGCATCTGCTGAAAGTCACCCTTCTGATTGGCCGCTCGTTCGAGAGCGCTTATGGAGCGTGCCGTATTTCCTGCAGCAGCCAGTGCAACGCCCATCCAGTAATCAATCATGCTCAGATTCATTAACAGGTGCTTGGCTTCACTCAGGTTCTGCGGTGGGTTTGCCGCCAGTTCCAGTAGAGCAACTGCAGCGGAAGCATTCCCGTCATGGAGGGCTCGTTGTGCCAGCAGCAGGTTGGAACGGACATACTGCGTCAGCACCTGGCCTTCGCCGCCTTCCCAGGGACCGAAGCTGCGACTGAGTAACAGGTCGTGCGCACGCGCAGGTTGACCAGTGCTGTTCAACAAGGTGGCTAACTCGTTGGAAAGGTCATCGCGCTGCTCTACCAGATATGTGTGATCGAGAAGATTCTTCAGGCGCTCTTCCAGAGGGAAACCAATGCGCTTCCACAACTGATCCTGCTCATATGCGATACGTGCATCGTGCGGCGCAAGCGCACGGGCGCGTGCAAATGCGGCGGCGGCCCCTTCTGCATCGTGTTTCACATTGAAGCGTGCGAAGCCAAGATTGCGCCACGGAGTTGGGAACTCGGGAGCCAGTTCTGTGGCGCGGTCCCAGTGTGCCATCGCTTCGTTGTAACGGCGGCGGTCATACAGAAGATTGCCAAGATAGTAGTGTGCATGTGCGTCCGCAGGATTTTCTGCGATGGCACGTTCCAATAGCAGCAGCTCTTCCAGACGACTGGGAAAGACATAAGAAGGATCGGCTGCAGCAGCCTGCTGTCGCATCGCTGCGGACTCGTCTATGCGACCAAGCTGACGGAGAATCTCAGCACGCAGATAGAGGCGAAGCGTGGCGCCGCCATCAAAGTGATCCGGAACATCTTCGTTGATTGCCTGAAGAGCTTCTTCCAGCAGACCTGCGCGCATCCAGTCGAACGCCATATCAATCTGGTTTTGTGCGTTGGCTGGTCCATGTCCGGATTCCAGAAAACGGCTCATCCCATCCAATGGATCCAGCGAGCGCACCTGCGCAATGAGCGCCGCAGCCTCGCCGGAACGGTTCAACCGCTGCAGCACAACAGCCTTCAGATTAAGCGCATTCAAATTGTCGCCGTCGGCAAGCAACGAACGGTCAAGGTGATCCAGCGCCTTTGTCCATTCCTTGTGTGTACAGTCAGTTTCGGCAAGCCGATGATAGCCAGCTCCGCGCCACGCCGCATTCCATGTGCTCTTGTAAAAGGCGTCATAGGCTTCGTCGAATCGGCCCTGGTATCGCAGCGTAAGCCCGAGATTGTAGTAAGGCTCACCATCACTCGGGTTTGGATTGCGCCTGGTTAAACGGGCAATAGTGGTGCGCAAATACCTCTCTGCGATGTCGAATTCGCCTCGTCGCATGTAGGAGCGACCAAGCGCATGGTTTGAACGGCTGTCACCGGGATCGCGACGAATGGCTTCAAGCCAATATGGTTCCGCAGTACGCGTGGGATGACGATATTGCTCCAGATGGAGGCCATTCAGAAAAAGTTCGTCACTGCTGGTTACGTCCTGCGGCAGCGGTGGTTCCGTGGCCTCATCAGGCTGCTCGACAGGACCGATTTCTGTGGGGGCATACCGCATGAACACGTGGCCTGCCTGCGAGACACGAATCTCAAGTGCATCGATGGCACAGTCGATGGCAGTGTGGAAATGATGAGGTTCCTGTGTCAAAAGGTCAGCATCCCAGGTTGCCAGTTCTATCCCTTCACGCAGCAGAGAAATTCTGCTTGAAGGACGATCTGATGTGACCTGCAGGTGAACAGTAACGTCGTGTGCATTGGTTTCCAGACGCAGTGCTCCATCCAGATTCGCGAGATCCGGTGTGCCGATGGCACTGACCGGATACCAGAACTGGCTGAAGGTTTTCGTTTCCCCTGGAGCAAGAAAGCTGAAGTCCGGCTGGTTGTCGGTGTAGACGCCCGACATGAGTTCGATGTACGGACCATCGCTATCTGTCAGGCTGCGATCCCACGCATACCCGAATTCGTGATTGCCCCATGTCCACTGCTTTTTCCCAGGAGAAATATGATGGTCCGCATAGGCTACGGTACCGGCGTCTGCGGCATGATCGTAGCCCCCGAAGAAGTCTTCGCGCGAACCGACGATCATGTAACTGGTGGGAACCGGGATGTTCGCATACCAGCCAAGGTCGTTCGGCGGATACGAACCATCGGGGACAAAGTGTGAAGGGCGTTCGTCCGTGGGGACGCCCGTGCGAGCGCGTTCGCCGTAATCCACGCCATAGTAATGGCCTTTGCTCAGCGGATATTCCGTGACGGCGCGCTTGGCATGGTCCGCTGCAAATCGCACGTCATGCGGAAAGAATGATTGGTATTTCTCGTGCACATGCGTGGCTACGTTTGCCCACCACAAGAACGTTTGGGTGTCCTGCGTGCGGTTATAAAGACGGACCTTCACCTCAACATAGGCCTTGCCCGGATGAAGGCAGATACCATGCATGCCCTTCATGCGAGCCATGGGATCGTGGTCGCTGCACCAGATGGTGATCGAACCATCGTCAGATCGTTCGATAGAGACTTCCACCGGCATAAAGGTGGCAGGACGATGGTGCTGCGGCCAGTTGAACTCGACGCCGCCGGAAATCCACGGTCCTGCAAGCCCTACGAGCGCAGGCTTAATCACGTTCTGGCGATAGAAGAAATCGTAGCCTGTGCGCTTATCCAGACCAATGTGGATACGTCCGCCAATCTCCGGCATGACCATCAGGCGGAGAAACTCGTTCTCTATGTGAACGGCTTGCCAAGGGCGCATCTCTGGCTTCGTTGAGATAGAGTCAATGACCGGCAGGGGATACACGCGGCCGCTGCTGCCCTGATACACGCGCTTTTCCAGGAACAGTGGGTTCTTGTCTGGCGGAGCTGGCAGATAGGTGAGCATGTCCACCGGCTCGCTCCATGCCTTCACCTCGCCTTGCTCCGATGATGGCGCAGTGGGCAATTGAAGCTTTCCCGGAGTGACAGAGACGGGCGACGTCTCTTGAGTGGAGGAGATCCGATACGTCATGAATTCAGAGACCTTCCCAAGAGACAAAATCGATTGAGCCAATTCGACAGAATCTATTGGAACGTACATTATTCTATGACCGTGTACGTTACCGTTAGCTGACTATAGGGGGTGCCCGCTGAACGTGTCAAGAAAAAAGCAGGATCGCTACTATCAATGGCAAATGGCTTTGGGCCCCGCGACGAGTCCGTTTCCCAAAGACGCTTACGGATCAGTCGCGCTATAATCGCCTTCACTGAGCGGGAGTAGTTCAGTGGCAGAACGTCAGCTTCCCAAGCTGAATGTCGCCGGTTCGATCCCGGTCTCCCGCTCCAGTTCCTTCTTTGTCCAGGTCATTTAGAGCCCGCTTGCGATATACCTGCTTCATGCGTATTCCGCTTGCTCTTATTGCCGTTGTGGCAGTAGCCGTGTCTCCCTGTCTTTCAGCGCAGCTCGCTGTCATGGATACCTCGATGGGACGCGTGACCTGTCATCTGTTCGCGGACCGGAAGCCTGCAACTACCGCTATGTTTGTCGGATTGGCCAAAGGCAACGTCGCATGGAGCAGTGATGCGGGAAAACCCTTCTATGACGGCACGGTGCTTCGTGGCAGCTCGGGAGCAATCTCCGGAGGGCTGCGGACTGGCGTTACGGTGAAAGCGCTTGCAGATTCTCCCCTGGAAGACCCGGGTGATCGCAACTTCGATGCACCGGGACTGCTGGCGATGGTTGGTGAGAAGGGGAAGATGACGCCCCGATTCACGATTCTGGATCACGCCAATGCGGAATCCGATTCGCCGAATCGATCTATCTTTGGGCTGTGTGATGCTGCTTCTGTGAAAGTGGTGCAGGAGATTTCGCATCGTCTTACTTCTGCAGATAATGATCCCTCTGCAGCCGTGAAGTTGCTTCGTGTGGCGATCGTGGACGATGATTCATCCGCACCGCCACCATTGAGTTCGACACCTCTGTCTCCTGTTGCACAAGCGAAGTTGCAGGGGCCGGAACCAACAGGTCGCGTGGCGGTCTTTCATACCTCGATGGGTAATCTGAGCTGCCGTTTATTTGAAAAGGAATCGCCTATTGCGGTGCAGACCTTTCTTGGATTGGCGGATGGAACGAAGGACTGGACGAATCCTAAAACGCATGCCGTGGAGCATGGTGTGCGCTTTTACGATGGGATGATTTTCGACCGTGTTCTACCGGATTTCGTTATCCAGACAGGCGACATCACCAACGACCCCAGCGGCGCAACGGACATTGGATTTCGCTTTAAGAATGAAGACACGCCGGGGCTTACTTACGATCGTCCGGGACGCCTTGCCTTTGGCAACAACGGTAAAGACACGAACAACAGCGAACTCTTTTTCTCAGAGCATCCAATGCATCGCCTGGATGGCGGGTTCACCATTATCGGGCAGTGTGATGAGGCATCTGTGAAACGCATCGAGGCAATCGCATGTGTGCCGCGTGATGAACACAACCGCCCTCTAACACCGGTTGTCATTCGCAGCGTGACGATTCATAACTAAGCGCACAACAGAAAAGCCGCCAGTCGTGGCGGCCTTTCTGTTCATGGCGTTGCAGTGAATTACTGGATGCTTGCTGTCTTGGTCTCGCGAGACTTGTCGCTGCGCTCTTCCAGTGCCAGGGCTTCCGGCATGAAGGTGAGAGCTTTGGCAAGAGCCGGGTCTTCGTCACGAGCGACCTTGAAACCGGCGTTTGCACCGAACTGCGAGATGAAAAGCTGGCTGCGGATGTTGGTCTTCAGCCACGTCTGATTCGTGTTGAAGTCCGCATCTGTGTAGTCGATCTTTTCGGCCTTCAGATAGCTCTTGAAGTCGGCCAACGCCGCATCATCCACGACGAAGTCCTTCGATACGGTGTGATGTCCAAGGTAGCGCTTCATGTAATCGAAGAAGACACCGTGCGAAAGCATCGTGCCCTGGAAGGAATTTGCACGAGGCGATTGAATCGCCTCGTCGGGCGTAATGCCGCCACCACCGTAGACCGTACGACCACTGTCTGTCTGCTTTACCTCAAGGTTGGACTTGTCGGCCGGCTTGGCGTCGTTGCGGACGTAATAGTAGTCGTACAGTGAAACACCGTTGTAATCACGCTGGATGAGGCGTCCGCTTGGCGTGTAGTAGTGATAGGTCGTCAGGGCGAGGCCGGTGTTTTCGGCGATCTGGAAGACGGTCTGCACCAGTCCCTTGCCGAAGGTGGTTTCGCCCACAATCAGCGCACGATCATGATCCTGCAACGCACCAGAGACGATCTCTGCCGCAGATGCCGTGTTGCGGTTCACCAGAACGATGATGGGATAACGCTTGCCCTGCTCGCCGTGGTTGGCGCGATAGACGACATCCTGGAAGCTGCGTCCCTTTTGGCTGACGACGATGTCGCCCTTGGTCAGGAACTTGTCGCTCATGGCTACGGCTTCATTCAGCAGACCGCCGGGGTTGCCGCGCAGATCGATAATCAGACCCTGAAGATCGGGGCCAAACTTAGCCAGTGCATCGCCCACTTCATGCGAGGTGGTTTCCATGAATTGCGTGACGTGAATATAACCAATGCCGGGACGGACGAAATCGGCCAGATCGACTGAGGGACGGGGAATCTCGTCGCGCACCAGATCAAAGCTGATGGGCTTGTCCTGTCCTTCGCGCAGCATCTGCACGGTAACGTGGGTTCCCTTGGCGCCTTTCAGCAGGTTGCTGACTGCGAGGGAATCCATGCCGTCGGCATTCTTGCCGTCGATGGTCAAGATGGCGTCACCGGGGCGGATGCCGGATTTGAAGGCGGGCGAGCCGTCAAAGGTGTCCATGACGATCACGCGCTGCACGCCGTCCTTATTAAGCTGCGGCTGGATGTGCATACCCACGCCATAGTAGCGGCCGTGCTGGTCCTCGCGCATCTGCGCGTAAGCCTTTGGATCGTAGAAGTTGGAGTGGGGGTCCAGCACGTGCAGCATGCTCGGGATTGCGCCGTCATAGATGATCTTGTCGACATGGTCCTTGTCCAGCTTATCCGCGTAATTCTGCTCCACCAGGGAATATACGTCCGTAAACTGATGCAGGCTGTCGCGAACGGCACTCTCGTCCGTGGTGGACTGGGCGTTCACGCTGTTGTTCACCAGCGAGCCGCCGACCGCGCACGTGGCGAAGAACAGCGAGAGAGAAACTACGGCGCGGCGGGTGCGTGTGGACATGCGGTATCGGAACCTCAGCTTGCTGCTTCGACCACTCCTCCAGATCGCGAGGAGCGCTCCAGAGTATGACGGAGTATAGCACCGGTATGTCACCCGGTGCGGGGAGGGAGCCACGTCGATTTCTATCCTGCGAAACACGGCAGCGTCCCCTTTATCCGCTCCGGGACTTGTAGAATGGGAAGATGGTTTGGACGATGACGATGGTTTGCCTTCGCTCGTCTAACACCGTGCGGGTCAGTGTGCCCGTTTCCAAGTCTCTCCGCAGGTACGCATGACCGAATTGAACAGGCTGTTCCGCGCCGGCATCTATGCCGGAGTTCTTCTCTCCACCGCTGCCGTGGCCGTAGCTCAGACCGCGCCGCAGAACATGCCGCGTCCGCGTTACCAGTCGCCGGGCGTGCCGCAGGCGCAGCAGATTGCAGAGCCGACGCCGCAGTTCTCACTGCCGGTTACGCCCTCCATCACGCCGAATGCGACAGTGGTGGAAGACATTGTGGTCCGCGTAAATGACCAGATCATTTCGCGCTCGGACGTCCAACGCGCCGAGGACCAGTTGCAGCAGGAATTGGCATCCAGCCGCGGCAACGGTGGCGACCCTGCTGAGCGGCAAAAGAATCTGCTGCGTGATCTCATCGATCAGCAGCTTCTGTTGTCGAAGGGCAAGGAACTCGGCCTGAATCCGGATACCGAAGTTGTCCGCCGCATGGACGAAATCCGCAAGCAGAACAACTTCCCGTCCATGGAAGCTCTGGAAGCCGCGGTTCGCCAGCAGGGCCTGTCGGTGGAAGATTTCAAGGCGAATATCCGCAACAACATCATCACCAGCGAAGTGATTCGCGATGAAGTGGGTCGCAGCCTGAGCGGCAAGATCTCTGGCCCGGCTCTGCGCGAATATTACGAGCAGCACAAGGCGGACTTTGCTCAGCCGGAGCAGGTGCGACTGTCGGAAATCCTGGTACCGACCGCAGCAAATGCAGACGATACGCAGATTGAAGCAGCGCAGAAGTCGTCGCAGGGTATTTACGACAAGCTGAAGGGTGGCGCGGATTTTGCGGCTACCGCCAAGTCTTCGTCGGGCGGTCCCACGGCGGCGCAGGGCGGCGATCTGGGCCAGTTCAAGCATGGAGCATTGGCGCAGGTACTGGAAGATAAGACATTTCCACTGCCGGTTGGCGGTTTTACGGAACCCATCCGTACCCGTCAGGGTTACGTCATCCTAAAGGTGACGGAGCATCAGCAGGCAGGCTCGCCGCCGCTGGAGCAGATTGAAGGCGACGTGCAGAACGCAATGTATCAGGAAGCAATTCAGCCTGCTCTGCGCGCCTATCTGACAAAACTTCGTGAAGAAGCGTACCTGGACGTTCGCCCGGGATTCGTGGACAGCGGCGCCAGCGCAAAGGAGACGAAGCCCGTCTTCTCCGCGTACGTGCCGCCAGCTCCGAAGAAGAAGCAGGTTGAAAAGCAGCGCATGGATGAGCGTAAGCGTGTGCAAGCCGTCGCGGCCGCGACACCAGCCACACAGGAGTTGGACAAGAACGGTAAGGCGAAGAAGATTAAGCGCGAGAAGATTCGTTATGGTCAGGCTCCGCGCACAGCGTTGCCGGAAGGCGCCGCCGATGGTGATGCCGCAAACGCTGCCACCAGCGCGGCCGCTCCGGGACAGGCCATCAGCCCCCTGCAGGAATCGACGAACACTGTCGCTGCAAATGCTCCGGATGAGACCGATCCAATGGCTCCCAAGCAGGAAAAGCATGCGAAGTCGCGTTATGCCAGCCGCGCAGTGGAAGTAAAGCAGAAGAAGGCAAACGTACAGAAGGCCAAGGTCATCGAAAAGGCCAAGGCGACGCCGATTGCTGCGACCTCTGTTGAGAAGCAGGATAAGTCTGTGCAGTCTGGCGCGCTTGGTTTGAATGGCAGCACGGCCGACAAGAAGAAAAAGCCGAAGCGTCAGAAGGGCGAAACCAAGGAACGCCTGCAGGAGAAGACAGTTGAGAAGCCGGCGCCGCTGGATGACAACGGCCTTCCTGATCGTTTGCACCAGGTTGACGGTCCGAGCCAGCCTGCGACTGGCGGCGGCGCCGCCGCGGGGACTTCCACCAAGCCTGCAGGCGATACGACACCGCCACCAGCTCCAACGGACAAGCCACAGCAGTAGTCTTGGCAGAAGAACAAAAGGGACAGACGAATCGTCTGTCCCTTTTGCTTTGCCTGACGAACCAGTCAGTTGTATTACGGTTCGTTGCGTGTCATGCTGGCCGCCGGTTGGTAACTGTTGAGGTGAAAAGATTTTAGGGAAAGGATGCGCGATGCAACGACAGCATTCGCTGTCGCCTCACCCGCCAGTTTGCTGGTACGGAGCAGCACCTCAAAGTGAGGCATGCGATTGCTCTTTGCGTAGGGCTGACCGAGCAGGCGCGACCTTATCCGTATTCCTACCCAGTTATTGATTCGTATGAGGACCACGCACTTATTGTTTTACGAGTTGCGTCAGATACTCCAGTGCGCGTGGATCGTTGGACTGTCCCAGCCAGAAGACCGCCTGTTTGCGAACGGCAGCATCTTTATTGTTCTGTGCCAGTTCAATAAGGCGTGGAGTACCTTCTTCATTCGGCAGTCTCGACAGAGCGAACACAGCGGATTTACGCACGCTTTCATCAGGATCGTTTTTCGCCGAATCGCTCAGACTGCCGGCAACACGCTTGCCAGCAATGTTTGCCATCCAGAACTGGGCTTGTTTGCGCACCTTCGACGATGTGTCCTGATGCGCCGTGCGGATCAGGATATCTGCCGCGGAGGGCTCGCGAGTCAACGTAAGATCGAAGGTCAGCTTCTCACGAAAACGATCATCCTTATCGTCGCGCAGCCAGTTATCGAGGGTCGGAAGTGCCGCTTTGCCATGCTGTGTGCTGAGCCAGAAAGCAGCCTTCTCACGAACCTGCAAATCATGATTTGCAGAACCGAGCGCTACCAGCGCAGGTACAGTTGCGTTTGCATTGTGAAGGCTGATGGCAAAGATGGAACTGTCGCGCAGTTTATTTGATGCGGCTTCTTCTGCCAGAGACTGAAGCAATGCAATGCTTTGAGTAGGATCAACCGTTGGCAGAAACTCGACCTTGGTTCCACCTGCATCCAGTTTGCGTTCCGGGTCTTCCACGCGGATGGCCTGCACTGCATGGTCAGCGACGCGCAGTAGAAGGAGTGCACGATACGACTCATGCGTATTGTCGTTCTGATCGTTTCTATCGCGATCATGATCGCTCTCAAGGTATGCCACGCTGTCGGGGTTCCAGCCGTTCTGGATTTTGCGTGAAGTAGGAATGGTGTAGGTCAACCACGAAACGGTGTTGGCGGATTTGAGTGCGTTGATTTCACTCGTCAGATTTGACGTGGATGCGACGCTGAACTGCCCATTCTGAATCTTCGGCTGCTGTGCCGCGAGCGGAAGAGCGAGTAACGAAAGCAGGATTATTTTGCGCATGGCGCCTCCTTCAAAGCATGGAATGTCCAGGACATGTCGAGACATGTTTGGAGTGTTATCGCTGTGGTGACTTACTTCAGAAGTTCCATCATGTAATCGGTTGCCGCTTTGTCCTGCATCAGGGCAAGCTGGGAAACGATATCGTGTTTCAGGCTCAGGTCTTTTTCATTACGTGCAAGCTCGACCATTCGCGGAGCATCGCCAGCAATGAACAGCGACGAGATTACCGTTCGCTTGATGGCATGATCGTTCGAGGTGCGATAGATCTCTGCAAGTGTGTCATCGGCACGTTTGCCTTGAAAGACACCCATCATGCGTATGGCATGTTTCTGTTCTTCCGGCGCAATCTTTCCTGCCGCTACATCGCGTACCAATGCCTGAGCGTCCGGTGAAGCATTCTGCGCCAGCATGGTGAGCGCTCGCTGCTTCAATTCCACGGGATTGCTTCCGGTGAGAATGTTGCGAATGAGCGGCAACGCCTGTGCAGGATCACGGTTCAGCAGCGAGTTCAAAGCGAGAGCTTTCAAGTCTGCGTCAGATCCAGCGCTACTGTGTCGGGGACCGTGGTCCGACGAAACATTGCCATCTGAAGAAGCGCCTGCAACGGTAAGTGCAGCGCAGTCCTTGTTCCAGGTGCTGCTGGCGAAGCTTGTATGTAATTGTGCGCAGGTGCTGCTTACTAACTCATTGCGACCAAGCTTGTTCAATGCATACGCCTTCCAATACAGTGCGGCGTCTGCCTTCTTACCCTTGGTTTCCACCACACGATCGAAGCTGGCAATGGCGTCCTGCCACCGCTGTTGATCCAGCGCCTGTGTGCCGCGCGCGTAATCATCTTCGGCAGAGACTGCTGCAGGTAGTTCGAATGTGGCGGCATGCATCAGCGGGGAAGTGCAGCACGCAGCAAAAAGACATGCTGTGCGAAGTGTCAGTTTCATTGGGGTTCTCCAGTCAGATGGCTGTGGTTCTGGCGCAGGATGCGCAGGTCAAACAAAAGGCCGTCGGTATTCATCTCCACCCGCAGATGCATTCCACCTTCATCCGGATTGTGTGCTGACGTCAGCACACGCCCCAGTCGCTCCAGTGCAAATGCATCCGGCAGATCGCCACGGTTACGCGCCTCACGTAAATACACCGCATTGCTGGTAAGCAATCGCTCACCTTCTGCCTGTGTCTGCTCGTCCAAGGGTGCGGTTGCATGATTCACGACGGTGAGCCACCGTTCAGCGCGGTCCAGATGATCCGAGACGCCCCGGGGTCCAATGCTCGCGGCAGGTACCCGAAGCTGGATCACTCCTGCTTCATTTGTCTCTGCGTGTTTGCGCAGAAGATGTGGCACGAAAAAAGCTGCGATCAGCAACAGTAAGGCGATGGCGCCAGCAGGTACGAGGGCGAATCGTTGCCAGAAGTACGTCTGCTTTTTAGGTTCAAGGACGGGAAGACTGTTTCGCAGATGTAGCCATGCAGCCTGGGTATCCGGTGCAGGTACGGGCTCTGCAGAAAAGATGCGAAGTGTGCGTTGTATGGATTCTGAAAGCGCAGCGTATGCCTCATCCGTTTGCAGGCGTGCGCGGATAGCCTTTTCATCGCATGTTTCGCCCAGGTGGAAAGCGATCAGTTCCTGTTCATCGTTTTGCAAGTTGTCGGGCCAATGTTGATGGCTCATCGCATTCCTCCTGCAAGCGAAGCTAATGAAACTCGTAATTTGCTTACGGCGCGAAAGACCGCTTGCTTTGCGGAATTGTTTGGAACGCGCAGAGCTTCTGCAATCTCGGCAATGGAGAGATCTTCCATGTGTCGCATGGTGAATGCCGTACGCTCCATCGGCGTGAGCGCTTCCATCGCTTTGAGGCGCAACCGCGCCGACTCCGCATTCAGAAGCTGCCTCTCCGGTCCCGCGTGGCCATCAGCCACCTGCAGTGGGAGCGTTCCGGGAGATGCGGGTTCGTCCAGCTTCTGCGCTCCATGGCTTATGTCCCGCATCCGGCGTTCCACGAGATTGAGTGCAGAATTCATTGCGATGCGGTTCACCCAGGTTGAGAAGTTGCTGTCATGCCGAAAGCTTTCCAGCTTGCGGTAGGCGCGAAGGAATGCGTCCTGTGTGGCTTCTTCCGCATCTTCGGCATTGCCGGTGATACGAAAAGCCATGCGATACGCAACCGGGTAATGCCGCTCCATGAGCAGGCGATAGCTATCGCGATCACCGCGAAGCACACGCTGGATGGCTGCTGACTCGTCCCGTTCCATTCGCTCGATTAGACAATGAGTTTGGAAAGCGGTTAGGAAAGAATTTTTCTGCGTGCGATGGGGACCGCACCACAGCGATCAGAATGTCTGCAAGTATGGCTGTGGATAGAAGACTTTGGGGAAGGATTGGTGGACCTGAGCGGGATCGAACCGCTGACCTCCTCGTTGCGAACGAGGCGCTCTCCCAGCTGAGCTACAGGCCCTTGAGGGGTTGGCAGGCGTTTCCGCTGCCCATTTGTTGCTCCAGCGTCACATCCTGCGGCGCGAACAACATCCTGAGTGTAACAGGAAGCCTCTCTGTGCTCAAAGTCTTAGGGAGACGTTTCCACGGTGTGTTGAAACCACGGAGGGGCTTAGGGAAGAGAGGTGCGCAGTGCATTGAGCAGTGATTTGGCTTGTTCTGCCGGGACCGCTCCCTGCGCCATTTCCGCACTGCCACCGCCGCGTGCTTCCAGCGTATTCAGAGCGGTTCGCAGCACTGTTCCGCAGTCGAGTACGCCCGGCTTTGCGGCGAGCACTGCGCTGGCTCGTTCTCCGTCAGTGGCGACGATGTATGCGACCGGCGTGGTGGTTTCGCGGACTAGCTTGGACGCCAGCAATTTTGCATACGCAGCATCGCGATCCGGTGGGAGGGAATGGATGACACTTCCATGTGCAGCCGAGGCCAGTTTGCCTGCTTCCAACGATGCGATTTCGTCCAGAAGATTGGCGCGTTCCTTTTGCAGTGAGCGGTTTTCTGTGCGGATGCGTTCGATGCTGGCGACGATTTCAGATGGCGCTGTCGTAAGTATGGATGCCGCCTCCCGCAATCGACAGAAGTCTGCATTGACCGTGGCAAGCGCGCGATTCCCGCAGACAAAAGAGAGTCTCAGATTGCCACGTACTTTTTCTGTCCCACGCAGCATGAGCGGACCAATCTCTGCCGTCGTGGTAACGTGCGTTCCGCCGCAGGCATTCGTGTCGATGCCTGGAATTTCGATGATGCGGATATTGCCGGAGCGAGGAGGCAGCTTGCGCAGCAGGCCCTGTTCTTTCATCACAGCGGCTTCTGCGCTGGTGACATAGCGGATACCAAGCGGCAGCGCTGCAGCGACGATGCGATTCGCTTCGTCTGCGGCGGATTGCAGTTGCGCGTCGGTGAGTGTCGGGCCTTCCAGATCAATGGTGGAGACATCGTCTCCCAGGTGGAAGGAGACAGTGCGT
The DNA here is from genome assembly GCF_041355105.1 of Terriglobus sp. RCC_193. Classification (NCBI taxonomy): domain Bacteria; kingdom Pseudomonadati; phylum Acidobacteriota; class Terriglobia; order Terriglobales; family Acidobacteriaceae; genus Terriglobus; species Terriglobus sp. RCC_193. The sequence goes on along the minus strand of NZ_JBFUPK010000001.1, from coordinate 1,735,312 downwards.
GCAGCGAAGTCGCGGTCGAGAATTGCGGAAAGCAGATGCTGGCCGCTGTGCTGCTGCATGTGGTCGTGACGGCGCGCCGCTTCAATACGACCGAAGACGGTTGTGCCTTCCTGTAACGGCTTGGCGGTGGTGTGCCACACCTCACCGGCTTCATCTTCTTCGACGTTCGTAATGGGTACTTCCAGCGAAGCGCCGGAGCGTGCTGTTGCTACAAGCACACCCGTGTCATAGGGCTGGCCTCCGCTGGTGGGATAAAAGGCGGTACGGTCCAGCGCAATCTGCCACACCTGCTGGCCATCCACTCTTGCCAGTTCACGGATAGCAGTGACTTCGGCTGTAAACTCCAGCGTTGCAGGCTCGTCGTAATAGATGCGATTGGCTGACTGAACTTCCGTCACACTACTCCCTTGGTGAGATGGAAATCAGTCCGCCGATCGCAGCCACTTCCGACTGGCTGCCGATAATCAGGGGCGTGCGTACGTGCGGTTCCGTAGGCACGATCTCCAGGATGCGATAGCGTCCATTGCTGGCGGCGCCTCCAGCCTGCTCTGCAATAAAGCTCAATGGATTGGCCTCATACAGCAGGCGCAGTTTGCCATTGGGAGCTTTCTTGGTCGCCGGATAGAGGAACACGCCGCCCTTCAGCAGGGTGCGATGAAAGTCTGCAATGAACGATCCCACATAGCGCGAACTGTACTTCTTGCCACCGACCAGGGTGCCATCACGAAAGCGCGAAATGGCTTTGCTGTACACCTGCTGCGATTCGCCGATGTTGCCCTCGTTCATCGAGTAATACGGTCCCTGCTCGGGCATCTTCATGCCTTCGCTGCTTAGCAGAAACTCACCCTCGGCGAGTGTGAAGGCATGCACGCCATCACCTGCTGTGTAGACCAGAATCGTGGATGGGCCGTAATTCACATACAGCGCGGCAATCTGCTCTGAACCGGGCTGCAGAATGGCTTCCTTCACGGAGACGCCGGGCTTCAATGCCTGGATGGAAACAATGGTTCCCACGTTGACATTGACGTCGATGTTGGAGGAACCATCGAGCGGATCAAAGATAGCAATGAACTTCGCGTCGGGCCGGTTCTCAAAGATCACAGGCTCTTCATCTTCTTCACTGACTACGGCAGCCACGGATGGCAACGCCTTCATGACTTCGATGAGCGTGTTGTCTGCAAGAACGTCCAGCTTCTGTTGCGCTTCGCCCTGCACGTTTTCGCTGCCAGCCGCGCCCAGAATATCGTCCAGACCAGCGGTACGGATCCTGCGTTCAATGGTTGTCGCGCCATCGGCAATCGCGGTAATCAGCGCCGCCAGTTCAGGCGTGTGGCGCTGGCGCAGGTGTTGAAAAAGGGTCATCGCCATGGCATTAAGCGTAGCACTCGCGAAAGATTTTCGCGTGGCGGAACCGTTTTATACGCAGCAAAGCACAGGCGCTAAGCGCGTTGTGCACCACCCGGGAAGATGGTCAGTCGTGCGGGCGACGGCGGGATAGGCGCGCAGCACACGCGGTTTCTTCCTTCCTGTTTTGCCCGGTACATGGCCGCGTCCGCATCCGCAATCAGTTGCGCCGGATCACTGCCTGCATGGGAGGGCAACTGAGTGGCTACGCCACAACTGACTGTGGTCCAGACCTCATGATGTAGTGTTGTATCTCGCTGCAGTGCGGGTGAACCGGCTACCTGCACCAGGGTACGGATACGTTCCGCCACTTTGACTGCGGAAATGGAGTCGGTATGGGGCAGCAGCACCACGAATTCCTCGCCTCCTATGCGCGCCACAAAGTCGTCCTCCTCACGCAGCGCCTGCTGCAGCAGCGACGCGACACGTTGCAGAACGCGGTCGCCATAGGGATGGCCATAGGTGTCGTTCACAAGCTTGAAATGGTCGACATCCACCATCACTACGCTGAGCGGCGTACGGCTTTCCCTGGTCATATTCCATATGAGTGTCAGTCGTGAGTCATAGGCCAGCCGGTTTGGCAATCCAGTGAGGCGGTCCGTGGAGGAAAGCGCCACGAGTTCTGCATTTGCATCGGCCAGCATGCCTCTCTGCAGTCTTCCATGTAGTTGCAGAAGATAGGAGAAACGGCGATCACGCGAGATGGCATAGTTGGCAGCAAGCGTCAGCAGCACAGACCACACCATCATGCCGCCAACCACTAACTTATGCGTCACAGGGAGAAAGTCATCGTTCTTTAGCCACAGCACGTCTGCCACTGCCATCAGTAACGTTGTCGCAGTGGCATAAACCAGCTCAAGGCGGATCAGGCAATTCATGCCTAACAGCATCAGGATCAGTCCCAGCTGCGCCTCGATGGAGACCGTGCTATTGATCCCGTGATGCAGATAAAGGATGCCCAGGGTTCCCGTCAGGCAGGCGATCGCTACGCTGATTTCGCGTAACGCTACATTCTGCTGGTATCGAACAATGGTTGCGGCCAGGAGCATGATGGGCGTGAAGATTAAGAGGCGTACAAATGCGGCGCGGAGGATATGGTCTGGCGCCATGAAGTAGTCACTGAGAAGGAAGAAGTCGTACACAATGCCCGCGAACAGGCCGTGGGTCAGCAGCGTGTTCGCACGCGATGCTGCGGTATCGCGCAGGTATCGGTTCTCCACTTCGGGTGTGAAATGCAGCCACGCCACACGACCCGTCTCAAAGCGACGGATCTCCTCATTCAGCAGGGGCGTGATATCACTTTGATTCTGAATTTCCATAGGTTTACAAAAGACAGCCTAGTCCTCACCCTTCGGGTCAGCTATGCCACAGCGGAGCCAAACCGACCCACCTTTCGGGTGAGACGTTGCCCTGTTTTCGTACAGATTTTGCACTCGTTGTCAGCGGACGCCTCCATGATCCGCACTGAAAACCCCTCTCGCTACTTGTTACAATCGAGTTTTGATCAGGGTGGAAGATGCTTCAATTCTCTACAGCCGGTGAAAGCCACGGAGAGGCTCTTGTGGCCATGCTCAGCGGCCTCCCCGCCGGGGTTCCGGTGGACAGCGCATTCCTTGCACGTGAACTGTGGCGGCGCCAGCAGGGCTTCGGCCGCGGCGGTCGCATGCGTATCGAGACGGATACCGCGCATATCCTCTCCGGTGTTCGTCACGGTAAGACCATTGGTTCGCCCATTGCGATGACCATTGCCAACCGCGACTGGAAGAACTGGGAAGAGATTCTCCCAGTGGAAGAAGGCGATCCCTCGCGGCATAAGGCTGTGGCATCGCCGCGCCCGGGCCATGCAGATCTGGCAGGCGCTCTGAAGTACAACTTCGCGGATGCCCGTTACATCCTGGAACGCGCGTCCGCACGCGAATCCACGGCACGCGTGGCCGCTGGCGCCATTGCCAAGATGCTCCTGCGCTCATTGGGGATTGAGGTGCTTTCGCACGTGGTTCGTGTCGGCGCTGTGGAACTGCAGCGGCCTTACCAGTGGGACGAGATTGTTGCCAGCACCGCGCGTGAGGCCGTCCTGCTGAACTGCATTGATCCTGAAGTCGAGCAGCAGATGAAGGGCGAAGTGGATAAGGCGCTGCGTACCGGGGATACCGTGGGTGGGGTCTTTGAGGTGGTAGCGCATGGCGTGCCTGCCGGCATCGGAAGCCACGTGACCTGGGAAGGCCGCCTGGATGGATTGCTGGCGCAGGCGGTGATGAGTCTGCAGGCGGTCAAGGCGGTTGAGATTGGCCGCGGTGTGACGGCTGCGGAGTCCATGGGATCGACCGTGCACGACGCCATTCACTACGCCACGGAAGAGGAAGCTGCCGCAGCGCACACGCGCTTCACCCGTGAGAGCAATAATGCGGGTGGCATTGAAGGTGGCATCTCCAACGGTCAGGACGTGACCGTGCGCGGCTATCTGAAGCCCATCAGCACGCTGCGCCGTCCGCTGGCGTCGGTGAACTTCGACACCCGCGAACCGGTTAAGGCGGCGTATGAACGCAGCGATGTCTGCGTGGTCCCTGCTGCTGGTGTGGCGGCTGAGGCGATGGTCGCCATTACGCTGGCACGGTTGGCGCTGGAGAAGTTCGGTGGCGACAGCCTGGTGGAAACGCAGCGCAACCTCAATGGTTATCTTGAGCAGATCCGGAAGTTCTAAGGCAATGATCTATCCCATCGTGAAGTATCCGGAGCCGGTGCTGCAGAAGAAGGCAGAGCCTGTTACCGAGTTCAACGCCGACCTGAAGAAGCTGGCGGACGACATGTTCGAGAGCATGTACGCCGCTGAAGGCATCGGTCTGGCTGCGCCGCAGATCGGTATCAGCAAGCGCATGTATATCGTCGATCTCTCCGTGGGTAAGAACCCGGAAGATCGCCTTGTCCTGATCAATCCGGAGATCATTGAGAAGGAAGGGAAGCAGACCGAGGAAGAGGGCTGTCTCTCGCTGCCGGATATCCGTGACAAGGTGAGCCGCCACTTCCGCGTGCGTATGCGTGCACAGGATGTGAACGGCAAGTGGTTTGAGATTGATGGTGAGGAACTGCTGTCGCGCGCCTTCCAGCATGAGCTGGACCACCTCGACGGCATCCTGTTCATCGACCGGCTTTCACGGCTGAAGAAGGACCTGATTCTGCGGCGCATCCGCAAGCTCATCAAGAACGGCGAGTGGTAATCGCATGAAGCTGGTCTTCTGCGGCACACCAAATTTCGCTGTTCCTACTCTGGAGGCACTCCTTACCGCCGGGCATGGGGTGGCGCTGGTGGTGTCGCAGCCGGACAAGCCGGTGGGCCGCAGTGGCGAGGTGAATCCTACGCCCGTTAAGGTGGCTGCAACGGCGCACGGTATCCCCGTGCTGCAGCCGGAGAAGCTCAAGACCAACCAGGAGCTTCGCTCCACGCTGGAAGCCATTGCGCCCGATGCCATCATCGTGGTCGCGTATGGCCGCATCATTCCGCAATGGATGCTGGACCTGCCGAAGCATGGCTGCATCAATGGGCATGGTTCGCTGTTGCCTCGCTGGCGTGGCGCTGCACCCATTCAGTGGGCGATTGCGGCGGGCGATGCGGAAACGGGCGTGACCACGATGCGGTTGAATGCCGGGCTCGATACCGGGCCGATGCTGTTGAAGCGGTCTGTTCCCATTACAGATACGACCACTTCGCCGGAGCTGTTTGTGTCCCTCGCGCAGATTGGTGCGGAGTTGATGGTAGAGACGCTTGCGGGGCTTGAAGCTGGAAGCATCGTGCCGGAAGAGCAGGATGATTCGCTGGCGACCCTTGCGCCGATCCTGACTCGTGATGATGCACGCATCGACTTCACGCAGCCTGCTCGCGTGATTGACCAGCGTTTCCGGGGGTTTCAGCCCTGGCCCGGAGCCTTCACTTCGTTGCGAGGAAAGAAGCTGATCGTGCATGCGATGCATGTTGCTCCTGCAAACGAGGGAACAGGGAACGGCCAGCAGTCTGGAACGCTCACCGTACGCGATAGAGCGATGGAAGTGGGTTGCGGGTTCGGCTCGGCCATCGTCTTCGATGAGGTGCAGCTTGAGGGTAAGAAGCGGATGCCCGCTGCGGATTTTCTGCGGGGCTTTCAGTTGAAGAGCGGCGAACTTCTCGGTTCCTGACCAGGGGGCCCCCCTCCCCCTCTGTTTTCTAAAATCGTCTTTTCATTGGGGTTATGGTTTTGGTGTCTGTAAAATCGTCTTCCTGTTGGGGTTAGGGGCAAAATCGTCTTTCTCAAAGGGTTAGGGCCGCGCTTTGTGCGGCCCTTTTCTGTCCTGTTTCTATTTTAGTGGTTTGGGGGAAATACCATGCCAACTCTATTTGGTTTGATTTGTTGGGGTTGGGTGGTTTAGGGGCTTGACAGCACTTCTCGATGCCCTTCGGCGGTACTTCGTGCGGTTCTTGAAGAAGCGGCCAGCCATGATCGTCCCTTGGGCCGTCATTCTGAGCAAAGCGAAGAATCCCGACGAACCTCATCCTGCCAAGGCCCTGGAAGCTTCCAGCCACAAACCCAAACCAGCTTCGCAAGGCGAAGCTCGTACGGTCGCAGACCGTCATCCTGAGCGAAGCGCAGCGGAGTCGAAGGACCTGCATTCCTCTCAACCCACTACAACGCACTAGGAAACCCAAAACAAACCAGCAGCCCAAAACTGGGTGCCCAGGTTCGCGAAACTAACCTCGGCAGAGCGGTAAAGGAGCGATCCAATGCGCAAAGCGCGTCTTCTTTCGAAGGGCAGGCTTCAGCCCTGCCGTAAAAATCCGCAATCAAGAACCGCGCGGCCCAAAAAACAAACAGGAGTATGAATCAAAACCCGCGCGGCCTTTCGACATTGGAGCTTTGTTGGGGCACTTCGTGTGTTTTGAGCTTCGCTGGTTCGTGCTTCGCACGAATACCCAGGTTAGCTTCGCGAACCTGGGGCACCCGGTCTTGTGGCTGGTGGTTGGTATGGGGGGCCTGGTGCGTTGTAGAGGGTGTGTAGGAATGCAGGTCCTTCAGCTCCGCTTCGCTTCGTTCAGGATGACGGTCTACGACCGTATGAGTTTTGCTGGGTGACGGTCTTTTGGACCGTTGGAGCTTCGCTGATACGAAGCTGGTTTGGGTTTTGGTTGGAAAGGTTGCAAGGATCCTGGCAGGACTAGAGTTCCTCGGGATTCTTCGCTGTGCTCAGAATGACGGGCACTCGAGGAGGTCAGCTTGTCAAATAGATACTTATTGGTATATACCTATTAGTACGCATTGAGGGCGACTTATGACTTGGGAATTGAGAAATGGCACAGCTTTGAAAGTTCTTCTGTTAGCGGTGATTCACCTGGGCTTTATGCCCGTCACGCAGGGGCAGGCAACGACGGATGCAAGCAGTGCAGTTGCTACATGGTCAACAGTAGACGCCAAACACGTGTACGGATTTCCCGATACCAAGGCAAACAAGAAAGGGAAGCTCGTGCTGAGCGCCGATTCTCTGGTCTTTACCGCCAAGTCATCGAACACGAGTATCCCGCGCAGTTCCATTGTTGCGGTGAGCAATGGTTCTGATCGGGTGGAGATATGGGGAATGACCGGACAGATCGTCCGGATGGTCATCCCTGACGGTGGAGGCCTGGCAGCCGCTGCGGTGATGCACCATCGTGTTGGGATGCTGACGGTTGATTTTGTGGACGGTCGAGGAGGGAAGCATTCGGCTGTCTTCAACATGTCGCCCGTCCAGGCCGAGGCAGGTTTGGCGACATTCCAGAAAGTACCTGTAGCTATACAGCGGTCGGCAGTTCCAAAGAACTGTGCCGGTGTCAGCGCCAATCCCGGCAGCGTATCGGTCATGGCTCCAAACTGGGAAGGATCACAGGTTCCAGCAGCTTACCGGGCTTTGGTTTATGAGCATGTGATCTCCCGTCTCCAGGGCGTTAAGACCGTTAGCCACGTTTACCGTGACGGCGAAGTGCCACCCGATGGATCCTGCCCGGCCTACACGATCAAGATCCGCGTTCAGGCATTCAAGCAGGGAAACCAGGTCTACCGCGCCGCGCTTGGACCGGTGGGCATGTTCGTTGGTACGACACAGGTAACCTTCGACGTGAATTTGACCGATGCGACCGGACATCTGGATCAGAGGGAGCAGGTCAAGGCCTCAATCCGTATGCAATCCGAGAGCACGGAAGTGGCAGACAAGTTCGCGAAGGCGCTGGCAAAGCACTATGTGGCCTCTCTGAAACGTGAGGAATCTACCGTGCGCCCTGTTGCGGCGGTGGGTCAGAACGCATTTCGGTAAGGTCAACGTCTGCTGCAACTGATGCTAAGAAGAACTGCTGTACAGGAAGGGCCCACAATGTCACACAAAGCGATCATTCCAACTCCGGGTGTTCCCATTGCAGACACGTCTACCGCAGCGTGGGTTCCCTTCACTGTGACGATCCGCACTAAAGTAGAAGACATGCCTGCTTCCACACTCAACAAACACGAACAGAAGACCCAGGAGACTCGAAGACTTCTTTTAGCAGCAGCTGAGAAAATTTTCATTCGAGACGGGTATGAAAAGGCCGATCTCGGTGTCATTGCCAGTGAAGCCGGGCGTACCAAGGGCGCGATCTATGGGCAATTCAAGAGCAAAGAAGAAGTCTTTCTGGCTCTCTATGAGGCACAGGCGCTTCGGTACAGGGCGAAGATGCAGGAGTTGCTGTCCTTTTCGAAAAGCATCGAAGGCAATCTCACTGCCATGCGGAAGTATGTTCTGGAGTTCGCTACGAATGACACCTGGGGGCTGTTGCTTTTAGAGTACCGGCTGTTTGTCGTCCGTCATCCCGAAGCGAAAGAGCGGTTGAATCAAACCTACACTTCCGTTGTTTCAGCGGACGAGGAGAAGAGGTATGTGGAATTGCTGGGGCCGGCGCCAAAGGGTAAGGGATCGATCAGTCGCTCCGCAGCCGTTCATGCGATGTTCGCAACGCTTTCCGCACTGCAGCTCGAATCCAAGTTTGCTCCGAAGGCGATTGGAGCAACCGAGATCCGAGACATCGCGGCTAAGGTTTTCGATGCGCTCTTTGGCTATTCGAAGTGAAACATGGAAGCCCGCTGGCGATGCCAATCCAGGGTCATGAAGAGGGGAACGTCACTTTTTCGTAGCGACATCGGGTGTGCGCAGGTCAGAAGATATGCCGCGCGACACGACCCAGGCGCTGGAAGCGAAGAACCAAGTGATGAAGAACGCTGTCCAGGGAAGCCTGGCCTTGGGTGAGGCGAGGATTGCAGGAAGCCAAACGAGGATGGCAAACAGGCTGACCATTGCGGCCTCGACCGCTGCGGCAATGCGCGGAAAGATTGACAACAAAACGGCCACGCCACAGATGATCTGTCCGGCACCGGTGAGGTAGGCCAACGCGGTTCTGAAGGGGAGCCACGTTGGAATGAGAGCAACGGTCTGGCTGGTATAGACGATGTGTGAGAGACCGATGGGGATCAAGGCGATACCGAAAAGCATGGTCGCCAGGCGGATGCCCCATTGACCCGAGACGAGTGTGAGGATCGGGGCTGAACTGGGTTCGGCGAGCGTGGCGAAGACGACCCATCCTGCTGCGAAGAGGACGGCGATCTCACCGAAGCCCAGCCAGACGGCTTCCATTTTGGGAGCCACGACGAGTGCGGGTACTTTGAGCAGCAGCCAAACGAAAAGATAGGGGAAGAGGAGGCGGGCCGACCACGCAGCGGAGGCGCGGAAGAGCAGGCCGATACCGCCAAAGAACATCAGCAAACCGGAAGCGTAAGCGAGGACGGACCGGCCCGGGAGCGAAACCGGTACAGGCTGCCAGACGAGCGCAAAGTCGCCGTGAATGAGGGCGAGAACACCAAGGCCAATCAGTCCGACGGCAAAGGCGGTAAGGGCAGGCTGCAACTGTCGATTCATCGCATTCCTCTATGTGGGAGCCATTGAAGACTCTGCAGAAGAGAAACGCAAGATATCTTCTCCTGGAAGTTTTCTACTCTTCAAAAAACTCATCCACGTTGGGGATGTAGGACTACTTAGGAAGATGAGTGTCGCCAGGTTTTGCCTTCTCACAGGAGTGTTTCCCGGTAGTAATTCTTGCGCTGCCACGGCAACCAGCGCAGCCTCGTGTGATTAAAGACCACCTGGTTTCCGCAGGAAGAAAGAGACGGATGCCAAGGATCAGTCTGGAGTCGGCTCAGAGATGTGATCGATGATTACGATCCTGACTGGTCCCGTTCCACTTTCCAACCGCATCCCGAGTTGCTGCGCCAGCGCCTGAATCAGTGTTGGTGCGTCACCGTCGTCCGCTCCTGGATTGATGCGAGGGCTGCCGCTGTCGGGGCGAAACTCCAGCGTTAGATCGTACTTCCCGGTCAGCCCTGTCCCGTCCAGGAGCGGCTTGGTCTCTATGCCTCCGACACCGATGCTGGTCAAAGCCCGCCCCGCGTCGGCAATCGTCGTGTCGGTTAAGGCAACATGTAGTACTCCTCCGGGCAGGTAGTAGTAACTAAAGCCACAGTTCGTCACGGGAGGTGTGGAAGCGTCAGGCGCTTTGCCCACTGACGCATCCTCTTGGGTCGAGCAGTTCGCCCCTGCCGGATGTGGCTTAATCTTTGATCCCAGCACGCCGGGTTTGCTCATCACAAGCCTGTTCACCACTCCTTCCTTGGTGAATTCATGAATCTGCAGGCTGAATCGATCGGCCAGCATAGTCCGGAGCATTTCACGCACCTGGTCGTGTGTTGCCTCGCCCTCAATCCGAAAGGTCTGTGTGTAGATCCGGTGCTTCACCCAACTGGGCTGTTTGTCGAATGTGGCTTTGGCCTCGCTCATCTGCATGTGATAGGCATAGGCAATTGTCATCTGCACCGGAACCACCATCGTTTGCAGACCGTAAATCGGTGCTGTCTTGTTTCGAACGAATGCCGACACGAATGGGAACGAGCCAGGAGGAGAGGGCTTCACCGACACGGTCTCAAAGGCCAGCGGAGTTGCGGTTGCAGCCGTTGGGTCTTGTTTCGGCTGAGCGGATTGAGGCACCTGTCCCTTCAGGCTGCCTATGGCACATGCTGCGATCAGCAGCGTTCCCACCGCTTCTTTTCCTGTCATAGCATTCGTCCCGTTTGCAGATCGATTTACTCAAGTGCCGGTACTACAAGACTGACGAGCGAAGTCAGGGTTTGTAAACACAAGGAAATGAATCACACTCCATTGGTTTCCTGTCAGATCGTTCGTCACGGAAGAGCTCGTTTCAAAGGAGCGAAACGCTAAGCCGGCTTCCTCAAACTCGTAGAAGGTGTCGAGGAAAGCAGGTCCTTCGACTTCACTTCGTTTCGCTCAGGATGACGGTCTTCGACCGTTGGAACTGCGCTGGATGACGCGCCTGGCGTGCACGGGTTATTCGGAACGTAGTGCTTCCACCGCGTCTACTCTTGCGGCACGCACCGCGGGAACGGCTGCAGCAATGACGGCCGCACCGAGGATGGCCACGGCGGAGGCGACAAACGCAAGCGTTCCCGGCTGATGGATCTCCGTGACGTAGCTGGCGACGATGCGTGAGATCGCAAAACCTATTGCTACACCTGCGCCCACTCCGATGCCGGCCATCGCCACGCCTTCTACCAGAACGATGGCGAGAATGTTGCGCGGCAGAGCGCCCATCGCCATGCGGATGCCGAACTCGCGTGTGCGCGCGCTGACAGAGAAAGCGAGAACGCCCGCCACACCGACCACGGAGATTAAGAGGGCCACGGTGGCGAATCCGCCGAAGACAATCGCGTTGAGGCGGTCTGGGGTGAGCACCTCCGCGCGGACGTCGCCGAGCGTGCTGGCCTTTTCGACGGGCTGGTCCGCGGATAGGTCGTGAACGATTTTTGTGATGGCCGGGACGAGCGAGTAGGCGTCCTGATTGGAGCGGACGAAGAGGCGGCCGGTCCATCCCTGTTCCTGTTCGACGGGCTCGTAGATCGTCATGGCGGGTGCGGGGATGATGTTTTCGTCGTCGAAGTCGGGGACCACGGCGATGATGCGTCTTGGCTCGGGGCTGATACCGACAAACTTGATGACGCCGTCTGTCCACTGCACTTTACGGTTGAGCGCATCCTGTCCTGGGTACAGAAGCTTCGCAAGACTTTGACTGATGATGACGACTCGTTCGGAACCGTCGCGGTCGCTGTCTTTAAAGTCGCGACCCTCCTGAAGCGGGACACCGAAGGTATCGAAGAATCCGGGCGATACGACCCGGAACTTTGCGCGGAAATCCTGGCCGTTTTCGCGTTTGGCGCCTTCCGCGGCAAATTGAAAGCTGATACCCAGGCCACGATCATCGCGCCAGGGAGTACCGAACCCTGAGGACACGCGTTCTACTCCGGGCAGCGCGCTGACACGACGTTGCACTTCGCGATAGAACTCATCCACCTGCAGGGGTGTTTTGCCGTAGGACATGAGTGGAAGATTCACTGCCAGAACGTTGGCTGAGGCGAATGGCGGCCGCGTCTGCTCCAGCACAAAGAGAGTCTTCATGAGCACGCATGCTCCGGCGAGCAGCACGAACGAAGCTGCGATCTGCGTGACCGCAAAGATGCGAAGACGCCGGCTGCTGCCGCCGGCTACGCGCGCTCCACGGCCGGTGAGGCCACCCTGGGGTGAGTCTGCCGAGGGGAGCCGCGGAATGAATGCCAGAAAGACGGACGCCACCAACGCCAGCCCAATCCCAAACCACACCATGCTGAAATCGAGCGTGAGGTCGTTGGCGCGCACGGAAAAGCGTGATGCATAACGCCCGAGCACGGCCACCATCGGTATGGCGAGGGCTATTGCGGCGACTGCTCCGCTGCCGCACAGGACGAGACTCTCAGCCAACAGAGAACGGCGCAGGACAGCATTGCTTGCGCCCAGTGCCGAGCGTATGGCCAGCTCCGATTCGCGGCGCACGGTTCGCGCCAACACCAGATTGGCAACGTTCGAACTGGCAATGACGAAGAGCAGGCCCGAAGCCGCGAACAGGATCCACAAGATGGTATTGGCTCGTGAGTTGATCTGTTCGTGCATGCGCGTTACGTCGATTCGGAAGTGGTTCTCCGGCTTGTAGACCTCTGGATGCGCGGCCACCATCGCGCCGTACACGGTTCGCAGTTCCGCACGCGCATTGTCCACGGTGGCGTTGGGAGACAGCCGTGCGAAGACTTCTGTCATGCGATGCTCGCGCCCCGTCACCATGGTGGCGGAGAGGTGATGCGGGCTGGTGACGAGGTTCGCGATGATCTCAGTCGCCACGGGATAAGGAACGGATGGCTCCAGAACACCGACCACCGTCGCCGAGCGTGCACCGGTGGGACCCTCAAGCCGCACCGTCTTTCCGATCACGGCTGGATCGGAGTGCAGCGATGTCCTCCAGAAGTGATAGGTCAGCACGACAGCTCCGGCGGCATTCTGACCGTCATCGGCTGGAGTCAGCAGGCGTCCGAGCACGGGGTGCAGGCCCATGACCTCGAAGTAGTTTCCGTCCACCACGCCCGCTGGAATTTCGCGTGGCGTGCCCAGGCCGACTACCGTGAAATCGACCTCGGAAAATGTGCCGAGTTTCGTAATGGATTTGAGTCTGGTGCCAATGTCCTTAATCTCAGGGACAGAGAACGTTGCGTTCTCCTGACCGATACCCGGGGCGCTCTGGCGCAGATAAAGCAGCCGATTCTCGTCGGCATTTGCCAACGGACGAAGCAGCACGGCACGCACTACGCTGAAGATGGCGGCGTTGGCACCGATACCCAAGGCCAACGTAAGAGCGACGGTAATCCACAGCGCGGGAACTCGCGCCAGGGAACGCACGGCAATTCTCAAATCGCGGAAAAACAACATCTGGCACCTTGTTCAGGCGGGTCGGAGTTGGCCGCCTTCACTCTGTCGACGAACGGACGGACTCTGATTCGACAAATCGTCGAAGAAATTCTTGCATAAACCGCTTTTGAGTGTCCGTCATAAAAGCGGGTTTCAGAAATTGGAACGATTTTGCCGTGGTGTTTGTCGGTACTGACTGGGATATGGACAGCGTGACAGAATTGCTGGGTCATTCGCGACTGTTTGCACGCGGGCAGGAATGTTGCGTGGCGACGGCAGGGGATGCGTATCCGGGGGCTTCCTTTGATCTTGACGTATGTGCGGCGTTTTGCGGTTGTTGTTCTTTTGGCGCTTTGTTCTGCGGTGCAGGTTTGTGGTGAGGAGTTTTATGTTTCGCCGAAAGGGGCGGACACAAATCCTGGTACGAAGGCTCGGCCGTTTGCGTCACTGGAACGGGCACGGGATGCAGCGCGTGCGGCGAAGCATGATGTGTCCATCACGATCTGGCTGCGGGGTGGTGACTACCGCAGAACCACGACGTTTGCGCTTACGGCAGCGGATAGCGGGACTGCGGCAGCGCCGGTGGTCTATCGCGCTGTGGCGGAAGAGAAGGTGCGGATGGTTGGTGGCGCGCCGATAAGCAGGTTCAAGAAGTGGCGGGGAGAGATTTTGCGCGCCGACCTGCGCGCGCAGGGGATCACCAACTACGGAGAGATGGTTTCGCGTGGCATGGGGCGACCGCACATTGCCGCGCTGGAGTTGTTTTTCAATGGCCAGCCGATGACGCTGGCGCGCTGGCCGAACGTTGGCTGGGCTTACACGGATGCAGCCACGAAAGATAAAGCGCAGAACCAGTTTGTGTATGAGGGCGAACGTGCGGCGCGCTGGACGAAGGCCGCTGATGCGTGGGTACACGGCTATTGGTATTACGACTGGGCCGATCATTACGAGCGCATCGCCTCCATTGATGCGACACATCATGTCATCGAAACCGCAGCACCCAATCCGAATTACAACTACCGGGCCGGGCAACGCTGGCAGGTGGTGAATGTGCTGGAGGAACTGGACGAACCGGGTGAGTGGTATCTGGATCGCGCGGCGGGTGTGTTGTACTTCTGGCCGCCGTCTGCGATTGCTGCCGGAACGGCGGAGGTTTCACTGCTGGATACGCCGCTGGTGAGTATGGAAGGCGCGTCGTATGTGGAGTTCCGCGATATTGCATTTGAGCTGACGCGCGCGGATGGAATTGTGATACATGACGGCAGTCATGACCGCATGGAACATTGCAGCATTGCCAACGTCGGCAACACAGGCGTGGTGATTCGCGGTGGAGTTGAAGATGCAGTGGAAGACTCGGAGATTCGTACAACGGGCGATGGCGGCATTGTTCTGGATGGCGGTGATCGCAAGACCCTTACGGCTGCCGGGCATGTTGCGGCACGCAATCATATTCACGACTATGCTCGCTGGTCGCGGACGTATACGCCGGGAGTCAATGTGTGGGGCGTGGGGAACCGCGTGATCGGCAACACGATTGACCATGCGCCGCACTTCGCCATCTGGGTACATGGCAATGAACATTTGATTGAGGGGAACGAGCTGCATACGGTGGCGATGGAGACGGCCGATGCGAGCGCCTACTACATTGGTGCGGATACGACGGAGCGCGGCAACACGGTGCGCGGCAATTACTTTCACAACCTGGGGCTGGGGGATATCAACGCGATTTATCTGGACGACGAATCCAGTGGGTCGTTTGTGGTTGGAAATGTGATTCGGGGAGCTGCTCGCGGTGTGAAGATTGGCGGCGGCAACGACAACATTCTGGAGAAGAACAGGTTTGTGGACGACGACATTGGCGTCCACTTTGACGCGCGTGGCATGGGGTGGCAAAAGGCCTATTTTGATGGCACCAATCCGGCACTGTTGAACCGGTTGAAGGCCATGCCGTACAAGGAAGAACCGTGGCGCAGCCGTTATCCGCAACTGGTGGGATTTCTGAACCAGACGCCGGGACTGCCCACGGGCAATGCGATTCACGATAACGAATGCTGGTGCAGAGTGTGGGTTGCGTACTACGACAAGTTAACGGAGAAGGACAACATGGATTCATCCGGTAACCAGGTTCACCCGGAGAAGGCGGTGTGGAATCCGGAATGGGTGAAGGGCATGGGGCTGGACATCGATACGCCGTTGGTGGCGCGTCGGCTGACGGCGGTGAGTCCGACGCAGGCGACACTGACCATTGAAAACCAGGGGCGGAGCGCGCAGGCCGGAGTGTTTGAGGTGTGGATGGAGCCGGGAGTGGATGGCAGGATGGTGACGCCACCGGAGATTCCGTTTTCCCTCAAGCCGGGGGAAAGGATGGAACGGACGATCACGATTGAGCACGGCAGCCCGGTTCGCCTGGGGGCGTATCTGAAGGGGGAGAGCTTTATTCCGGCGGGGATCAAGATGAAGTAACGGGTGGGGCGGCACGGTGTGGGTTGCCGCGAAGCTTCGTAGAGAGGTGAGGGAATGCAGGTCCTTCAGCTCCGCTTCGCTTCGTTCAGGATGACGGTCTTTCGACCGTAGGAGCTTCGCTTTGCGCGAAGCTGGTTTGGGTTGTGGCTGGAAACTTCCAGAGGCCTTGGCAGGATGAGAGTTCGTCGGGATTCTTCGCTTCGCTCAGAATGACACGGGCCTTAGGTGCTTTTTCTCCGGGAGAGCCTTAGGTGCTTTTCTTCAGCAGGGCTGCGAAGAAGCCATCGCAGGGGTGGGTGCCGGGGAGCGTTCGGAGCGTGCCGTCGACTGCTGCGGATGAAGCGGACTCTGGAAGCAGGGGAGCGACGTCGATTGTGCGAAAGGTTCCGGCAGAGGTTACGGCCTGTACGACTGCCAGATTTTCCTCTGGCTCCAATGAGCAGGTGGAGTAGACCAGACGTCCGGTGGGTGCGAGAAGCTGCAGGGCTTGTGTCAGGATCGCTTTTTGCCGGTCGGCCTGGCGGGGTAGATCGCTTGCTCGTAACCTATGGCGAATCTCGGGGTTGCGGGAAAGAGTTCCAGTTCCACTGCAGGGTGCATCGCACAGGATGAGGTCGAAGTTTCCGGTTTGCAGTTCGGCTGGCGGGTCGGTCATGTCGGCCAGAAGCGTCTTGACGTGCTTTGTAGATTCGGAGCGGTCCATCCGTTTCCGCATGGCTTCCAGGCGCTTCGGGTTGATGTCGCAGGCGATGATCTCTGCCTGGGGGTGACGCATGGCCAGCACCGCCGTTTTGCCGCCGGGAGCGGCGCAGCAGTCGAGAATTCGTTTCGGGCTGGAGACGGCAGCGGCTGTGATTTCAGCAATGAGGCGTGAGCCGTCGTCGATCTGGGGAAGGCCTTCTTCCGGCGGGAAGAGCATGCCGGAGGGCGGCTCCTGCTGGTCGTAGGCGGCGATGCGGCGGGTGGCGGCGGCGCCAAAGTTCTTGCGCCAGCGTGCCAGCAGCCACTCGGGGTGCGCCTGCTCTTCGGGTGTCATGGTGACGATCAGCGGTGTGCGTTTGGGCGCATCCTTTTCTCGCTGGACGCGGCGAAGGATGGCGTTGACCATGTCGGCGGCGTGAGCGGCTCCGTTGGCGCGCGCCATCTCGACGCTTTCGTTGATGGCGGCGTGGGGCGGGATGCGGTCCATGTGCAGCAACTGAAAGATACCGAGGCGGAGGGCGAGCAGCGCGGCTTCGTGCAGTTCCGCGTCCGGGCGCTGGAGCATGGGGCGCATCACGGTGTCGAGCTGCAACTGCCAGCGGAGGACTCCGAGGACGAGGGCGGTGGTCAGGTTGCGGTCTTCAGGGGATAGGCGACTGACGGCGGGGGAGTGCAACTGATCGTCGGAATGTGCTGCGCTGGACATGACGCGGTAGAGGATCTGGATCGCGGCGTCGCGCGCGGGGGAGATGGCGGGTTGGGTCTTTGAGTTCACGCTGGTTTCAGGATACGGCTACGAGCATAATTTCCACTAAACCAGATAGGGCGGGCCTTTGGCCCTTTGCTCTTCGATGGCGGCCTACCTGGGCCTTCGGCCCAGGCTAATATCTCGGCGCGCCTTTGGCGCTTGTTGCTGTGGTTGTGGAATGGTCCGGCTTCTTTTTGACAGCATCGAGAACAGAGTCTGTACCTCGGATTGGTCCGGCTTCCTTTTGACAGCATCGAGAACACAGTCTTTACCGTTGAGCTTCGCTGGGTACACACTCTGCGCGGGATCACTCTGTGCGCTGGATCGCTTCGCGATAACCCAGGTTAGCTTCGCGAACCTGGGGCACCCGACTTCGTGCCTGGTCCAGGTTTGTTGGTGGTCGGGTTAATGCGCGGGAGTTGGCGTGATCAGGGTTGTCGGGTCGGAGAGGGCGGCTGCGGCACTCATCTTGACCTTGGCTATCTCTGCGGCGGTGACGCGGGCGCCTGCGGCTGGAGTTTGTGAGAGGACATAGCCTGCCGGGACCATGGGAACGGGCGGTGGTGCCGGGATGCCGGGGTCTGTGGTGGGGGTGGCGGGCTGCGGCACGATGGCGTAGACGCGGAGGTCCATGTCGCGCATGCGGGCGGAGGTGGCGGAGTAGCTGAGGCCGACGAGGTTGGGCATGACCCATGCCTTGGGTTGTGCCGTGTAGGGTTCGGTGAGCAGGAGGCTGACTTCGGGCTTATCGACACCCTCGGCGTTGGCGGGTGGCGTCTGCGCCAGCACGATGTCCGACGGGCCGGGTGAGGGCAGGTGGGCCGTGGTTCCGGGGTCCAGTGAGGCACGGCGGATGGCCATGCCTGCGTCACGCTCATACATGCCCACGGTGTCAGGGATGGTGGCGCGCTGGGGACCGAGGCTTTCCGTGATGCGCATGTGCCAGCCCTTGCGGACGGTGGCCCCTGCGGCGGGCGATTGCGAGAGGACACGTCCGGCGGGGACGGTGGTGGAGTAGAAGCGGTTCTCCACGGTGAGATTGAGTTTGCGATTGTTGGAGGCATTCGCGGCCTCTTCAAGCGTCATGCCGGTGAGGCTTGGCGTTTCCACTTCGCCCGTGTGGATTGCGAGGCGCATGGTGATGAGCGCAGAGAACAGGGCCACGGTGGACATGGCGAGGACCGTGGTGCCGATGCGAAAGGCGCGAGCGGCTCCGGCGGAGAGTTCGCCTGAGTTGTCGTGGTAACGGATGCGGATCTTCACTGTGGGTATCTTATCGGGCCGTGAGGAAGTTAGAGCGGGCCCTTGGTCCTCTGGTTGTTCTTCCCGGGAGCGCCGTTTTCTCACGGGCTTGATCTGAACTCTGAGAGGCTGCACGTGGGTTGTAGATGGCTGGGTGTGAATCCGTGCCGGGCCAGGTCGCTGCAAGGTTATGATTTCCGTCATGAAATGGTTAGAGGACGTGGCGACCCGTATCTCTTCGGTGGCGGTTGCCATCCTCATCGGCAGTGTCATGGCACTTGCCGCATTGCTGATCTGGCCTCTTCACCAGGCGACGGCAGGGCGAGCCGCGCTTTTGGCTGGCGTTGTGGCAACTGGAGTGCCGATTGTCCTTCGCCCCCTGCTGGCGATTCTGCGGGGCAATTTCAGTGTGGACGTGTTGGCGGTGCTATCGATCACGGTAGCGGCTGCGCTGGGGCAGTACTGGGTTGCGGCGATTGTGATCCTGATGCTGTCAGGTGGCGAGGCTCTGGAGGACTACGCGACGCGGCGGGCATCGTCCGTACTGTCGGCGTTGGCCAGACGCATGCCGCAAGTGGCTCATAAGCTGCAGGACGATGGCGTGATGGTCGATGTCGAAATCGACACCATTGTGCCTGGGCAGCGGCTGCGCATCTTTCCACATGAGATCTGCCCGGTGGACGGCACGGTGGTCGAGGGCGATGGCAGCATGGACGAGTCGTACCTGACGGGGGAGCCGTACCAGATCGAGAAGACAGTGGGTGCGTCTGTGCTTTCAGGCGCGATTAATGGCAATGCTGTGCTGACGATTCGGTCAGACAGGCCGGCTGCGGACTCGCGCTATGCGCGGATTGTGGCGGTGCTACGTGATTCGGAGCAGCAGCGGCCGAAGATTCGTCGGCTGGGTGACCGGCTGGGGAGCTGGTATACGCCACTGGCGGTTGGGATTGCGCTGGTGAGCGGGTTGGTGTCGCATTCGGTGGAGCGGTTTCTTGCAGTGCTGGTGATTGCAACGCCATGCCCGCTGCTGCTGGCGATTCCGGTGGCGGTGATTGGGGCGATCTCGGTGGCGGCGAGTCGTGGGATATTGGTGAAAGATCCGTCGATCCTGGAGAAGCTGGATGGCTGCCGCATTCTGGTCGTCGACAAGACCGGGACGCTGACGTATGGCAAGCCTCTGCTGCACGAGATCGTTGCGCTTGGCGGGTGGAGCCGCGAACGGCTGCTGGGAATGACGGCGGCGGTGGAGCGCTACTCGAAGCATCCACTGGCCGATGCCGTCCGCGAACGGGCGGCGGACGACGGCGTTGTTCTGCCCGCGGTGAGCGAGGTGTCGGAGCTGCCGGGTAGAGGGCTATCGGGCGTGATCGCGGGACATCGGTTGACGGTGACAGGGCGCGGGAAGTTGCCGCCCGCGATGCGCGAGCAGCTGCCGCCGATTGTGCCAGGGTTGGAGTGCATTGTGCTTGTGGATGAGTTGCTGGCTGGAGTGTTTCGCTTTCACGACCAGCCGCGGCCCGACTCGAAGTCGTTTCTGCGCCACGTGGGAATGCGGCATGGGATTGAGCGGATTGTGCTGCTGTCGGGTGATCGTCCGCAGGAGGTCGTGGCCTTTGCAGAGGCGATGGGCATTACCGAGGTGTACGGCGGCATGAGCCCGGAGCAAAAGGTGGAGGTTGTTCGAAAACTGACGGCGGAGGCGCCGACGCTGTATCTGGGGGACGGCATCAACGATGCGCCTGCGATGATGACAGCGACGGTGGGCGTGGCGCTGGGGGTGAACAGCGATATCACGGCGGAGGCGGCAGGGGCGGTGATTCTGCAGTCTTCGCTCGAAGCCGTGGATGAGTTGATTCATATCGGGCATCGCATGCGGCGGATTGCGCTGGAGAGCGCTGTGGGCGGCATGGCGCTCAGTCTTGGCGGCATGATCGCGGCAGCCTTTGGCTTGTTGCCGCCTCTGCAGGGTGCGCTGGCGCAGGAGGGGATCGATCTGCTGTCGATTATGAATTCGCTGCGCATGATTCTTCCGCTGGGCCCATTGGCGGACTTCAAGCCCCAGAATGTGCAGCCAGCGAACATTGCCGGCGAGGTTGCACCTTAGCGGCAATCGTCTTTCAGCGGTCGTTGTCGGTGGCTGGTTCGGGGTGGATGAGGAGGCGGTCGACCTCGGGGCGTTCGCGGAGGAAGGCGGCTTCCATCTGGGTGATGACGCGGTGGACGACGCCCATCGACAGGTCGTCGTGCATGGTGCAGTGGCAGCTCATCTGCAGGTGATCGCCGCTGCGTGTGGTGACGATGTTGTGGACGTCCAATACTTCCGGAAAGCCTGCGGCGGCGCGGCGTACGGCGTCTTCCAGGTCGCGGTCGTGCTGCAGTAGGACCGCCGCCTCGATCGTGCTTTCTTCCGACTCGATGTGCGTGATGATGGAGCGGATTTCCGGGACTTCCTGCTTCATCTCCGACTCGATGCGGGTGACGGTGTCGTGGGCTTCGCGGAGCTGCATGTGCTCGGGGAGTTCGAGGTGGAGTTCCACGGCCAGGCCACCTTCGACGTCCTGCACGGAGACGTCGTGGATGGAGAGGTTGTTGCGCAGGGCGACGGCGCGGACACGGTCGAAGACACTTTCACTGCGGCCCGCGTAGGGGATGGTGCGGATGACGACGTCGGTGCCGGGCATGGTCTGCTGCACGGCTTCAGTGGCGGCGGCGACGATCTGCTGCGAGCGCTGGAGGGTGGTGTTGCGGCGGATGCCGATGGCGACATCAGCGAAGTAACGCGTGCCAGCGCGGCGCATGCGGAGGTCGTTGACAGAGGCGACACCTTCGACGGCGCGGATGGCGTCGACGAGTTGCTTGCGCATCTCCGGGGTGGTGGCGTCGAGCAGGGCGTCGACGGTTTCGCGCGCGAGTGTGTAGGTGACCTTCAGGATGATGAGCGAGACGATCAGGGCGGCGATGGGATCGGCGAGTTCGAGCGCGGCGATGCCGAGGCGTTTGCCGAGAAAGGCTGCGAGGAGGCCGGTGAGAACCGCTGCGCTGGACCAGATGTCCGTGCCGAAGTGGAGGGCTTCGGCTTCGAGCGCCTGCGAGTGGGATTCGCGTGCGACTTTGGCGAGGACACGAGAGCGTGTGTAATCCACGGCGATGGAGAGCAGGAGGACCAACACGGGCCAGATGGAGGTCTGCAGGTCGAGGCTCTGGCCGTGGGCGTAGCGCAGGATGCGGTGGACCGCCTCATAAATGATCCAGATGGACGAGGCCAGCATGAATCCGGTTTCGATGAAAGCCGAGAGGCTTTCCACGCGGCCGTGGCCGTAGGTGTGGTCTTCGTCGGCGGGAAGGTCGGAGAGGCGAAGGCTGAACAGCGTGAGGCAGGAGGCGATGAGATCGATGCCGGAGTGCGCCGCCTCGCTGAGCATGCCGAGGGAACCGGTGGAGAGCCCCGTGATGATTTTGAGCAGCGTGATGCCGCTGGCCGCGAGGACGCTGCGGAGGGCCGTGTTGCGCTTCAGCTCGGAGGCTTCGGCCAGGCTTGGTTCCACTTCGGGGTTGGGCTGGCCGGTGCGCATGGAGTATCAGTATCGCTTATGGGGTTTCCACAGTACTTCGTACCGTTCTCGACGCTACGCGTGGACGAACTTCGTTCGTATGAGCTTCGCGTTGCGAAGCTGGTTTGGTTTTGTACAGCGGAAGGAATGGGCGGTTGTGCTGCGGGACGGGTCGTCGGGATTCTTCGCTCTGCTCAGAATGACGGTCTTTCGACCGTAAGATCGCGCTGAAGCGCGATGGCCCAGGTGAGCTTCGCGCACCTGGGCCACCCGGTTTGGCCTTCCAATTACCTGGGGTTGCCCGGTTTTGGTTTTCCATACCTGGGGATTTGGTTATCGCTGTTTGCGGCGGACGGTGTGTGGCTTCGGTTTGGCTGTGCGCTGGCGGGCCGTGGTGGTTCGCCTTGCCTGTTTTGCGGGAGCTGCGGACGGCTTCGCTGCTGTTGTGGCATGGGCTGGTTTCGCAGCCTTGGTTTTTGCTGCGGCCTTGCCATGACGGATGCCGCGGAGTTTGGCGTTGGCGGCGCGGAGTTCCTCGGCGGTGAGTTCGCGCTCGGGGTCGTTCATGTCCTCGGGGACAGGCGGCAGGCCGACCAGGGCGAGGAGCATGTCGTTGGCTTCGCGGAACATGTTGCCGCCGGGGCGTCGACCGTCGGTGCGGGCGAAGAAGATGCCAGTGTGGCGGGCGGGATTGAGGGCGATGTAGGTCTGGAAGCCAGCGCCGCCGCCGGTTTTCTGCACGATGCGCGAAGGGCCGTAGTCCTTGTTGATTTCGATCCAGCCGAGGCCGAGGCCGTCGGGCAGGCCGGCGTGGCCCAGGCCCTGGATGCTGCGGAGGCTGGTAGGGTCGATGACGGTCTGGGTGGCGAGTTCGTTCGCGTGGACGGGGACGCCGGGAAGGTTGAGGAAGTAGCGCAGCACCTTTGCCATGTCGTTGGCGGTGGAGTACATGCCTCCGGAGCCAGCGGCGGCCTGGGTGTCGGTGCATTCGATGGGTTCATGCATGCCACCCATCAGGCGGCTGCACTCGTCCGGTGTGGGCGTGAGGGTGGTGTCTTTCAGGCCGAGCGGCTGCGCCGTCTGCTGCTGGAAGAACTGGTGGTAGCTCATGCCGCTGGCGGAGGCGATGGCGTCGCCGAGGAGGTCAAAGCCGATGTTGGAATAATGCGCTGCCGTGCCGGGTTGTGAGCGGAGCCGGAAGGCTGGCAGCCACTGCCAGCGGTAGTCGGAGTCCGGGAAGGTAAAGTGCGCTGCGCCTTGCGGCGGGTAGGCGATTTCACGCGGCATCCCTGCGGTGTGTGTGGCCAGGTCAATCAATTCGACCGGGCGATCCGCAGGGCCGCGCACCGTCATGGTGGGGACTGTCATGTTTTGCGGCGCGTATTTCTGCAGCGGGTCGTCGAGTGAAACCTTCTTCATGGCGACGAGCTTCGAGAGCAGGTCGGTGGCGAGAATTTTGGAGATGGAGCAGAGACGGAAGAGAGTGTCAGCCTGCGGCGTGTCGTGGTTTGCGGGGGAGACGTGGCCGTAACCGGCCATCCATGTTTCATTGCCACGGACGACGACGGCGATCATGCCGGTGGAGGCGGTGCGCTGAAAGATGCGGTAGGCGTAGTCGTTTGCCGTGTCGATGGGAGGGCCGAGCGGTTCGGGGGCTGGCTTTTTCTGTGCTTTGGCTACGGCAGCGGTCTGCGCTTTTTTCTGCGCTTCTTCCTGGCGGCGAAAATGCTTGCAGCCCTGAAGGCTGACGGTGACGGCGGCAAGGGCAAGGCAAAGGGATGCAGAACGGCGCAGCGACAACAGAGCTCCAGAAAAGTTGAACTGATTTCAGGCTAACGGATGGATGCGGTGGAAAGCGGATGTTGGATGCGATGAGGAATCTGGCGGGGAACATCCTGGGACGAATGTTTGAATATTCCTTTCACGAAAATCGCTAAGTCATCGCCGTCTCTTTTCTAGCTGCATTTATTGGGTGTACATTTAATCTATGCACACGGTCGTGGAAACTGCGGAGTTTCAAAAGCAGGCCAAGGCTGTGTGGAACGATTCCGAGCGGGAGGCATTCATCGATTGGATTGCCGAAAACCCGGACGCCGGTGATGTAATCTCTGGTGCGGATGGTGCTCGCAAGGTCCGCTGGGCTCGCAGGGGGACCGGTAAGCGGGGCGGTGTGCGGGTGATTTACTTCCATCTTGCAGACAATGAAATTGTGCTCCTGGTGATGGTGTATTCCAAGACGGTTCGCTCGAGCGTAAAAGCCCAAGAGATCAAGCGGAGTTGAATATGAAGACACTGAAGAAGATGAATGTGAGCAAGGTTGCCCGCGCGATCGAAAAGGACGCCGGCCAGTCTTTGCCCGGATTGCGTGAATCCTTAGCCGAAGCCAAGGCAGTCAGATTCGCCCAGGTCCATACACCGGAGCGTATTGTTGCTCGGCGTCGTCCAGGTAGACCGGTGGGAAGCGTACAAGAGGATACGAAAGAGGCCATTAAGATTCGACTGGATGCTGATGTGCTGGCCGCACTGCGTGCCAGTGGTGATGGTTGGCAGACGCGCATCAACGATGCTTTGCGAGCTTCACTTGCTTTGAGCGGTAAGCTGGCTTCCGCATAGGCCAAGATATGAATTGCAGACATAAGAAACCCTGCCCGGTGGATTCCGGGCAGGGTTTTCTCATGTAGCGGTTTAGAAATGTAGTGGTTTAGAAGCGGATGCCGAAGGTGACCGGGATGTAGCCCGTGTGGCGACGGTTGAAAGGGAAGAACGGGTCCTGGCTGAAACCGTCATCCTTGATGGGCACCCAGTGGTAGCGGGCGTCTACGAAGAGGCGTTCGCTGGAGAACTCACTGAGCTTATAGGTGAGACCGAAGCCTACGTTCCACCCGAAGGCATTGGCACTGTACGAGTCCAGGTTGTAGGTGGTGTAGAAGGTCTGGCAG